>NZ_JANFVR010000030.1 GCF_024609805.1 Tahibacter caeni | reverse complement strand
CGCCGGCGCCGATGCCGGTCGCGGCACGGACGGCCGCGCGGCGCCGCGTGCGGCGCCGGGTTGCGAAGACGCCGGCGGCGGCGGACGGGTTCTGCGTTTCTTCATTCGCGCACGCTGCCGCAAGCCGGTACTTTCGTCAAAGCCGGCCGTGCGGCGATGATCCGCGTTCCGCGGCGCGTGCCGCCTCACAGGACCGGGCTCCATGTCCGAACACCACACTTCCCTGAGCTGGCAGCGCGACGGCGGCCCGTTCGAGCGCGGCAACTACCGGCGCGAGCATCGCCTGAGCTTCGAGCGCGGCCAGCAGCTGCGCAATTCCGCGGCGCCGGGCTACGGCGGCGAAGCCGATGCCACCGATCCCGAGGAACTGCTGCTGGCCGCGGTATCTTCCTGCCATATGCTGACCTTCCTCGCGCTCTGCGCGAATCGCAGCTACACGCTCGACAGTTACGCCGACGACGCCGTGGCGATTCTCGACAAGAACGCTGACGGCAAATTCGCCGTGACCCACGTGCAGCTGAATCCGCGCACGCGGTTCTCCGGCGACAGGGTGCCGACTGCCGAGGAAATCGTGCTGCTGCACGAACGCGCCCACGCGAACTGCTTCATCGCGAATTCGATCAGGAGCACGGTCGAGGTTCGGCCGCAGGCCGACTGAACGCTCCGTCCGGCGCCGCCCGGATCCTGACGGCGGCGCGCGTCGTCAGGATTTGCCGAACGGCCGCTTCAGGCGCGACAGCAGTCCGCCGCTCTCGCGCTCGGTCTTGGCCGGCGCGCGCAGCGAAGCGCGCGGCTCCCATTCGATCAGGCCTATCGCGTGATAGGCATTGACCACGTCGAACACCTCGGCCAGCGGCACGTTGGCGGCCGCGGCGATCTCGTTGAGGCGTGCCGGCTGCATCATCGAGCGCGCGATGCGCTGGTGCTGGTTCAGGTCGCGGTCGAGCTCTATCCAGTGCTTGAGCCGGTAGGTGCCGCCCGGATCGAGCTGCGGCGACAGCCGCCCGCCCGACCCGGCCAGGGCCTGCAGCCAGATCAGGTTCTGATAGGGCTGGGCCGGCTGGCTCTCGCGTATCGGATTGAATTCGGCCGTGGTCAGGCGGCGCCAGTCGCCGAGCGCGAGCGGCTCGCGCACATAGGCCGCGAGCTGTGCCAGGCTGCCGTCGCTGTGGAACAGGCGGTTCTTCGGATCCAGCGTCAGCGAGACCGCACCGTCGAACCGGATCTGCGCCGGACCGGCGAGCAGGTTGCCCTGCAGGTAGTCGAGCAGCGCATGACGGCTGCCGTCGACCGCGAGACTGCCGCGCTTGACCGGCGGAAGGGTGTTCGGTCCCGGCGCCGAGCCCTGCAAGGTCAGCCCTTCGCTGACCTCGAACGCGCGCGCTTCGCTGCGCGGCGTCGCTCCGCTCGTGCGTTCGACCTGGGTGTTCTCGTCGAGGGTCAGCGGCACCGAATAGCGCGGCTTGTGCGCCTGCTCGTCGCGGTGGAACGGATCGTCGCCGTCCGGCACCGGCGCATCGACGTGCAGACCGCCGAGCACCGCGGGGTCGGCGACGCCGTCTTCCTTGATCATGCGCACGAGCGCGCTCGGCGGATCGAGCTTGCTCGACGGCGTGCGCGCGAATTCGAGGTAGAGATCGTCGCCGCCGGACTGCAGTTGCGGCGCCAGGGTGAAGTCGCCGCCGGCCGTGTTGAACACCGCGACGACGTTGGGCAGCTTCAGAGGCCGGTGCAGGCGCAGTTCCTGGTCCGACTCGGCCGGATCGTCGGTGATCACGGCCACGCGCATGCCGGCGGCCAGCGCGCGCGTGCGCGCCATCTGCCCGGCGAACGCGTTCGTGTCGACGACGACGAGGTCGGCGCCCTGCTCGCTGCCCCAGCGCCAGCGCTGGCGCAGTTGTTCGCCGGCCTTGCGCAACAGCAGGCGCAGATGCGCCGTGTCGTCGTCGCTGAGGCCGATCACCACGAGAGTCTTGTCGATGCGCATCGCCCGCTCCGATCGACGGTTGTGAGTTGTCGCCCGCTGCTCGCCGGAAAACGGGCCCTGCTCCCGTTTTCCGCCGAACGGCGCAAGCCATGCTTGTGCTCGTTCGTCCGGCAGACCGTTTTCCACGCCTGCCTGCCGGCGGTCCGCGGGCCTTCGCAGCAGCGCGCGGCCTGGGCCAATAGTACCGACTATTCGCCCATCACCAAGCCAAAGCGCAGTTCAGTCCCGTACCCGATCGCGCCGCCGGTTTCAGGCCTCGGAACCGGCCGGCCGGCGCTTGGGCTTGAGCATGGTGCCGGTGCAGCGCGGCGAGCCGCAGCGGCAGGCCCAGATCGCCTTGAGCCGCGGCGTGTGCCGCTCTTCCAAGGTGATGCCGTAGTCGTAGCAGAGCTCTTCGCCGGCGCGGACGTCGCGCACGGTCTCGATCATCACGCGGTCCTTGCGCGCGTCGCCGTCGGGGTCTTCCTCGAGACTGGACTGGCAGTTCGGCTCGCAGCTGTGATTGATCCAGCGCGCGATGTTGCCGCCTTCGTTCGCATCGATGACGTAGCGGTCGTTCAGCGTGAACAGAAAGGTGTGGCCGGTGTCGGCATTGCCCGGATAGCGCTTGTCGGCCTGGGCGTGGGTCAGCAGCTTGCCGCGGTATTCGATCAGCGTGGTTCCGGCGGGAATGTCGGTGACGGCGAACACGCCGTTGCCGTGGATGGGGGAGCGGCGAGCAACGATGCGACGCGACATGGGGACTCGATCTGAAAGCGGAGGCGCATTGTGCCGCGTCGCCCCGGCTGCGCAAAGCGCGCGCGGCGCGACGGCGCAGTCTGCCGCCGTGGCAACGGCCGGCCGCTGCGGCTCAGCCCGACACGACCACAGCGGCAGTGATTTCCTGCCGCCCGTCGGCTGCCGGCGGCGGCCGCGACGCGCGTCGCGGCAGCCGTGCCGATTAGATCGTTAGCTCTATCGCGCTGCAGCAGCGTTGGGCGCGTTGCAGCCACTCCCCGGGGAACTCCATGACCTTGCGACTGCTCTGTCTCGCCGTGCTCGCCGCCGCCTCCGCGTCCGCGCCAGCGGCGACCTTCGTGATCCGCGACCACGACACCGACGGCCTGATCGCCGCGATCCGCGCCGCCGAAACCACGCGCGAGCCCGACCGCATCGAGCTCGCACCCGCCGGGCTCTACATCGTGCGCAATCCCGGCGACAGCCGGCAGTCGCTCGGACTGCCGCTGATCCGCAGCGCCATCACCATCGTCGGCAACGGTGCGGAGATCCGCCGCTATTCCGACGCCGAGTTCGCCCTCGTCGGCGTCGCCCGCGGCGGCAAGCTCGCGCTCGAGAACCTCGGCATCGCCGAAGCCTCGCGCGGCGCCATCATCAACCGCGGCGTGCTGCACCTGGATCGCGTGCGCGTGACCGACAGCTTCGCCGACGGCGCGAACGCCATCGTCATCAACTACGGCACCTTGCGCGGCTGGGACAGCGAGATCAGCCACAACGCCGTGCTCGCGGCCAAGCGCGACGCCGGCATCGTGCTGAACTTCGGCCGCCTCGAACTTGCGCGCTCGCGGCTGGCCGGCAACACCGTGACCGGCCGGCGCAGTTCGGTGCTGACAGCCTCGGCGCTACTGAATCTCGGCGACATCGACCTGCGCGACGTGACCATCGAAGGCAACAGCGCGCTGGCCGAGCCCGACGACACGTCCAGCGCCCATGCCGTCGTCAACCTCGGCAACGGCTCGCTGCAGGGCGAGCGCGTCACGCTCGTCGACAACTGGCCCGAAGAGGCCAACGTGCTGCCCGTGACAGATCCCGACATGATCAACTGACCACGGCTGCAGGCAGGCCGCGGCGGAACACAGATCGCGGCGGGAATGGTGCCGGCCGGGCCGGCGCCTCGTCCCGAACCGCAACATTAGCGCGTCAGGCATGACGCGGCGACACCGGTACGAGCGTCCCGGCGTTCTCGCGCCGCCGACTGGAAACGCCGCGACACACCGGTCACACTGGACCGTCTTTGCCGTCGCCTTCCCATGTCGCAACGTCGCCATCCGCTGCAGGGCCTCACGTTCAAGCTGGCCCTGTTCTATCTGCTGCTGTCGGTGCCGGCGCTCGCGCTGATCCAGTGGACCATCGTCAGCCTGGAGTTTCACGAGCTGTTCGAGGCCGTGGACTCCGGTCGCATGGCGGCGATGACGCGCGAGGCCGCCGACGAGATCGGCAAGCATTGGAACAACGACGAACCGCCGGGCCAGATGGAGCTGGCCACACGCGCCGAAGCGCTGGTGCTGCGGCTCGAACGGCCGCAGGACGGCCTGGCGCCGGCCTCCTACGTGATGCTGGAGCTGTCCAAGGTTCCGATCGCGGTCGGCGTCTACGACACGGCCGGCAAGGTGCTGGCCACGGCCCCCGAGAGCGGCTGGCTCGCGACGCCGCCGACCGCCGGAGACGCGAGCTGGGGCGAGGCGCAGGAGACCGGCTCGGTGAATCTGCCCGGCGCCGAGGAACCCGAGCGCGTGCGCCGAGTCCTCGCGGTGATCCGCGACGGCAAGGGCCAGCTGCGCGGCTTCCTGCTCACCGAGCTGCGACTGCCGCTGCCGTGGCAGCGGATCACCGGCGAGAAGAGCTTCGAGTGGCCGATTCTGCTGGTCTATCTCGTCGTGTTCAGCTTGGCCACGGCGTTCTTCATGGTCCGCTGGGTCACCCGCCGGCTCAACACGATCGCCGACGCAGCCGAATCCTGGAGCAGCGGCAACTTCTCGACCCTGATTCCCGACGACAGCGGCGACGAGCTCGGCCGTCTGTCGCGCGACCTCAACCAGATGGCCGCTGAACTGATGAGCCTGATGCAGTCCCGGGCCGAGCTCGCGAGCCTGCAGGAACGCCAGCGCATCGCGCGCGACCTGCACGACACGGTCAAGCAGAAAGCCTTCGCGCTGAACCTGCAGATCCGCGCGGCGCGGCGCCTGATCGGTCAGGACGACGAAGCGGCCAAGAGCCGCCTCGACGACTCGTTCGAGCTCATCAACGGCATCCAGCGCCAGCTCGTCAACGTGCTCCATGAATTGCGCAGCGAAGGCCCCCCGCGCGGCTTCCTGGCGCCGCGCCTGCGCGAGCTCGCCGAACGCTGGGCCCGCCTCAGCGGCCTGCAGCGCGAATTCGACCTCGACGATTCGGTGCCCGACCACGCCGTACACGGCGAAGCGCTGCTGCGTATCGCCGAAGAGGCGCTGGCCAACGTATTGCGCCACAGCGGCGCGACCAGAGTCGCAATCGGCCTCCATCGCAAGGACGAGCAGATTGCGCTGACCATCGCGGATAATGGGGTCGGCGGTGCCGACCGCAGCGGCGGCATGGGTCTTGCCAACATGCGCGCCCGCGCCGAGGCTCTGCCGGGCGGCCACTTCGAACTGATCAGCGCGCCCGGTGCCGGCACCGAGGTGCGGGTCCGCTGCAACTACGGAGCTCGACTGTAATGAGTCAACCGATTCGCGTCATCATCGCCGACGATCACGTGCTGGTGCGCCAGGGCGTACGCGCCTTCCTCGACACCTGCGACGACCTGACCATCGTCGGCGAGGCAGACAGCGCCGAGTCGGCCGCGGCCGTATGCCGCGAGCTTTCGCCGGACGTCGCCCTGATCGATCTCGTGATGCCGGGCGGCGGCGTCGAGGCTACGCGCCTGATCCGCAGCGCCTGCCCCGGTACCCAGGTGCTGATCCTGACGAGCTACGAGGACGACGTGCAGATCGTCCACGCGGTCCAGGCCGGCGCCCTGTCCTACCTGCTCAAGGACACCGACGCGGACGCACTCGCCGATGCGGTGCGCCGCACCGCGCGCGGCGAGGCCATCCTGCATCCGCGCATCGCGACGCGGCTGGTCCAGGCCGTGCGCGCACCGAACTCGGACCCGACGCCGAGCGCGCTCGACCGCCTGAGCCAGCGCGAGCGCGAAGTGCTCGAACTCATGGCCGACGGCCTGTCCAACCAGATCATCGCGACGCGCATGGGCATAGGCGAGAAGACCGTCAAGACCCATGTCAGCAACGTGCTGGCGAAGCTCGAACTGCAGGACCGCACCCAGGCCGCCGTCTATGCCTGGCGCGCGGGGGTCAAGCGCTGAGGCTGCCTGAGGCGCAGCGGCTCCGCTGCGCAGCGACGGGTTCCGCACGGCAGCGGCGCCGGCACGGCCCGGCGACGCGGAAGCATTACGCAGACGACGCAGCCGCCTTGCATTGAATATTCCGCGAAAAACTCAGGAACGCAGCGGCCGCGGCGCCTCAGCGCCCGCGTAATCGCGGAATCAGCCGCAACAGTAGCAGCATCCAGAGTGCGCCGACGGCCCAGCCGGCTAGCACGTCGCTGGGCCAGTGCACGCCGAGATAAACGCGGCTGCAGCCGACGGCGGCGGCGATGATCCAGGCGATCAGCAGCAAATAGTCGCGCAGTCGGCGGTCCTCGAAGTCGGCCGCGAGCAGCATCGCGAACGTGACCCAGGCGACCGTCGCCATCAATGTGTGGCCGCTCGGAAAGCTCGCGCTGTAGATTTCCGCCTCGTGCGAGACCAGATCCGGTCGCGGCCGCGCGACCAGCAGCTTCGCAATGGCGCTGACGAGCTGCGCGCCGATCAGGCTCAGCGCGAGCACGGCGATGTCGCCGCGCCGGCGGCGCAGCCACAGGTAACCGGCGAACAGCACGCCGGCACCGACGACGACGCCGATGCCGCCGAGGCCGGTCATGTCGCGCATGACGTCCTCGAACCAGTCCGGTCCGAGCGGATCGTTCAGCGCCTTCGGATCGCGCAGCCAGAGCATGATCTGCCGGTCCGGCGTGTGCGCGCCGCCGTCGGCGAACAGCGACGAGACCGCGAGCGCGAGCAGAGCGAGCGCGGCGACACTGATGACGACGCGTCGCGAAAAAAAGCGGCGCCGCGCGGGAGGCGCGGAAATGTCGGAGCCCGTCATGAACAGATCGCCGTGATGAAGACGCGTCGAAAAAAGCGGCTCGCCGCGGCCGCCGCAGGAATGCCGGGACCGGTCATGGACGCACCGTCGGGATGGCGGCGCGTCACGCGAAGCGACGCCCCGCGCCTGCCGCGGAAATCGCGGTGCCGTCCCCGAGCGATCCGCCGTCCCGCGACGAATCGCGCACGCCTGCCCGGTCGTCCGCGCCTGTACGATAGCGACGACGGTGCGGCGACCGCGCGATCTGTGCCGGCCGCATGCGTACTGCACACGCCGGCGTCGCTCGCCGTGCCGCTCCGGATCGTCCGGCCGCGATCCGCCATCAGCAGCAGCCGTGATCGCCGTGATGGCTGTGCGCGCCGCTCGCGGCCACGCCGGTCGTCAGGCCGGCCTGGCTCGCGACGAAATGATCGGCCATGACCTTCGCCACGCACATCGTCACGCGCTTGCCGGTCGGGATGTGCAGGAACTCGTTCGGGCCGTGCGCGTTGGAATGCGGACCGAGCACGCCGGTGATCAGGAACTGCGCACCGGGGAATTTCTCACCGAGCATGCCCATGAACGGGATCGTGCCGCCCTCGCCCATGTAGGCCGGATCCGGACCGAAGAACGCGCGCGATGCATCGGCGACGGACTGCTCCAGCCAGGCCGACAACTGCGGCGCGTTCCAGCCGGTCGAGGCCTTCTCCAGGTCGAAGCTGACCTCGCTGCCGTAGGGCGGATCTCGTTCGAGCAATCCCTTGAGGAATTCGCCGGCGCTGACGCCGTCGCGAGTCGGCGGCAGGCGCAGACTCAGCTTCACCGCGGTGAACGGGCGCAGCACGTTGCCGGCGGATTCCAGCGGCGGCATGCCGGCCACGCCGGTCACCGACAGGGCCGGCCGCCAAGTACGGTTGAGCACGAGCTCGGCGTGGTCCTCGTCCATCGGCCGCATGCCGTCCACGAACGGAAATTTGGAATACACCGCATCGCCGAGCACCTGGGCCGAACGCTGCGCCTGTTCGATGCGCTGGGCCGGAATGTCGACATAGAGCTCCGGCGTGCGGATCTTGCCGGTGGCGCCGTCCTCGAGCCGGTCGAGCAGCTCGCGCAGGATGCGGAAGCTCGACGCGACGACGCCGGATGCATCACCCGAATGCACGCCTTCCTCGAGCACCTTCACCTTGAGATTGCCGCCGGTCAGGCCGCGCAGGCTCGTCGTCAGCCAGAGCTGGTCGTAATTGCCGCAGCCCGAATCGAGGCACACCACGAGCGACGGCTTGCCGATGCGGTCGGCCAGGTGGTCGACGTAGTACGGCAAATCGTAGCTGCCGGATTCCTCGCAGGCCTCGATCATGACGACGCAGCGCGCGTGCGGAATGCCCTGTTGCTGCAGCGCGAGTATCGCGGCGAGCGAGCCGAAGATCGCGTAACCGTCGTCGGCGCCGCCGCGCCCGTAGAGCTTGTCGCCTTTGATGACCGGCTTCCAGGGGCCGAGATCCTCGGCCCAGCCGGTCATTTCGGGCTGCTTGTCGAGATGGCCGTAGAGCACGACGCAGTCGTCGTTGTTGCCGGGGATGTCGATGAAGATCAGCGGCGTGCGGCCTTCCAGGCGCACCACATCGACCTGCATGCCGGCGATCGGCTGGGCCCTGGCCCAGCCGGCCAGCAGGTCCACGGCCTGATCCATGTATCCGTGCGCGGCCCAGTCGGCGTCGAACATCGGCGACTTGTTGGGGATGCGGATGTAGTCGACGAGGCGCGGAACGATTTCCTCGTCCCACTTGGCCGAAACGAAAGCGCGCAACTGATCGGTGTTCATCGGAATTCCTGCGGTGGTACGGCAAAGCGCGCATGTTACCGCGGCAGCCCGCCGGTAACGAGTTGCGCGGCCAGGGAATTCCGCTCCGCCCAGGGGGAAATGCGACTTTTCCGAGCGTCGCCGACGGTTTTCGCGCAGGGATTTGCGCGGCGCAGTCCTGACGCCGCGAGTCGGCGCGATGCCTATCGTTACAACCGTCGGAACGACTCCGGCACCCGCCACTTACCAATCATCAGGAGCATACCCATGTATACCTTCTTCAAGTCCCTCGCCCTGTCGCTGGCCCTTTGCTTCCCGGCCTTCGCCGCGCAGCCGGTCAACATCAACACCGCCGACGCCGGCACGATCGCCGCCAACCTGAAGGGCGTGGGCCAGACCAAGGCCGAAGCCATCGTCGCCTACCGCGAGAAGAACGGCGCGTTCAAGAGCGCCGAGGACCTGGCCAAGGTCAAGGGCATCGGCGACAAGACCGTCGCGGCCAATCGCGAGTTCATCCTCGTCGAAGGCGGCAGCGTCAAGGCCAAGCCGGCGAACGGCGAGCGCTCGGGCGGCTGATCCTCCCGGCGCCGCTGTGCAAGTCACGCAGGAGCGACGGACGCGGAATGGGGATCGCCGATACCAGGGATGCTCCACGGCAAGGATGCCGCGGTGATTCTCAGGCCTCGTCCGCCGCTCCTGCCCTCTGCTCGCGCAGCAGCTGGCGCAGGAACGGCACGGTGACGCGACGCTTGGCCGCGAGCGACGCACGATCGACCCGGTCGAGCAGCGCGCCGAGGCTGCCGAGATCGCGTGCATAGTGCGTGAACAGGAAATCGAGCACGGCCTCGTCCAGCGCTATGCCGCGCGCTTCGGCGCGCTCGCGCAGCACCTCGCGGCGCTGCGCGTCGTCGAGCGAACGCAGCGGCGCCTGCGTGCAGCTCGACAGGCGCGAAACGAGATCGGGCAAGACGATGCCGAGCTGCGCCGGCGGCGCATCGGCGACGAAGACGAGCATGCTGCCCTCGGCACGGCAACGGTTGTACAGATCGAACAACGCATGCTCGGCCGCGGCGATGCCGGCGATCGCGCCGACGTCGTCGAGCACGAGCAGGTCGCTGCCGCCGAAGCCGCGGATCGCGCCGTCCTGGGCCGCGGCCAGCGCCGCGAGCGGCAGGTACTGCGCGCTGAAACCGGCCGCGCTGGCCGCCTGACAGGCGGCCATGGCCAGGTGCGTGCGGCCGCTGCCTTCGGGGCCGTGCAGGAATACCCAGGCCGTCTCGCTGCCGGCGGCGACGCGTTCGAGCAGATCGACCGTCGCGCCGTTGACGCCGACGAAGAACGTCTCGAACCGCTGCTGCGCCGGCCAGCGCCAGCCCAAGGGCAACTGCTGCACGTCAGCGCACCGCCGGTTCGTCGGCAGCCGGCGCGACGGTACCGGCCGCCGCCGGGACCGAAGACGGCGGCTGCGGCCCAGGTGCAGGCGCGGCGGGCAGCTCGCTCGCGGCGACGACCTGGCCGTGCGAGACGACGACGAGCTGCGATGCCGGCTCGTCCGGCGTCGCGACGAGAGGCGCTTCGGCCGGCTGGTACAGCTGGCTGGCCGTGTATTTCTCGTGCAGGTAGCGCAGCACCACCATCGCGACGGCCGCGACCGGAAGCGCAAGCAGCACGCCGAGGAAGCCGAACAGCTCGCCGCCGGCGAGGATCGCGAAGATCACCGCGACCGGATGCAGGCCGATCTTGTCGCCGACGAGCTTCGGCACGAGCACGTAGCCTTCGATGGTCTGGCCGACGCCGAACACGGCCAGCACCATGAACACGTGCGTCCAATCCTGGTACTGCACGACGGCGGCGATCAGCGCCATGCCGAGGCCGACGATCGCGCCGAGATACGGCACGAAACTGATCAGGCCCGCGATCATGCCGATCAGCGGACCGATGTCGATGCCGACGAGCCAGAGGCCGATCGCATACAGGGTGCCCAGCGCCAGCATGACGCTGAGCTGGCCGCGCAGGAACGCGCCGAGCACTTCGTCGGACTCGCGCGCGAGCCGGCTGATAGTCGGTTCTATCGCGCGCGGCAGCAGCTCGTTGACGCGCGCGACGAGCACGTCCCAGTCGCGCAGCAGGTAGAACGTCACGACCGGAATCAGCACGAGCTGAGCGGCCCAGCCGATCACGGCCAGGCCCGACGAGGACACCTTGGCGAGCACGCGCGTCGCGATGCCGCCGGCTTCGCGCCAATGGCCCTTGAGCACTTCGATCAGCTTGTTCGGGTCGGCGAAGTCCAGGGTGACGCCGAAGCGCCGTTCGAGCTGCGGCTGCGCCTCGGCCTGTATCCAGGCCAGCCAGCGCGGCAGCTGGTCGAGGAACTTGGCGATCTGCCGTTCGGTGAACGGAATCACCAGCAGCACGAGCGCGACGACGACGAGGCCGATCACGAGAAACACCAGAGTGACGGCGAAATTGCGCGACAGCCCAAGGCGTTCCAGGCGGTCGACGACCGGATCCCAGAGATAGGCGAACAGCGCGGCGACCGCGAACGGCGTCAGCGCCGGGGCCAGCAGATAGATCAGCCCGCCGGTGACCAGAACCAGCGCCAGCCATTGCCAGCGTTCCGTCGTCGTCATTGCGGATCTCCCGGTTGAGTGTGCGTTTCGCGCCAGGCCTTGAACGACCAGCGCACGACATAGTCGACGCCGCTGCCGATCGTCGTGGCGGTCACGGCGGTCAGCAGGGCCAGGTTGAACCAATGCGGCCATTCGGCGAAGCGCGACAGATGCAGCAGCGCCGCAAGCACCAGCAGGATCTGCAGCGCCGTCGTCAGCTTGCTGAGGCGGCTGGGCTCGGCCGTCAACGGGCCGACCAGATTGTGATAGGCCACCGCACCGGTGACGATGACGGCGTCGCGGCCTATCACGAGCAGCGCGAGCCACCACGGCAGCGCGCCTACGTCGGCCAGGCCGACGAAGCAGACCACGAGCAACAGCTTGTCGGCGACCGGATCGAGCAAGCCGCCGAGCCGGCTCTGCCAGGAAAAGCGCTTGGCCAGATAGCCGTCGAGCGCGTCGCTGAAGCCGGCCACGAGCGCGATCAGCAGCGCCGCGTCGTAGCGCCCGTCGCGCAGCAGCCAGGCCAGCGGCACGGTCAGCAGCATGCGCAGCACGGTCAGCAGGTTCGGGATATGGCGCATGCGCTCAGACCGCTCCCGGCACGGTCGCTGCGCGATCGGCGTGGTGCCGAAGGCCCGGCACAACACGCATGCCCCGCGCCGTCGCGGCGACCCGGTCCGTCGGCCCGCCGGTTCTGCGCCGCCCGCCGCAGCGGACAGCCGGCAACGGGCGCAGACCGGCGGCCCGCACGGCAGGCTGTGGACGAAATCGCGCTGACGCAGTGCGGAGCATGCGAATCCCGGAGCGGAAAACCCGTCCCGATCCGGCCTACGGGTTCAAGGCCAGCGTCGCCTCCACGCCGTCGACGGGCGGCGCTGCGCTGACGAGGCGCAGGGCACCGTCGGGCGGCAGGTAGGCCAGCCAGCGGTCGAGTGCGAGGTTCAAGGTCAGCTTGAGCAGCACGCCGTCGCCGCGCGCCTGCTCCGGCTGGAATTCGCGTACGAGATCGTTGCTGCCGAGGGTTTCGAACAGGCGCGCATAGTCCTGCGCCGAACGCAGTCCGCTGATCCAGACGCGCGTCGTCGTGATGCGGCGCTCTTCCGCCGCGGCCGCGCCGCGGCCGCGCGTACGGTCGACCGCGCCGTCGGCGCCGGCGGCCAGGGCCGCCGACAGGTCCGCGTCGCGCGACTCCCAGGCCGGCTGGGCCTGGCCGCCGAGCGCGAGAGTCCAGCGCGCCGACCAGTTGTCGCCGATCCGGCGCAGCTGGCCTATCAACACGGTGTCGGTCTGGTAGCGCGCCGCGTCGGCGCTGAGGGTCGCGACGTCGCCCTCCCAGACGATCTGCGCCGTGGTCTGGGCCTGATCCGGCGAGTCCAGACGCGGCCAGACCAGGTTGGCGCCGCGCTGCTCGGCAGCCTGCTGCATCGCACGCCCGGCCGGGTCGCTGCCGTCGACCAGGCGCGGACCGCTGCCGTCGTCGAGCGCGATCCAGGCGACCACCGGCGGCCGCGCCGCCGGCGTCCAGACGCGCAGCCCGCGGTCGCGCAGCACGCGGTCGAGCACGGCGCGGTCGAAGCTCGCGACGAGGCTCAGGCGCAGCAGCGGCTGACCGTCGACGGTCGCGACGTCCTGGCGGTAGGTGTATTGCTGCACGTAGCGTTCGGCCGACTCGATCAGCTTGGCCACGGCTTCGCCGTTGACTGCGTCGCGGTCGCCGGTCAGCTTGACGACCACCTGGGCCAGGGCGCTCTTCAGCGCGATCGCGCGCTGTTCGTCGGACTGGTCCGGCACCGGCACCTCGCCGGCGTACAGGCTGGCCGAGGCCGACTGGGCCTGCGCCAGACCACCGAACAGCGGGAGACAGCACAGGGAAAACAGCAAGGCAAGCAAGCGGGCGTAACGCACGGACATTCCCTGGTCGGCGGTCGGAATCGGCCCAAGTCTGCCCAAACCCCGTCGCGGCGTCCATGCGACCGGCCGGCGCCCGCGGGCGCCGACTGCTATGATTGCGCCCCTTTTTTGCGCCGTCGCCGCCATGTCCGAACCCAAGACCGCACTGACCTACCGCGACGCCGGGGTCGACATCGACGCCGGCAACGAAGTCGTCGAACGCATCAAGCCGCTGGTCGCCCGCACGTTCCGCAAGGAAGTCATGGCCGGCCTCGGCGGCTTCGGCGCGCTGTTCGAGCTGGCCGGGCGCTACAAGGAACCAGTGCTGGTCTCGGGCACCGACGGCGTCGGCACCAAGCTCAAGCTCGCGCAGACCCTCGGACGCCACGACACGATCGGCATCGACCTCGTCGGCATGTGCGTCAACGACGTGCTCGTGCAGGGCGCCGAATCGCTGTTCTTCCTCGACTACTTCGCGACCGGCAAGCTCGATGTCGACACCACGGTCGCCGTCGTCGGCGGCATCGCCAGGGGCTGCGAACTCGCCGGCTGCGCGCTGATCGGCGGCGAGACGGCCGAGATGCCGGACATGTACGGCCCCGGCGAATACGATCTGGCCGGTTTCTGCGTCGGCGCTGTGGAGAAGTCCAAGCTCGTCGACGGCAGCCGGCTGCAGGTCGGCGACGCGATCATCGGCATCGCCTCCAGCGGCGCGCATTCCAACGGCTATTCGCTGATCCGCCGCATCGTCGCGCGCGCCGGCAGTCCGTTCGATCTCGACCTCGGCGGAGTCACCCTGGCCGACGCGCTGATGGCGCCGACGACGATCTACGTCAAGCCCATCCTGCAGTTGCTCGCCGACCGCCCGATCAAGGGCATGGCCCACATCACCGGCGGCGGCCTCAAGGAAAACATCATCCGCGTCGTGCCCGACGCGCTCGGCATCGCGCTGGACAGCGCGAGCTGGCCGTTGCCGCCGCTGTTCGACTGGCTGCAGCGCGAAGGCGCGGTCGCGTGCGAGGAAATGTGGCGCACGTTCAACTGCGGCATCGGCTATACCGTCATCGTCGGCCGTGACGAAGCCGCCGCGACCCTGCAGGCGCTGCAGACCCTGGGCCTGCGCGCCTGGCAGATCGGCGAGATCATCGCCTCGCCCGGCGAAGACCGCGTGCTGATCCGCTGATGCGGCCGCCGCTGCGCGTCGCGGTGCTGATCTCGGGCCGCGGTTCCAACCTGCAGGCCCTGATCGCGGCGCAGCGCGGCGGCACGCTGCCGATCGAGATCGTCGTCGTCGCCAGCAACAGGCCGGACGCCGAAGGCCTGCGCCGTGCGCAGGCGGCCGGCATCGCGACCGTCGCGCTCGATGCAGCCGGCCGCCGCGACCGCGCCGCCTACGATGCCGAACTGTTCGCGCGCGTCGCGGCGTTCGCGCCCGATCTGATCGTGCTGGCCGGCTTCATGCGCGTGCTCGATGCCGCCGTGCTCGCGCCCTGGGCCGGCCGCATCATCAATATCCATCCGTCCCTGCTACCCAGATACCCGGGCCTGCACACGCACCGGCGCGCGCTCGAAGCCGGCGACACGGTGCACGGCGCGAGCGTGCATTTCGTGACCGCCGAGCTCGACGGTGGGCCGGTGCTGGCCTGCAGCGAGATCGCGGTCGAGACTGGCGACGACGCCGATACGCTTGCCGCGCGCCTGTTGCCGCGCGAGCACGCGCTGCTCTGCCGCTGCGTGCAGTGGATCGCTGAAGGCCGCGTGGTCTGGAACGACGGACGCCCGCACGTCGACGGCGCGCCGCTGACGGACGCGCTGCGCGTCTGAGCCGGCGCTCGACGGACCCCGCGCCGGGCCCGCATCGAATGCCGCCGAGCGACGGCGCGGGTTCAGGCCCGCGTGGCCACACTGCGCCGTCACTTTTCCGGAGCCTGCCATGCGCCTTGCCGTACTGCTCGGTCTCGCCGCCCTGCCCCTCTTCGCCGCCGCCGAATCGAATTCCGGCGCCGGTCACGAACCGGCCTATGCCCCGCTCAAGCCGTTCTCCGCGACCTATGACGTGCAGCGCGGCGGCAAGACCATCGGCGAGGCCACGATGACCCTGAAGTCCGACGGCGGCGACAACTGGACCCTGGTCACTCAGACGCGCGGCACCGCCGGCATGGCCAGACTGCTCGGCCTCGACGTACGCGAGGAATCGCGTTTCGCCGCGAACGGCCAGCAGCCGCTGCAGAGCACGGCCTACAGCTATCAGCAGGAAGCGACGCTGAAGTCCCGGCAGCGCCGCATCGAATTCGACTGGTCCGCCAGGGAAGCCCGAGTCACCGACAAGGACGAGCTGTTCCGCTATGCGCTGCAGCCCTACAGCATCGACCGCCATGCGATCGTCGTAGCGCTCGGACGCGCGCAGGGACTGGAGCAGAACACCCTGCACATCGCGAGCAAGGACGCCGTCGAGGACCAGCGCTACGAACGCCGCGAGACGCAGCCGCTGGAACTGCCGGCCGGCCGCTTCGACGCGACGCGCTACGAGCGTACCGACAAGCCCGGCAAAGGCAGCTCCTGGTACACGCCGAACCTGCTCGCGCCGCTGCAGGTCGAGCAGGCGCAGAAGGACGGCGCGAATATCGTCATGCGGCTGCGCCGCATCGAATGACTTTTCGGCGACATGGCCGCAGACCGGCGAATGCCTGGTCCGCGGCCATGTCGCCGATCGGTTCCTGAGGAACGCTTACGACGGCAGGCGGCGGATGCGCGCACCGAGCGTGCCGAGCTTTTCCTCGATGCACTCGTAGCCGCGGTCGATGTGATAGACGCGGTCCACGGTCGTGTCGCCTTCGGCGACGAGGCCGGCCAGCACGAGGCAGGCCGAGGCGCGCAGGTCGGTCGCCATGATCGGCGCGCCGGTCATCTTGCCGACGCCCTTGATGATCGCGGTATTGCCTTCGAGACGGATGTCGGCGCCGAGGCGCTGCAGCTCGTGGGCATGCATGAAGCGGTTCTCGAACACCGTCTCGGTGATGATGCCGACGCCTTCGGCGACGCAGTTCAGCGCGGTGAACTGCGCCTGCATGTCGGTCGGGAACGCCGGGTACGGCGCCGTCGTGATGTTGACGGCGCGCGGACGGTTGCCGCGCATGTCGAGCTCGATCCAGTCGTCGCCCGTATTGATGTGCGCGCCGGCGTCCTCGAGTTTGGCCAGCACCGCGTCCAGGGTCTTGGGCTTGGCCTTCTTGGCCAGCACGCGGCCGCCGGTGATCGCGCCGGCGACGAGGAAAGTGCCGGTCTCGATACGGTCGGGCAGCACGTCGTAGTCGGTGCCGTTCAGCCGTTCGACGCCTTCGATCACGAGCGTCGCCGTACCGGCCCCCTGCACGTTGGCACCCATCGCGTTGAGGCAGTTGGCCAGGTCGACGACCTCGGGCTCCTGTGCGGCGTTCTCGATGATGGTCGTGCCCTCGGCGAGCGCCGCGGCCATCATGATGTTCTCGGTGCCGGTGACCGTCACGATGTCCATGTTGATGCGCGCACCCTTGAGGCGCTTGGCCTTCGCGCGGATGTAGCCGTTCTCGACCGTGACGTCGGCGCCGAGCGCCTGCAGGCCCTTGATGTGCAGGTCCACCGGACGCGAACCGATCGCGCAGCCGCCGGGCAGCGAGACCTCGGCCTGGCCGTAGCGCGCGACCAGCGGACCGAGCACGAGGATAGAGGCGCGCATGGTCTTGACGAGATCGTAGGGCGCCGAACAGCTCTTGATCGGGCGCGGATCGACGTGGATCTTCATGCGCTCGTCGAGCACGAGCTGCACGCCCATCTGGCCCAGCAGCTCCATCGTCGTCGTGACGTCGTGCAGATGCGGCACGTTGCCGATACTGACGGGGCCGTCGGCCAGCAATGTCGCGGCCAGAATCGGCAGCACCGCGTTCTTGGCGCCGGAAATCCACACGTCGCCCTGCAGCGGTTCACCGCCGGAAATTACGATCTTGGCCATCTTCTACTCGATTACGGAAATTCGACATCGCGGGAAACAGACTAGGCGCGGGCGCCGGCTTTGGGGGAAGCGGGCCCCGCCGCCGTCCAACCCGGTGAACCGCCTTCAGTGGTTTCCCGCCTCTTCAGGTGTCACGGTCTTGAGAGACAGCGCATGGATGGCGCCACCCATCAGATCGCCGAGCGTCGCATAGACCAGCCGGTGACGGGCCAGCGGCAGCTTGCCGCGGAACGCCTCGGCGACGACGACGGCCTCGAAATGCACGCCGTCGGCCCCGCTGACCTCGGCGGCGGCGCCGGGCAGGCCTTGCTCGATCAGATTCTTGATGGTCTGGCTGTCCATTTCGGGCGGGATCCGTGGCGGATTCGAGGCAGCGGCGGATCGCTGCGACGAAGTGCGGGTTTGCGCCGTCCCTGCGACGGGGACGACTAACCGGCTACACTATGGGGACGCGCATGTTACCGAAAATCCGCTGGCGCCAAAACGTTGCGTTCGAGCGCCCCGTTTCCTTGCTGCATCCTGCCCTGCTCATGAATGCCCAGATCCTGCCTCTGATCTCCGCCTCGATCACCCATCCGCTGGACCGGACCACCCTGGTGCAGAGTGCGCTGCAGGTGGTCGAAACCGAGGCGCGAGCCATCGATCTGCTGAAATCCCGCATCGACGACAACTTCCTGCGCGCCTGCCAGCTCATGTTCGACTGCGCCGGCCGCGTCGTCGTCTCGGGCATGGGCAAGTCCGGCCACATCGCGCGCAAGATCGCCGCGACCCTGGCCTCGACCGGCACGCCGGCGTTCTTCGTCCACCCGGGCGAGGCCAGCCACGGCGACCTCGGCATGATCACGCAGAAGGACGTCGTGCTGGCCCTGTCCAATTCGGGCGAGACCGACGAGCTCCTGACCATCCTGCCGCTGATCCGCCGCCAGGGCATACCGCTGATCGCGATGAGCGGCAACGACGATTCCACCCTCGCGCGGCTCGCCGACGTGCACCTGGACGTCAGCGTGCCGGCCGAAGCCTGCCCGCTGGGCCTGGCGCCGACCGCGAGCACGACCGCCGCGCTGGTCATGGGCGACGCGCTGGCCGTCGCGTTGCTCGAGGCGCGCGGCTTCACCGCCGACGATTTCGCCCGTTCGCATCCGGCCGGCTCGCTGGGCCGTCGCCTGCTGCTGCACATCAGCGACGTCATGCATGCGGGCGACCAGGTGCCCAAGGTCGGCGCCGATTCGAGCCTGTCCGAAGCGCTCGTCGAGATGTCGCGCAAGGGCCTCGGCATGACGGCCGTCGTCGGCGCCGACGACACCCTGCTCGGCGTGTTCACCGACGGCGACCTGCGCCGCGCGCTCGACGACCATGAGGTCGACCTGCGCACGACGCCGCTGACCCGGCTCATGACGACCAAGGCCAAGACGATCACGCCCGACAAGCTCGCGATCGAGGCGGCGCGGCTCATGGAAGACTTCAAGATCCATGCGCTGCTCGTCGTCGACGACAGTAACCGCCTGGTCGGCGCGCTGAACATCCACGACCTGCTGCGCGCCCGCGTAGTCTGAACGCGGCCCCAGGGACGGGACGGCCGGCATTGGACGGCCGCCCCCCGCATGCCGCAGCATCCGCGGTCCCGGCGTCCCGCCCGCCTTATGTTCCATTCCGCATGTCCGATCGCCTGCCCGCCGAAATCCGCGACCGCGCCGCCGCCGTCCGCCTTGCCGTGTTCGACGTCGACGGCGTGCTGACCGACGGCCGGCTCTGGTACTCGGAGGATCAGCGCGAGCTCAAGGCGTTCCACGTGCATGACGGCCTCGGCCTCAAGCGCCTGCTCGCCAACGGCATCGAGGTCGCCGTGATCACCGCGCGCATGAGTCACCTCGTGACCGAGCGCATGGCCGAGCTCGGCGTGGCCCACGTCTACCAGGGCCAGAAGGACAAGCTGGCCTGCCTGAACCAGCTCTGCGAGGCGCTGCAGCTGTCGCTGGCCCAGGTCTGCTACACCGGCGACGACCTGCCCGACCTGCGTGCGATGCGCCGCTGCGGTCTCGCGATCGCCCCGGCCAACGCTCAGCCGGCCCTGCTCGGCCATATCCACTGGTCCACCCGGCGCAGCGGCGGCGAAGGCGCCGTGCGCGAAGTCTGCGAGCTGCTGCTCGAGGCCCGCGGCCTGACCGAGGCCGAACTGGCGCAGTGGCTCTGATGGGCGAGCGCAACTTCCGGACCATCGTCGCGCTCGCACTGGCCGCCGCGCTGACCTGGGCCCTGTTCTGGTTCTTCTACAAGCCCGACAGTCCGCCGGCCTTCGTCGGTCCGCCGCGATCGAACTACACCCTCGATTCGTTCACGCTGAACGCGCTCGACGAGCGCGGCAAGCTCAGTTTCACGGTGACCGCGCCGGCGCTCGCGCGGCGCAACGACGACGGTTCGCTCTGGGTCGACGCGCCGGATTTCCTGATCGCCGCGCAGCAGGGCCAGCCCTGGAAAGGCCAGTCGCAGGCGGCCTTCATCAACAAGGACGGCTCCTACCTGCTGCTGGCCGGCCCGGTCGAGATGCACCGCGAAGCCGACGCGAACGCCGGCGCGGCGCGCGTGGAGACCCGCGACGTCGACGCCTACCCGAAAGAGAACCGGCTGCAGACCGCCGCCGCCGCCACGATCACGCAACCGGGCTCTATACTGCGCGGTACCGGCATGAAGGCCGACCTCAACACGCATCAACTGGAGTTGCTCGCCGATGTCCACGCTTCGTTCGCGCCCAAGCGCAAGCCTTAGTCTCATGGCGCTGCTGACGTTCGCGGCGCCGGCCGCGCAGGCGCTGAAGTCCGACAGCGAGCAGCCGCTGGAAGTCGCCGCGAATCATTTCGCGACGAACCAGAACAAGCACCTGACGGTGCTCACCGGCGCGGTCAAGCTCACGCGCGGCTCGATGAAGGGCGAGTCGGACAAGGGCACGGTCTATCAGAACGACGCCAACGAGATCCAACGCGTCGTGCTCGAGGGCAAGCCGGCACGGCTGCAGCAGCAGCTCGACGGCGGCGGCCGCATGAACGCGACCGCGGCCAACATCGACTACGACACCGACAAGTCGACGGCGATCCTGACCGGCAACGCGGTCGTGATCCAGGAAGGCCGCGGCGAATTCCGCGGCGAGCGCATCGTCTACAACACCGAGAGCGGCGAACTGACCGGCGAAGGCGCGCCGGGCGGCGGCATCACGATGAAGATGCAGCCCAAGGCCAAGCCGGCCGCCCAGGAACCCAAGAAGTAATGCTCAGCGCGACCGGGCTGAAAAAGCGCTACAAGCAGCGCGAGGTCGTCCGCGACTTCTCCTGCCGCGTCGATCAGGGCGAAGTCGTCGGTCTGCTCGGGCCAAACGGCGCAGGCAAGACGACCTGCTTCTACATGATCGTAGGACTCGTCGGCGCCGACGCCGGCAGCATCCGCCTCGACGACACCGACATCACGTCCCAGCCCATGCATGCACGCGCGCGCCTGGGCCTGGGCTATCTGCCGCAGGAGGCCTCGGTGTTCCGCCGCCTCAGCGTGGCCGACAACATCCTCGCCATTCTCGAGCTGCGCGCCGGACTCGACGCAGCCGGCCGTGCGGCCGAGCTCGAGAAGCTGCTCGACGAGCTGCAGATCAGCCATATCGCGAACTCCAAGGGCGCCAGCCTGTCCGGCGGCGAACGCCGGCGCGTCGAGATCGCCCGCGCGCTCGCGGCCGAGCCGCGCTTCATGCTGCTGGACGAACCGTTCGCCGGCGTCGATCCGATCTCGGTCGGCGAGATCCAGCGCATCGTGCGGCATCTGAAGGAACGCGGCATCGGCGTGCTGATCACCGACCACAACGTGCGCGAAACCCTCGGCATCTGCGACCGCGCCTACATCCTCAGCGAAGGCAAGGTGCTCGCGAAGGGCGCGCCGGCGACGATACTCGCGAACGAGCAGGTGCGCGAAGTCTATCTCGGCAAGGAATTCCGCATGTGACGCGGAGGCGGCGCGAGCCGCGCCGCCAAAGATGCACATTGACGCAATTTACACGCCGTACCGTCGATCGTCGCAACCCCTGCGGCACGGCACGGCTCTGTAAATCCTCGCCGAATCCGCTGCCGTGCGCAAGTCGCGAAAACGTGACTCCGGCGCGGTTCCCGCCGACCGTTTTCCGCATTAGGATGGCATCACGGGCGCTTAGCACTGTCTATGCCATTCCTGCCGGGCGCCAACGACGGGACGACTGATGAAGCCTGCGTTAAACCTTCGCCTGCACCAGCAACTGGCACTGACGCCGCAGCTGCAACAGGCCATACGCCTGCTGCAGCTCAGCAGCGTCGAGCTGGAGATGGAGCTGCGCGAAGCGCTCGAATCCAATCCCCTGCTCGAGCTCCCCGACGAGCCCGGCGAACCGGCGCCGGCCGAGGCCGGCGGCGAAGCGCCGACTGCGGAATTCCTCGACGGCCGCACGAGCAGCAGCAGCGAGAGCACGAACAGCGAGAGCGAGACGCGCGAAGCCGAGGAGGACCGTTTCGAACCGCTCGACACGAGTTTCGACACGCCGTCGCGCAACGCCGCGCCGGACGAGGAGTTCGAGCCGCAGGAACCCGAACGGCAGGACCTGCGCGATCACCTGCTCTGGCAGCTCAATCTCACGCCGATGTCGACGCGCGACCGCGCGATCGCCGTCGCGATCATCGAGGCCGTCGACGACGACGGCTACCTGCACGAACCCGTCGAAGCGATACAGCAGGGACTGGCCAGCCTCTACAACGTCAACGCCGACGAAATCGAAGCCGTGCGCCATCGCGTGCAGCGCTTCGACCCGCTCGGCGTCGCGAGCCGCAACCTGCGCGAGTGCCTGCTCGTGCAGCTCGATGCGTTCGAGGCGGAGGTCGACGGCATCGCCGTCGCCCGTGCGATCGTCGCCGATCATCTGGAGGTCCTGGCCAAGAACGACCGCGCGCGCCTGAGCCGCGTGCTCAAGGTCGGCAGCGACCAGATCGACCTGGCCGTGCAGCTGATCCGTTCGCTGGATCCCAAGCCCGGTTCGAGCGTGGCGAGCGCGGCGCCCGAATACGTCGCGCCCGACGCCTACGCGTTCCGTCATCACGGCCAATGGCAGGTCAGCCTCGCGCCGGGCTGCCAGCCGCAGCTCGCGATCAACCGCCATTACGAATCGCTGATCGCGCGCGCGCAGCGCGACGACGCCTCCTACCTGCGCGGCCAGTTGCAGGAAGCGCGCTGGCTGATCAAGAGCCTGAAGACGCGCGCCGACACGATACTCAAGGTCGCCCAGGCCATCGTGCGTGCGCAGAGCGCGTTCCTCGACTATGGCCCGGAGGCGATGAAGCCGCTGGTGCTCAAAGATGTCGCCGAGGAGATCGGCATGCACGAATCCACCGTTTCGCGCGTGACCACGCGCAAGTTCCTGTACACGCCGCGCGGCACCTTCGAGTTCAAGCACTTCTTCTCGAGCGGCGTGTCGACGGTCGACGGCGGCAGCGCGTCGGCGACCGCGATCCAGGCCATGATCCGCAAGCTCATCGAGGCCGAACCGACCGGCAAGCCGCTGTCGGACCAGGGCCTGGCCGAGGAACTGAACCGGCGCGGCATCAACGTCGCCCGGCGCACTGTGGCCAAGTACCGCGAAGCGATGAACATCGCCGCGTCGAACGAGCGCTGCCGCCTGAGCTGAGGCTTGATGCCGCAGGCGGGAACCCCCATGCCGAATATAGGTCAAGCTAACGACACGATTTTTCGCACGAAGCGCACCGTTCGATTCGTGCCGACCGCGTTCCGCGTCAGGAGCGCACTACCGGAAGGAGAAGCACCATGCAGATCAATGTCAGCGGCCCCAAGGTTGATGTGACGCCGGCGCTGCGCAGCTACGTCGAAAGCAAGTTCGAGCGCATCCTGCGCCATTTCGACCATCTCCACGACGTCGGCGTGCAGCTGAGCGTGGAGAAGCTCGTGCACAAGGCCGACGCGACCCTGCATGCGGCCGCCGGCAAGATCATCCACGCGGAAGCGACGGCCGACGACATGTACGCGGCGATCGACGCACTGGCCGACAAGCTCGACGGCCAGATCCGCAAGCACAAGGAAAAGCTGACCGACCATCACAAGGGCGAAGCGCTGCGCGCCGCCGAACGCATCGCCTGATCCCGGCCCGAGCGCCCCCGGCCCCGCCGGGGGCGCTCCCCGACCGACCGCCCGTCCCCACGCCGCGCCGCCCGCCGAAACCCCGCCGACCAAGCCGTCCCGGCCACGCTATTCAGGCACCCGCCCCGGCCCCGCGACCAATTTCTTCCGCACTGCGGCAAGACCCGCGCTATCATCCGCCCCTTTCGCGACTACCCCGTCCGGCGGCATGCGCTTCAGCGAAATCCTGACTCCCGACAGCGTCGTCGCCGGCCTGCGTCTGCGCTCGCGCGGCGCCGTGCTCGAAGCGCTGGCCCAGCTCATGGCGCCGGCGGATCAGGCGCTGGCCGTGCTCGAGGCCCTGACCGAACGCGAAGGCCTGGGTTCCACCGCACTGGGTCAGGGATTCGCGCTGCCGCACGGGCGCAGCAGCGTGCTCGAACGGCCGCGCGCCGCGTTCCTGCGCCTGGCCCAGCCCGTCGTGTTCGGCGCCGCCGACGGCCGCCCGGTGGACCTGTTCGCGGCGATCGTCACGCCGAGCCATTTCACGACCGGCCACCTGACCCTGCTGGCCGACATCGCGACCCGCGCGGCTGAGCCGGCCACCCTGGCGCGCCTGCGCGCCGCGCGCGACGCGAGCGCGCTCTACGCCGAACTGGCAGAATGGGGCCAGCTCGCCTGATCGCCACCATGGATCGACTGACTGCCCGCCAGCTTTTCGACAGTCTCAGCGAACGCCTGTCGTTGCGTTGGACCGCCGGAGCCCAGGGCAACGGCCGCACCTTGGACCCCGGCGACCACCACGCGCGGCGTCCATCGATGGTCGGCTACCTCAACGTGATCTATCCGAACAAGGTGCAGATCATCGGCACCGAGGAGCTGAACTATCTCGACAGCCTGGATTCGCGCCAGCGCTGGGAGACGGTGCAGAAGATCATCAACTACCGCCCGACTGCGCTGATCGTGACCAAGGACCAGGCCGTGCCGAGCGACCTGCGCGAGGCGGCCGAGGAATCCAGCACCCCGTTGTGGTCCAGCCCCAAGCGCGGCCACGAGATCCTGACCTTCCTGCAGTATCACCTCGCGCGCCTGCTCGCGCGGCGCGAGACCCTGCACGGCGTGTTCATGGAAGTCTATTCGATCGGCGTGCTGATCACGGGCGAGTCCGGCTCGGGCAAGAGCGAGCTCGCGCTGGAGCTGCTGACCCGCGGCCACCGCCTCGTCGCCGACGACGCACCCGAATTCACCCAGATCGCACCCGACGTCGTCGACGGCCGCTGCCCCGAGCTGCTGCAGGACCTGCTCGAAGTGCGCGGCCTCGGCGTGCTCAACGTGCGCGAGATGTTCGGCCATACGGCCGTGAAGCCGTCCAAGTACCTGCGCCTCGTCGTACATCTGCGGCCGCTGAATCCGCTCGACGACATCGACGGCATGAAGCGCCTGACCGGCGACGTCGGCTACCGCGACATCCTCGACACGCGGATTCCGCAGATCGCGATTCCGGTCGCGCCGGGCCGTAACCTGGCCGTGCTCGTCGAGGCGGCCGTGCGCAGCCACATGCTCAAGAGCAAGGGCATCGACCCGGCGCAGACCTTCATCGACCGCCAGGCTCATCAATTGCAGCGACAGGCACCGTGGTGAGCGCGGAACTCGGCGAACTCGGCGGCAACGGCGGCGGCACGATCCATCTGGTCGTGCTGTCGGGCCTTTCGGGCGCGGGCAAGACCGTGGCCCTGCGCACGCTCGAGGATTTCGATTTCTACTGCGTCGACAACCTGCCGGCCGCGCTGATGCCGGCGCTCGTCAGCGCAGTCAGCCTCGGCGGCCACCGCCGCATCGCGGTCGGCGTCGACGTGCGCAACCGCAGCGAGGACCTGAACCAGCTGCCGCAGGTGCTGGCCGAGCTCGCCGGCACCGGCGTCGACTACCAGTTGATCTTCCTCGACAGCCGCGACGACGTGCTGTCCAAGCGCTTTTCCGACACACGCCGGCGCCATCCGCTGTCGGCCGACGGCCTGCCGCTGCACGACGCGATCGCGCTCGAACGCAAGCTGCTGCGCCCGCTCGCGGCGATCGCCGACCGCGTCATCGACTCCAGCGAGCTCAACGTGCACCAGCTGCGCCGGCTCATCGCGACCGAGCTCGGCATGAGCGGCGGCGCGCTGTCGCTGCTGTTCGAATCCTTCGCCTACCGGCGCGGCCTGCCGACCGACGCCGATTTCGTGTTCGACGCGCGCGTGCTGCCGAATCCGCACTGGGATCCGGCGCTGCGGCCGCTGTCGGGCAAGGACGCGGCGATCCGCGACTGGCTGCAGGCCAAGCCCGAGGTCCGGCGCTTCCTGGACCAGCTGACCGGCTTCCTCGACGAGTGGCTGCCGCGCTTCGAGGCCGACAATCGCTCCTACGTGACGATCTGCATAGGCTGCAGCGGCGGCCGCCACCGTTCGGTCTACCTGGCCGAACGCCTGGCCGAGCATTTTCGCGGCACGCGCGAACAAGTGCTGACCTTCCATCGTGAACTCGAGTGAAGCGCCCCCATTTCCTCCCCGGCGGGCAATATTCTTGCAAGCCGGTACCACTGTCCGATCTACTGCAGGCACTGTGATGGCCATTTTCCGTTTCGCCCACGCGACCGACCATAACCCGTACGTTCCGGTACGCCTGGAATCGCGGTCGTGAGCGTAGGCGTCCTGCTGCTGACCCATGAGGCCATGGGCGACGCGCTGGTTTCCGCGGCACATCACGTGATAGGGCAGTTCCCGCTGCCGCTGGAAGTGCTCGAGGTCGGCGCCTGCGCCGATCCGGACCGGGCCCTCGGCGACGCGTCGCTGCGCGCGCGCCACCTCGACCAGGGCGATGGCGTGCTGGTACTGTCGGACCTGTACGGTTCGACGCCGTGCAACATCGCCCAGCGCCTGTCCGGACTCGGCTTCCGCACCCATTGCGTGAGCGGCCTGAACCTGCCGATGTTGCTGCGCGTGCTGAACTACCCGAACCAGGATCTCGACCAGCTGGCGCAGACCGCCGCCAGCGGCGGCCGCGGCGGAATCTGTATCGACCATGCCTGAACGCGACATCGTCATCAGCAACAAGCTCGGCCTGCACGCGCGGGCCTCGGCCAAGCTGGTACAGCTGCTGCAGAACTACTCGTCCACGGTCTGGCTGCGCTGCCGCGGACGCGAGATCAACGCCAAGAGCATCATGGGGGTGATGATGCTCGCGGCCGGCGTCGGCACGCCGGTCACGATCCGCGCCGAAGGGCCGGACGAGACCGCGGCCCTCGACGCCGTCGTCGACCTGTTCCAACGCAAGTTCGACGAGGGGCAATAACGACTGGCGGCAGCGGGTGACGCAGGACGGCACCCGCCGCCGCGGCAACGGTTGAAACCGTCGCTCCGGCGCGGCCGCACCGGCTCCGGGAGCGAGGCCGGCATTCCCGATCACCTCAGCACAAGGACCCGTTCATCCCGTGAGCATGCGCATCGTCCTCGCCGGCATCGGCGCCTCGCGCGGCATGGTCCTGGGACGGGCACGGCTGGTCCAGCCCAGCCAGTTCATCATCGACGAAACGCCGCTGGAGCCGGCCGAGATCGAGGCCGAGGCCGCGCGGCTGCAGCAGGCGCTGGAAACCGCCCAGTCCGAGCTGCGTGCGATCCGCGAGAAGCTGCACGGCGCGCTCGCGCGCGAGATCGGCGAATTCATCGACGCGCACAGCATGCTGCTGAACGATCCGGAGCTGCTGACCGGCCTGTTCGACCTCGTGCGTCGCGGCCGCTACCGCGCCGGCGCCGCGCTGAAGCTGCAGCGCGACCGCCTCGCCGCGGTGTTCGAGGCCATGGACGATCCGTACCTGCGCAGCCGGCGCGAGGACATCGACCACGTGATCGGCCGCGTGCAGTCGGCGCTCGCACGGGAAACCAGCCCGGCCGAGCGGCAGATCGCCGCGCGCGTCGGCACCATCCTCGTCAGCGACCAGATCGCGCCGGCGGAAATGACCCACCTGACCGCGCAGGGCGTGCTGGCTGCGGTCTGCACCGGATCCAGCGCACTGTCGCACAGTGCGATCCTCGCCCGCAGCATGCGCCTGCCGATGATCGTCGGCGCGCACGAGGCGCTGGCCGTCGTGCATGACGACGATCTGCTGCTCGTCGACGGCGACCAGGGCCAGGTCGTCGTGCATCCGACCGCGCAGGATCTCGCGCGCTACCGCCAGCATCAGCGCGACGCGCAGCGCGAGGGCCGCCGTCTCGCCGAACTGGCCCTCGCGCCGACGCGCACGCGCGACGACTGCGCGATCCGCCTGTTCGCGAACGCCGAACTCGCCGGCGACGTGGCCCAGGCGCGCGCCAACGGCGCCGACGGCATAGGCCTCTACCGCACCGAATTCCTGTTCCTGCAGCGCCATCATCTGCCCGACGAGGAAGAACAGTTCCTCGCCTATCGCGATCTCGTGCTCGGCATGGGCGGCCTGCCCGTGACGATACGCACCTTGGATCTCGGCGCCGACAAGGCCGACGCGACCGGCCTCGCGCTGACCACCGAGCCGAATCCGGCGCTCGGCATGCGCGGCGTGCGGCTGTCCATGCGCCGGCCGGCGCTGTTCGCGACGCAGATGCGCGCGATCCTGCGCGCCTCGGCCTACGGCCCGATCCGCATCCTCGTGCCGATGGTCACCAACACGATCGAGATGCAGGCCACGCGCCGGCTGATCCAGATCTGCGCGCGCGACCTGCGCAGCGAAGGCCACGAAGTCGCCGACCAGTTCGACCTCGGCGCGATGATCGAGGTGCCGGCCGCCGCGATCGCCCTGCCCAACCTGATCCGCCATATCGATTTCGTCGCGATCGGCACCAATGATCTCGTGCAGTACACGCTCGCCGCCGACCGCAACAACGACGCCCTGTCGGAGCTCTACGACCCGCTGCATCCGGCCATACTGCAGCTGCTCTCGGCGATCATCCGCTGCGGCGAGAAGCACGCGAAGCCGGTCAGCCTCTGCGGCGAGATGGCTTCCGACGCGCGCTACACGCCGCTGCTGCTCGCGCTCGGACTGACCAATTTCAGCATGCACTCCGGCGCCCTGCTCGAAGTGCGCGACGCGGTGTCGCGCTGCGACCGCAGCCGGCTGCGCAAGCTCGCGCCGCGCCTGCTGCGCGCCGAGGACCGCGACGCGCTGCGGCGCATTCTGGCCAAGGCCTGAGCGCGGCCGGTCTGCGGCGCACCGCATGAGCGAGCCCCCCGCCGCAGTGCCGCCCCGTTCCGCCGCCGGTTCCGTCGCGCCGCTGCGCACGACGCGCGCCGAAGCGCTACTGCTCGCGGCCGGCGTGATCGCGTTCGGCCTCGCCGCCTGGGCGCTGGGCCAGAGCAACAACTGGGATCTGCGCAATTACCACTGGTACGACGGCTGGGCCTGGCTGCAGGGCCGCGGCCTGCAGGATCTCGCCGCAGCCCAGGCGCAGACCTGGTTCAACCCGCTGCTGCCGGCGTTGCTGTACGCGCTGCTTTCGTCGCTGAAGCCGGCGCTCGGCACCTTCGTACTCGGCGCGCTGCAGGGACTCAACCTGCTGCCGCTGCAGCGCATCGCACGCCGGCTGCTGCCGCCCGGGCGGCGCTGGCTCGCCTTCGCCGTGGCCGTCGTCGGGGCTACCGGCGCGACCCAGCGCGGCGAGCTCGGGGCCACGTTCGGCGACAACCTCGTCAGTCTCCCGCTGCTCGTCGCGCTCGCGCTGCTGCTCGGATCGCAGCGCTCGCGACAGCGCCTGATCGCGACCGGCACGCTGCTCGGGCTCGCGGTCGGCATCAAGCTCACGGCCGCGCCGATCGCGGCCGGCATCGCGCTCGCGGCGCTCGC
>NZ_JANFVR010000003.1 GCF_024609805.1 Tahibacter caeni | reverse complement strand
AAGGCCAAGGGCAAGGCGAAGTCGTGATCGCACGCGCAGCGGCGGCCGGGAGCCGCCGCTGCGCGGCCCTGCGCCCGCGGCGCGCGGCCGCGGGTGCGTTTACGGAAACGACTCGGGGTATTCGGGCTTCTGCTCGCGCGCGAGCAGCAGGCGCAGGCCTTCGGTCGGCGTGATTTCCTCGTGCAGCACGCGCTGCACGCTCTGCGCGATCGGCAGCTCGACGCCGTGGCGCTCGGCCAGGCGCATGACTTCGTCGGCGGTCTGCACGCTTTCGACGACCTGGCCGATTTCGGCGACGGCCTGGGCCAGCGGCGTGCCGCGGCCGAGCGCGAGGCCGAGACGGCGATTGCGCGACAGGTCGCCGGTGCAGGTCAGCACGAGATCGCCGAGGCCGGCCAGGCCCATCAGGGTTTCGGCGCGCGCGCCGAGCGCCACGCCGAGGCGCAGCATCTCGTTGAGCCCGCGCGTGATCAGTCCGGCACGCGCATTGAGGCCGAGCTGCATGCCGTCGGCGACGCCGGTCGCGACGGCCAGCACGTTCTTCATCGCGCCGCCGAGTTCGGCGCCGAGCATGTCGCTGCCGGTATAGGCGCGGAAAGTCGGACCGTGCAGCTGTTCGGCGACGGTCTGCGCGAATTCGGCGTCGTCGGAATGCACGGTCACGGCCGTTGGCAGGCCGTCGACGACTTCGCGCGCGAACGAGGGGCCGGTCACGACGGCGGCCGGCTGGCCCGGCAGGATTTCTTCGACGAGTTCGTGCAGGAAGCGGCCGGTGCCGGGCTCGAAGCCCTTGGTCGCCCAGGCCAGGCCGCGGAAGCGCGCGGGCAGGCGCGCGAGGGTTTCGATCAGCTCGCGGAAGGCATGGCTCGGCGTGACGACGAGGATCCAGTCGGCGTCGGCCACGCTCGCGGCGAGGTCGGCGCTGTAGTGCAGCTCGGCCGGCAGCGGGCTCTGCGGCAGATAGCGCGCGTTGCGGCCGGTTTCGGCCATCGCCCGCATCGCCGCGGCATCGCGTCCCCACAACGTCGTGTGGACGCCATGCCGAGCGAGCAGACTGGCCAGCGCGGTTCCCCAGGAGCCGGCACCCAGGACGGCGACCCGGGACTGCGCGGTCATGCGCTTAGGCGTTCAGTGCCGGCGCGTCGGCGCCGCCTTCGGCGCGGCGCGCCAGGGCTTCGGCATACAGCGCGTCGAAGTTGATCGGCTGCAGGAAGAACGGCGGGAAGCCGCCGCCCTGGACCATGTCGGAAATGGACTGGCGGGCATACGGGAACAGCACGTTCGGGCAGTAGCTGCCGAGCACCGCGTCGCGGTTGGCGTCGTCGAAGCCGGCGACGCCGAAGATTCCGGCCTGCTGCACTTCGCAGAGGTAGGCGGTCTTTTCGCCGAGCTTGCAGGTCACCGTCACGCTGAGCACGACCTCGAACACTTCCGGCGCCAGCGCATTGACTTGCTGGCCGAGCTGCAGCTGGATCTGCGGCTGACCTTGTTCCTGGAAGATATGCGGAGCCGACGGCGCCTCGAACGAGGAATCCTTGATGTAGAGCTTCTGCACGGACAGCTGCGGCTGGGCAGGCGCCTGGCCGTTGGCGGCGTTGTCGGTCATGGTTGTCTCCGGTGTCGATCTTGGGGAAAAGGAGCGGGAGTATCCCATAACTCGATGAAATCGAGTCAGCGCCGCCACGGCCTTGCCCGGAGCCTTACCGGACCGGCCGACTTGCCGCGGCCGCCGCGGCCTGCTATAAAGCGCGGCTCGCTTTGCGGCGCCCGGCAGACCCGGGCCAGGAAATCCGGCACGCGTTCCGGCTTTCCGCGCAGTCCAGCTGACGCAAGCGCCTTCCAGCTACGCGTGGCATGCACCGCATGCCGCTGGCCGATACCGCCCTGGCCAAGGGCGGCACAACCGACATTGATGAGGTACGTATGGCCCGCAAATGCCAAGTTACCGGCAAGGGTGCGCTGAGCGGCAACAACGTCTCGCACGCCAACAACAAGACCCGCCGCCGCTGGCTGCCCAACCTGCACGAGCGCCGCTTCTGGGTGCCGAGCGAGAACCGCTGGATCAAGCTGCGCCTTTCCAACCACGCCCTGCGTACCATCGACAAGAAAGGTATCGAGGTCGTCGTCGCCGAGCTCCGCGCTCGTGGCGAAAAGATCTGAGGAGACTGAACCATGGCATCCAAGCGTGACAAGATCCGCCTGATCTCCACCGCCGGCACCGGCCACTTCTATACCACCGACAAGAACAAGAAGAACACGCCGGACAAGATGGAGGTCAAGAAATACGACCCCGTCGTGCGCAAGCACGTGGCGTACAAAGAAGCCAAGATCAAGTAATCGCAACACTCCAGGCAATCGCAAGATCTTCGGAACCCGCCGCCCGGCGGGTTCTTTTTTGCCTGCGTTCCGGCGCCGGTCGCCGGGCCGCCGTCACGGTGCGGCCGGCGCGAGATCCTGCTGATACGGCGGCGAGAACCAGAACGGAATGCGGTACCCGGGCGTTTTCGCGCCGGAGCCTGCCGCCGGTGCGGGCTCGCCGTTCCACCGCACGCGCAGCTCGTGCCGGCCCGGCGCGAAGCCGGCCAGGCTCAGATAGCCCTGCAGTCCGCGCTGGCCGAGGTCGCGCCGTTCGGCCGGCAGGAAGTCGCCGAGGTCGACCGGCTTCGCGTCGATCTCGACTTGCCAGAGCCCGGCCAGACAGGCCCGGCGCTGCGCCTGTCCTTCGGCCGGACCGCAGCGGGCGCGCAGGCTCGCGTTGTCGCGATCGGGCAGATACGGCAGGAACAGGCGCAGATGGCCGTCGGCGATCATGTCGGCCGGAATCAGCGGCACGCGCGCGAGCGCGTCGTGCGTGCCGCGCAGGTTTTCGTAGTGCGCGCTGCGCAGTCCCTCGTCCGCATCGGCGTCGCCGAAATAGGCATAGCTGGAGACCAGCGCGAACTCGCGCGCGGCGGTCTCCTGTGCGCGGCCGAGCAGCGCGCTGCCGCCGACCAGCAGCAGGAACATCAGCGTGAAGATCCAGCGCGGCAGATTGCTTTCCAGCGACAGCTGCACCGGCAGCACCAGGCGCTGCGGAATCACCACGCTCTGCAGGCGCACGAGGAGCTCGACGAAACGGCGCCGCCAGTCCGGCGCCGGCTGCTGCAGCCGGCGCGACAGCCACGCGTTGTCGAGCAGGAGCTGCGGCAGCACGATGAAGACGAACAGCACGCCGAAAGCCATCGCGCCGACTTTCGCGCTGGGCTCCAGGGGCGCGCCGAACAGCGTGCTGACGCCGATGGCGAGCAGGGTCATCAGGGCCAGCAGCCCGCCTATCCAGAACACCGACAGCGCGACCAGGCTGACCAGCGCGAACACGATCGACGCGGCGCGGTCGGCCGCATCGATGGCCGAGTCCAGGTCCACGACGGTGCGCCGGTGATAGTCGCGCGTGATCGGCCCTATGCTGCGGATCGCGTCCCAGCGTATGCCGGCCGGAAACGCCGCCTTGAGCCCGATCAGGCCGACCCAGTAGGCGCGCACGGCCAGGTGCAGGAGAAAGGCGCCGGCCATGGTCATGCTCAGGCCGCTCGCGAGCTGGAACCCGAGCGACAGCAGCAGATGGCGCTGGCCTTCCGCATGCAGCTCCAGCCGCACCCATTGGTCGAACAGCCAGCCGGGCAGGGCCAGCAGCGCGAGCAGGCTGATGCCCGAGATGATGAGCTCCAGCTCGTCGGTGCGTTCGCGCAGGCTTTCGAAGGCGATGCGGCGTTCCTGCGCGCTGGCCGATTCGGTCGAGGCTGCAGGAGATGTGCGATTCACGGCCGTGCGCTCCGCGCGGAAACGCACGAGTGTAACGGCGCGGCGGCGATTGCGGCCGCCGCGGGAGATCGGCGCCGCGCGGCGGCGCCGATGCGGGTCGAACTCAGTCTTCTTCCTGCGTCTTGGCCTGACAGCCTACGAGGTCTTCGTCGTCGATGACCCAGGTGTTGTTGCTGGCGCAGATGCCGACGTCCTCGACGATGCACTCGTCGCCGTCTTCGTCGACGAGGCGCACGTCGTAGGCGCGGCAGGGAATGCCGGACAGGGTGAAGCTGTCGCCGGTGTTGATCGTGTGCTTGCCGAGCTGGTCGGCGCCCCATTCGCGTTCGTCGGTCGGCGAGAAGTACAGCTCATGGATGGCCCAGGCGGACTTGTTCTTGATGACGACCTTGGAATCGCTGGAATCGGCGCTGGCCGAGCCCGACGCGGCGAAGGCGGCAACGAGCGCCAGCAGCAAGCCGGAAAGTTTTTTCACGAGTTTTCCCCTAGTGCGCGACATGCGCGGCCGCATTGTGTAAGGGCCCGGGGGTTCTGCGCAATCCGTCACACAATCCGGTTTCGGGGCTCCGGCGCGCCCAGCAAAAAGGCGCCTCGCGGCGCCTTTTTGTGTTGCGATGCGGAACCCGCCGGACTCAGTGCGCGGCGACCAGCGAGTAGCCTTTCAGGCGCGCCGCGAATTCCTGCAGCACGCGGATGCCGCTGGCCTCGGCCTCGCGGCACCACTGCTTCAGGCCTTCGAGCATGGCCTCGCCGTTGCGGCTTTCCATGAGTTCGTGCAGGCGGCCGCGGTATTCCATGACGGTGGCCATGGTCGGGCGCTCCTTGACCCATTGGCCGAGGCGTTCGCGCGCGTCGTTGTCGAGCCAGCGGCCGCCGCTGGACAGCGCCTTGCGCAGACGGCGCGGCAGCGCCTTGAGGTTGTTGCCGGCCTGGGCCGCTTCCTCGCGCAGGGTCGGCACGATGACGCCGCCGAAGTAGTCGGTCATGACCTGGAACTTGTGCGCGATCAGCGCCTTGATCGTGTCGCTGTCGGGCAGATGCATGTTCGGGCGGACGTCCAGGGACGGCGCGACGCGCAGCACCTTGGCCAGGCCGATGGTCTCGAACGACTTGATCGCGATCCAGCCGATGTCGAGCTCCCACTTGCGCAGCGCGAACTTGGACGAGCTCGGGAACGCGTGATGATTGTTGTGCAACTCCTCGCCGCCGATGATCAGGCCCCAGGGGCTCAGGTTCGTCGCGGTGTCGTTGCTCTCGAAGTTGCGGTAGCCCCACCAGTGGCCGAGGCCGTTCACGACGCCGGCGGCCCAGAACGGGATCCAGATCATCTGGCAGGCCCAGATCACGACGCCCCAGAGGCCGAACAGCGCGAAGTTCAGGAACAGCATCAGGGTCGGGCCGACCTCGGGCATGGCCGAGTAGATGCGGCGCTCGAGCCAGTCGTTCGGCGTGCCGAGACCGTACTTGTCCATGGTCTCGCTCTGGCGGCGTGCCTGGCGGTACAGATCGACGCCGTCCCAGAGCACCTTCTTGATGCCGAAGATGACCGGGCTGTGCGGATCCTCGTCGGTCTCGCACTTGGCGTGATGCTTGCGATGGATCGCGACCCATTCCTTCGTGACCATGGCCGTGGAGAACCAGGCCCAGAAGCGGAAGAAGTGGTTCAGCACTGGATGGAAGTCCACGCCGCGGTGCGCCTGGCTGCGGTGCAGGTACAGGGTGACCGAGAAGATCGTGAGCTGCGTGACGAGGATGAAGTAGCCGACCAGCCAGGGCCAGCTGGCCTGGGTCAGACCCCCGGTCAGAAACTCGATGACGGCGTTAAACATAAGTTAAGGAACCAGCAGGAAGGGAAGGCAGAGCAACGACTATACGCGACGTCGTTTGTGGGGACTACGTGAAGCAAACCAAGTGCCACCCACGCAAACGTTCGTTTTTGCTCCGATTCTGAACCGCGCGCTTGTGGCTCGCGCGGCTCCTTGGCCACAATCCGGCTCCTGTGACCGACCCCGTCTCCGTTCCCACGCTTCGTACCGACCGCATCTCGCGCACGCTCGCGGGACGCCGCGTCGTGGACGCGCTGAGCCTGGACGTCGCGCGCGGCGAAGTGCTCGGCCTGCTCGGCGTCAACGGCGCCGGCAAGTCCACGACCCTGCGCATGATCGCCGGCGTGCTCGCGCCCGACTCGGGCGAAGTGCGGCTGGCCGGCGAAGATCTCTACGAAGCGCCGGAACTCGCGCGCCGCGGCATCGGCTATCTGCCCGAACGCGCGCCGCTGCATGCGGAACTCGACGTCACCGAATACCTGACCTTCTGCGCGCGGCTGCACGGCCTGCCGCGCCGCGACGCGGCAGCAGCGGTGACTCGCGAGATCGAACGCTGCGATCTTGGCGACGTGCGCCGGCAGCTCATCATTCAGCTGTCCAAGGGCTTCCAGCAGCGCGTCGGCATCGCCCAGGCGTCGCTGCACCAGCCCGCGCTGGTCGTGCTCGACGAACCGGCCTCGGGTCTGGACCCGGTGCAGTCGCTGCGCATGCGCGAGCTGATCCGCGCGCTGCGCGCCGATCATGCGGTGATCCTGTCCACGCATCTGCTGGCCGAAGCCGAAGCCTGCTGCGATCGCATCGCGATCCTGCATCGCGGCGTCAAGCGCCACGACGCGCCGGTCACGGCCGGCGAAACGGCGCGGCTGGAGCAACTGTTCCTGCGCATCGCGGCCGATCTCGACATGGCCGCCGCATGAGCGCCGCGCTCGTCATCGCGGCCCACGAATGGCGCCGGCTCCGCGTGCAGGCCTGGTCGTGGCTGCTGCTGGCCGGCGTGATCGGCCTGCTGGCCTGGATCTTCCTCGGCCGTCTCGACACGTTCCTGCGCCTGCAGGAAACCACCGGCAACGCGGCCGGCGCGGCCGCGACCGCCCAGGTCGCCGCGCCGGCGCTGGGCTGGCTCGCGATCGTGCTGATCGTGCTCGTGCCGCTGCTGGGTTCGCGCCTGATCGCCGGCGAGCGCCGCGCCCATTCGCTGAGTCTGCTGCTCGCCGCCGGCGTCGGTGACGGCGCCATCGCGATCGGCAAATGGCTGGGGCTGTACGTCTGGCTGCTGCTGCTGATCGCGCTGACCGCGCTGCTGCCGCTGAGCCTCTACGGGAGCACGGCACTCGATCTCGGCCGCCTCGCGGCCAACGGGCTCGCGCTGGTGCTGCATGCGTCCGCGCTCGCGGCCATCGCGCTGTATGCATCGAGCGTGACGACCCAGCCCGTGCTCGCCGCAGCGCTGGCGCTGCTGATCAACATCGTGTTCTGCGTGATCGACCTCGGCGCCCGCGCGGCCGGCGTCAACCACGGCCTGATCAACTGGCTCGCGCTGCCGACGCATTTCGGTCCGCTCAGCGAAGGCGTCGTCGCGAGCGTCGATCTGCTCTGGTTCGTCCTGGTCACCGCGGTCTTCCTCGCGCTGACCGCGCGCCAGCTCGCCAGTCTGCGGAGCGCCGACTGATGCGCGGCGGATTCGGACGACTGCTGCATGCGCTGCTCTGCCTCGCGCTGGCCGGGCTCGTCGGCTTCCTGAGCACGCGCTTCGGTTTCCGCTACGACTGGAGCGCCGCGCAGAGCGCTTCCCTGGCGCCGCAGAGCGTGCAGCTGCTGCAGCGCCTCGACGCGCCGGTCGAGGTGATTTCCTATGCCGGCGAAAGCGGCAACCTGCGCGCCGCGATCGCCGCATTCGTCGCCCGCTACCGCGTGCACAAGGCGGACATCGCGCTGCAGTTCGTCGATCCGGCCAGCGATCCGGCCGCGATGCGCGCGCTCGGCGTGCGCGTCGACGGCGAGATCGAGCTGCGCTATCGCGGCCGCAACGAACGGCTGCAGCGGCTCAACGAGCAGGAGTTCTCCAATGCATTGCTGCGCCTGTCGCGTACGCAGGAACACGTGGTCGCATTCCTGTCCGGCGACGGCGAACGCAAGCCCGACGGTGCGGCCGACGCGGATCTGGCCCAGTTCACCGCGCTGCTGCTGAACCAAGGCGTGCGCTGCGTGCCGCTGGTGCTCGGCAGCGGCGCGCGCATTCCCGACAATACCGACCTGCTCGTGATCGCCGATCCGCGCACGGCCGTGGCCGCGCCGGTCGCGGCGGAAATCGTCGACTGGGTCGAGCGCGGCGGCGCCGTGCTCTGGCTGGCCGAACCCGGCGAGAACACCGGCCTCGCGAGCCTCGCCGATACGCTGTCGGTGCGCGTGCTGCCGGGTACGCTCGTCGACGGCGCCGGCGCGAGTATCGGCCTGGGCGATCCGAGCTTCGTCGCACTGAGCCGCTATCCCGACCACCCGATCACGCGCGGCCTGGAAACGACGACCTTGTTCCCGCAGGCCGTCGCGCTGGCCCAGCTGACCCAGCCGCGCTGGCAGGTGCAGCCGCTGCTGCGCAGCGGCGCGCAGAGCTGGAACGAAACCGGCGCGATACCCAAGGCCGGCGAATCGGCGGCGACGATACGCTTCGATCCGGATACCGACGAAATGCGCGGCCCGCTGGATCTCGGCTTCGCGCTGTCGCGCCTGTCGCCGCGGCCGGACCGGCGCGAGCAGCGCGCCGTCGTCGTCGGCGACGGCGATTTCCTGTCCAACCGCTTCCTCGGCAATGGCGGCAATCGCGAGCTCGGCCAGCGCGTGTTCAACTGGCTGCTCGCCGACGATGCGTTGATCGAGATTCCCGACCGTGGCGCACCGGACCGACTGATCCAGCTGTCGCAGACGCGGCTCGCCCTGATAGGCCTGGGTCTGCTCGTCGTACTGCCGCTGATTCTGGGCGCGATCGGCATCGTCACGGCCTGGCGCCGCCGGCGCCGGCGCTGAGCATGCGCCGGCGCACGCGTCAGAACTTCGTGCTGGCGGCGGTCGTCGCGCTTGCCGCGCTCGCCGTCGGCCTCGTCATACGTCGCGAACAGGCCGGCCTCGGCGGGCCGCTCGCCGTCGTGGACACGGCGAGCGTGACCCACTTGCGCGTCAGTGCCGGCGACAAGCCGACGCGTGTGTTCGAGCGCCGCGACGGGCAGTGGTGGATGACGGAGCCGTACCGGATGCCGGCCCATGAGGACGCCGTCGCGCGCCTGCTCGCGATTGCGTCAGCGGCGCCGCGCCAGCGCTACGCGGCCGATCGCTTCGAGGCGGCACGCATAGGGCTTTCGCCGCCGCAGGCGCTGCTCGACGTCGATGCGCTACGCCTGGAATTCGGCATCACCGACGCGATCCGCGGCGACCGCTACGTGCGCACGGCTGGCGGCATCGCGCTGCTGCCGGACCGTTTCAGCGGCTGGCTGCTCGCGCCGGCCGAATCGGAAATCGACCATCGGCTGGCCGCGCCGCTGGCTGCACTCACCGGAGTGCGCGTCGACGGTCAGGCGCATCCGGAACTGGTCGCCGCCTGGAACCGCGTGACCACGAGCCAGGTCGTCGCGCCCGAGGCGCCGGCCGCCGGCGCGGTCGCCGTCGAGCTCGCCGACGCGCAGGGAAGCCGCATCGCGTTCCGCGTCTGGCGACGTGACGACGGCCGCTACGTCGCGTTGCGCGAGGCGCCGGCGCTGGCATATCCGCTCGAAGAACCCCAGATGCAGCAGCTGTTGCCGGCCGCGACCGGCGTTGCGCCGGCGACCCGCTGATGCCCGAATTGCCCGAAGTCGAAACCACGCGCCGCGGCCTCGCGCCGCACCTGATCGGCCGCCGCGTCGAACGCCTGGTCGTGCGCCAGGCGCAGCTGCGCTGGCCGATCGCCGAAGCCCTGCGCGAACGCCTGCCGGGCCAGCGCCTCGACGACATCGAGCGCCGCGCCAAATACCTGCTCGTGCACACGCAGGCCGGCAGCGCGCTGCTGCACCTGGGCATGTCCGGCTCGCTGCGCGTGCTGCCCGAGGCGACGCCGCCGGGTCTGCACGACCACGTCGACTGGCGCCTGGATTCGGGCCAGGTGCTGCGCTACACCGATCCGCGCCGCTTCGGCTGCCAGCTCTGGCAGGACCCCGGCGAAGTGCACGCGCTGCTGGCCGGCCTCGGCCCCGAGCCGCTGTCCAACGCGTTCGACGGCGACTATCTCTGGCAGGTCTCGCGCGGCCGCAAATGCGCGGTGAAGCTGCTGCTGATGGACCAGAAGATCGTCGTCGGCGTCGGCAACATCTATGCGGCCGAAGCACTGTTCGCCGCCGGCATCCATCCGGCGCGCGCAGCCGGCCAGGTGTCGCGGGCGCGCTATCGCGCGCTGGCCGAGGCGGTCAAACGCATCCTGGCCTATGCGATACGCCGCGGCGGCACGACCTTGCGCGACTTCATCAGCCCGGACGGCCTGCCCGGCTATTTCGAACAGGAGCTGTTCGTCTACGGCCGCGCCGGCGAGCCCTGCAAGACCTGCGCGACACCGGTCAAGGCCGTGACCCTGGGCCAGCGCAGCACCTTCTTCTGCCCGCGCTGCCAGCGCTGAGCCCGCGCGCCGCGCGGCGCCGATTTCATGCTTGCGCCCCGGCTTGCGTATTGCCCAGGCACCGGCCGCTCCTGGCCCTGTGTCGAGGTGTTCCATGTCGCTGCGTCTCCTGCTCATCCTGCTCGGCGGTCTGGCCGCCGCCACGGCGTTCGCCGACGCCACCGTGCCGACGGCCGACAAGCCCGGCAGCGCCGATCCGGCCGGCCTGGGCCGCTATGAAGGCGCGTTCATCGTCGAGCAGCAGGCCAAGGCCTATGACGAGGTGCAGCTGCCGCTGGCCGTGCTGACGCCGGATCCGGACGACGAAAAGCGCGACGGCATGAACAACCGCCTGATGCAGACCACTGCGTCGGCCTCGCTCGAAGGCAAGCTCACGCGTACGGTCTACGTGCTGCCCGAAGGCCGCAGCCCGCTGGAAGTGCTGCGCAACTACCAGCAGCTCGTGCAGGAGAAAGGCGGCCAGAGCCTGTACGAATGCAAGGCCGAGAATTGCGGCGGCGACGTGACCTCCGGCGTGACCCACGGCGGCGGCCAGCAGGGCCTGCTGAATTACCTGTTCCCGAAGAGCGCGATCAGCGCCGAGAGCTTCAGCAACGCCGCCTGCGCCGTCGACATGGACCTCGGCGACCTGCGCTACGGTGTCGCGAAGTTCGCCGCCGCCGGCGCGGAAACCCACGTCGCCGTGCTGGCCTATACGGCCCGCGACAGCATGTACTGCAAGGCGCTGAACGAGCGCACGGTCGCCGTCGTCGTCACCCTGGAAGCCAAGGCGCGCGAGCAGAAGATGGTCACGGTCAAGGCCTCGGAAATGGCCCAAGCCATCGCCAGCAGCGGCAAGGTCGCGCTGTACGGCATCTATTTCGATTTCGACAAGGTCGAACTCAAGCCCGAATCCAGACCGCAGCTCGACGAGATCGCCGCGCTGCTGAAGGCCGACGCCGCGCTCAAGCTCGTCGTCGCCGGACATACCGACAACCAGGGCGGTGCCGCCTACAATCTGGAATTGTCCAAAAAGCGCGCCGACGCCGTGGTCGCCGCGCTGACCGGAAGCTACGCCGTCGCAGCCGACCGCCTGCTCGCCCAGGGCATGGGCAGCGCTGCGCCGGTGGCGAGCAACGCCGACGAAGCCGGTCGCGCGAAGAACCGCCGCGTCGAACTGGTCAAGCAGTGAAGCTTGCGCCGGGCTGCCGCTACAGCGGCAGCTCGGCCTGCTTGAGTTCGATGCGGCCTTCGCCGCTCGTGATCTTCTTGAACTCGGCGCGGCTGACCGAGACATAGCGGTCGTTGCCGCCGATCTCGACCTGCGGTCCCTGCGTCACTGCGCGGCCGTGTTCGTCCACGCGCACGACCATCGTGGCTTTGCGGCCCGTGTGGCAGATCGTCTTGATCTCGGTGAAGGAGTCGGCCCAGGCCAGCAGGTACTGGCTGCCCTCGAACAGCTCGCCGCGGAAGTCCGTGCGCAGGCCGTAGGCGAGTACCGGAATGTTCAGCGCGTCGACGATCTCGGTCAGCTGCCAGACCTGCGCCTTGCTCAGGAACTGCGCCTCGTCGACGAGCACGCAGTTCAATGCGCCATTCGCGGCGACGTCGTCGCGCGTCATCGCGAGCAGGTCGTCGTCGCGCTCGAAGATGCGGCCGCTGGCCTTGAGCCCGATGCGCGAGGCGACCACGCCTTCGCCGAAGCGGTCGTCCAGCCGCGGCGTGTAGATCAGGGTGCGCATGCCGCGCTCGTGGTAGTTGTGGGCGCTTTGCAGCAGGGTCGTGGTCTTCCCGGCGTTCATGGCCGAGTAGTAGAAGTAGAGCTTGGCCATGGCCGTGTCGACGCGGGCGGGTGGGCATGATAGCGGCAGACGCGAGGCTTTGAGCGAACCGCCGCCGCGGGCAGAATAGGCGGCCTCGCGCCGCAGCCGCCGGCGCCGCCGAACCGCAGACGTACCGCCATGCTCAATCCCGCCCAACGCGCCGCCGTCGACTATTGCGACGGTCCGCTGCTCGTGCTCGCCGGCGCCGGCTCGGGCAAGACCAGCGTCATCACGCAGAAGATCGCGCACCTCGTGTCGCGGCGTAACCTGCCGCCGGCGAAGATCGCCGCGATCACGTTCACGAACAAGGCCGCGCGCGAAATGCGCGAGCGCGTCGGCAAGCTCGTGTCGGGCGCCGCGGCCGAGGCGCTGACTGTCTGCACCTTCCACGCAATGGGCCTGAAGTTCCTGCAGATCGAGCACGCCAAGCTCGGCCTCAAGCGCGGCTTTTCCATCCTCGACGCCGACGACGGCGAATCCATCATCAAGGACCTGCTGCCGAAGGGGCTGAAGTCCGACCAGCTCTGGGCGCTGCGCAACCTCGTGTCCACGGCCAAGAACAACGGCCTGGATCCGGCCCAGGCGGTCGCCGCCGCGCGCAGCCCGCGCGAGCTCGAGGCGGCGCAGCTCTACGAGGGCTACCAGAAGCGCCTCAACGCGTTCAACGCGGTCGACTTCGACGACCTGATCCGCCTGCCGCTGACCCTGCTCGAACAGGACGCCGAGACGCGCGAGGCCTGGCAGGAGCGCATCCGCTACCTGCTCGTCGACGAATACCAGGACACGAACTCGGCGCAGTACCGGCTGATCCGCAATCTCTGCGGGCCGCGCGGCGCGTTCACCGCGGTCGGCGACGACGACCAGTCCATCTACGCCTGGCGCGGCGCGAATCCGGAGAATCTCGACGATCTCGCGCGCGACTATCCGAACCTCAAGGTGGTCAAGCTCGAACAGAACTACCGCTGCGCCAAGCGCATCCTGCGCGCGGCGAACAAGCTGATCGCGAACAACCCGCACAAGCATCTCAAGCAGCTGTTCAGCGACCTGCCCGAAGGTCCGCCGATCCGCGTCATGGAGTGCAAGGACAGCGAGCACGAGGCCGAGCGCGTCGCCGCCGACCTGGCCCACCTGGCCGAGAAGAGCAAGTCCAGGTGGCAGGACTTCGCCGTGCTGTATCGCGGCAACCACCAGTCGCGCGCGCTCGAGAAAGCGCTGCGCCTCGCGCGCGTGCCGTACCACATCAGCGGCGGCACGGCCTTCCTCGACCGCGGCGAGGTCAAGGACGTGCTGGCCTATCTGCGCCTGATCACGAATCCCGACGACGATTCGGCCTTCCTGCGCATCGCCAACGTGCCGCGCCGCGACATCGGCGCGACGACCCTGGAAAAACTCGGCGAACTGGCCCAGCAGCGCCATGCGTCGCTGCTAGAAGCCGCGCGCAGCGACGCGGTGCTCAAGCAGCTCGCGCCGCGCTCGGCCTCGTCGCTGGCCGGCTTCGCCGAACTGATCGCCGGGCTGCGCGCGCGTTCGCGCGAGCTCGCCGCGGCCGAACTCGTCGACGAGCTCGTGCGCCGCACCCGCTACGCGGAACACCTGACGGCCGAGATCAAGGATCCGGCCGCGCGCCAGCGTCGTCTCGACAACCTGACAGAACTGGCCGACTGGTTCCGCGCGATGCAGAAGGGCGCGTCGAGCGCCGGCGACCTGGCCGCGCAGCTCGCGCTGCTGACCCACTCCGACCGCGACGATCCCGGCGACGCCGTGCGCCTGATGACCCTGCACGGCGCCAAGGGCCTGGAGTTCCGCTTCGTCTTCATCGTCGGCGTCGAGGACGGCCAGCTGCCGCACGAGGGCAGTCTCGAGGAAGGCCGTCTCGACGAGGAGCGCCGCCTGATGTACGTCGGGATCACACGCGCGAAGGAACGCCTGTGCTTGAGCTACGCGGCGCGTTCGCGGCGCTTCGGCGAGATCCTCAAGAACGAGCCCAGCCGCTTCCTCGCCGAGATTCCGGCCGAGGATCTGCACTGGGACGGCCGCGACGCCGAGCAGGACGCGCAGGCGCGCAAGGACGTGGCCGCGGCGCATCTCGCGCGGCTCGCGAGCCTGCTCGCCGACTGAGCCGGTGCCGCCCGCCGTGCCCGCGGCGGCCCGGCCTGACGCGCTACAGGACCGCCTTCGTGCCAACCCGCTAGAATCGCCGGCCTTGCGCCCACCGGAGCTTTCCGCGATGAAACGACTCGCCGTCCTGCTGCCGCTGCTGCTCGCCGCCTGTGCCGCCCAACCGCCGCGCGCCGCCGCGCCGGCCGAACCCGAGCCGCCGAAGACGCCGGCGCTGACCTACGCCGAGACCAATCTCAACGCGACGCTCTGGGCGCAGGGCACCGTCGAGCACGACATGAGCTATCGCGGCATCTACGCCCAGGCCACACGCCAGATCGCCGTCGCGCTCAAGCAGAAGGACTGGGATGCGCTGCCGAAGAACGAGCGCAAAAAGCCGGCCCGCGGCCTCAAGCCGGCCGTCATCGTCGACGTGGACGAGACGGTGCTGGACAACTCGCCGTATCAGGCGCGCCTGATACGCGACGGCAAGGAATTCGACGAATTCAGCTGGGACCAGTGGTGCCGCGAACAACGCGCGCTGCCCACGCCGGGCGCGCTGGAATTCGCCAAGGCGGCCGCGCTCAAGGGCGTGACCGTGTTCTACCTGACCAACCGCGCCCAGCACCTCAACGAGGCCACGCTGGCGAATCTGCGCAGCGCCGGTTTTCCGGTCGCCGACAAGGAGAACGTGTTCCTCGGCCTCGGCACCGTCGTCGAAGGCTGCGAAGCCAACGGCAGCGACAAGGGCTGCCGGCGCGAACTGATCGGCCGGCGCTACCGCGTGCTGGCGATGGTCGGCGACCAGCTCGGTGATTTCATCGACGTCGACAACAACACCGTCGCCGCGCGCGCCGAAGCGACCAGGCCCTACGAGGGCTGGTTCGGCGAACGCTGGTTCATGCTGCCGAATCCGACCTACGGCTCCTGGGACGGTGCCGTGCTCGGCAATCAGCGCAGCGCCGATGCGCCGACCAAGCACCAGATCCGCCGCGACGCGCTGCGCACCGACTGAGGCCGCCATGACCTACGCCGCCAAGAACATCGCCGCGCGCGACCGCCTGATCTTCGCGCTCGACGTGCCCACGCGCGCCGAGGCGCTGGAGTGGATCGAACGCCTCGGCGACGCCGTGAGCTTCTACAAGATCGGCATGGAGCTGCTGACCAGCGGCGAGTATTTCCAGGTGCTGGCCGATCTCGCCGCGCGCGGCAAGCGCATCTTCGTCGACCTGAAGTTCTTCGACGTACCGGCGACGGTCGCGTCGGCGGTCAAGGGGCTGACGCGCTATCCGGTGACTTTCTGCACCATCCACGGCAACGACGGCATGATGCGCGCGGCCGCCGCGGTCAAGGGAGAGATCAAGCTGCTCGCGGTGACGGCGCTGACGAGCCTGGACCAGCACGATCTCGACGATCTCGGCTTCCGGTGCGACGCCGAAGCGCTCGTGCTGTCGCGCGCGAAGGCCGCGCTCGCAGCCGGCTGCGACGGCGTGGTGTCCTCGGGCCTGGAAGTGCCGGCCCTGCGGCGCGAGGTCGACCATGCGTTGATCACCGTCTGCCCGGGCATACGCCCGGTCGGCAACAGCGACGACCAGAAGCGCACGCTGGATGTGGCCGAGGCCTTCGCGGCCGGCGCCGACTACATCGTCGTCGGCCGGCCCATCCGCCAGGCCGCCGATCCGCGCGCCGCCGCGCTCGCGATGCAGCAGACCATAGCCGACACGCTCGCGCGTCCGGCCGGCTGAGGTTCGCTCGGTATTGGATCGGCTCCGTCGCTCAAAAATCTCTTGATATTCAACCTAGTAAATCGCTAATCATCAGGTATTGCATTAAGTCGATTCAGTCAGTACGATCCACGCCGTACCTGAGCAGGCGCGGCAATAACTCCACATAGCCGACCGCGCTGAACAATGCGATTCCCCCTCCGGTTCTGCCGGATTCGCCCGGATCGTTCGCGAGAACATCCGGGTTTTTCTTTGCCTGCAGCGGGGAAACCGGCGCTAAACGTCCGAGTATGTTGCTGGAATGCATAAACGCACTCGGCTAGAGTGCGTTGCTGTTTCACTATCGAACCCTGGGGAAAAACATGTCCACGAAATTTGCTCGCATCGCGCTGGCCGCGGCTCTCGGTATCGCCCTGGTCGGCTGTGGCAAGAACGAGCCGCCGGCCGCTCCGACGCCGGCCGCCGCGGCCAAGGCCGCCGCCACGCCGGACGGCGCGATCATGGCCTCGATCGGCCATCTGAAGACCGGCAACATCGACGGCCTGATGCAGAGCGTGCTGCCGCCCGACGAATACGCCAAGGCCAAGGCCGACTACTCCAAGGACATGAACAAGGAGCCGGCCACCGAAGAGGACAAGGCCAAGTTCGCCGAGAACATGGCCAAGCTGACCGCTCCGGACGCCGAAGCCAAGCTCTGGACCGAGCTCGAGCCCAAGCTCAAGGAAATGGATGCGCAGATGGCGCAGCAGATGCCGATGATGGTCGCCATGGGCAAGGGCATCATCCAGAGCTCGATCCAGCAGAACCAGGAACTGACCGACGCGCAGAAGCTGCAGGCCACGCAGGCAGTCGACGCGCTCGGCAACTGGGTCACGACCGCCAAGTTCACCGATCCGGCGCTGGCGCAGAAGTCGATCAAGATCGTTTGCGACACCGCGCGCAAGATCAATCTCAAGACCCTCGACGAAGCGCGCGCGCTGAGCTACGAGCAGGCCATGAGCAAGTTCGGCGTGGCCTATCTCGGCCTCAAGGACGTACTCGCCGTGTACGGCTTCTCGATCGACCAGACGCTGGACTCGATCAAGGCCGAGACGATTTCTTCCGATGCCAACGGCGCGAAGGTCAAGATCAGCTACTCGCTGCTCAACACCCCGCTGATCGCCGAAAGCGACATGGTCAAGGTCGGCGACCGCTGGTACGGCAAGGAAATGATGGAAGGCCTCAAGAAGAAGGACGAGGCTCCGGCCGCCGAACCGGCTGCCGCCGCGCCGGCCGCCAGCGAAGGCTGATCGCGTTTTCCGGCACGATTTAACGCGCCTCTAACGCAACGAACGCCGCCCCCGGGCGGCGTTCGTTTTTGTGGCGGTTACAATCCGCGGCATGGACGACATCACTACTTCCGGGCACGAAGACGCCGCGCCGCGCGTGCCCTGGCGCCTGCGCCTGTTCGGCCGCCTGCTCGAATCCTGGATCCGCATCAAGCCCGACCCGGCCAACCCGCGCAGCCTGCTGCTGCCGGGAGTGCCGGTCTGCTACGTCACCGAACGCTACGGCCTGTCCGACGCGCTGATCCTCGAACAGGCCTGCCGCGAGGCCGGCCTGCCGTCGGCGCTGATTCCGCTGCAGAATGTCTCGACGCGGCGCAAGCGCAGCTATTTCGCGACCTCGATGCGCAACAGCCTGTTCTGGAATCCGGCCCGCCGCAGGCCGCCGACGCAGCCGCTGGCCGAACTGATCGCCCAGCTCGATCTGCTGCCGGATCAGGACATCCAGCTGGTGCCCGTGTCGATCTTCGTCGGCCGCGCGCCGAACCGGCAGTCGGGCTGGTTCAGCGTGCTGTTCTCGGAAAACTGGGTCGTGGTCGGCCGCTTCCGCCGCCTGCTCGGCCTGGTCCTCAACGGCCGCGACACGCACGTGCAGTTTTCCGCGCCGGTCTCGCTGCGCAGCGTGCTGGCCGAGGAACAGGGCCAGCCGCGCGAGCGCACCGTGCGCAAGATCTCGCGCGTGCTGCGCGCGCATTTCCGCCGTATCCGCGCCGCGGTCATCGGCCCCGACCTGTCGCACCGGCGCACCATCGTCGACGCGGTCGTCAACGCCGAACCGGTGCAGGAAGTCATCGCTGGGACGGCGCTCAAGGAATCGTTGACGCGCGAACAGGCGCTGCGCCGCGCGCACGAATACGCCGTGGAAATCGCCGCCGACTATTCGCATCCGGTCGTGCGCTCGCTGTCGTTCCTGCTGTCGAGCTTCTGGAACAAGCTTTACGCCGGCGTCACCATGCATCACTTCGACCGCGTGCGCGCGGTCGCGCCGGGCCACGAAATCATCTACGTGCCCTGCCACCGCAGCCATATCGACTACCTGCTCGTGAGCTGGCTGCTGTACACCAACGGCATCGTGCCGCCGCACATCGCCGCCGGCGTCAATCTGAACCTGCCGCTCGTGGGACCGCTGCTGCGCCGCGGCGGCGCGTTCTTCCTGCGCCGCAGCTTCAAGGCCAACGCGCTGTATTCGGCGGTATTCACTGAATACGTGAGCCAGCTGTTCGCGCGCGGCGTGTCGATGGAATACTTCATCGAAGGCGGCCGCTCGCGCACGGGCCGCCTGCTGCAGCCCAAGGGCGGCATGATCGCAATGACTCTGCGCGCGTTCCTGCGCGAATCGCGCCGGCCGGTCGTGTTCCAGCCGGTCTACATCGGCTACGAAAAGCTCATGGAGGGCAACAGCTACATCGGCGAGCTGTCGGGCCAGGCCAAGCAGAAGGAATCGCTGTTCGGCCTGATCCGCTCGGTGAAGAAGCTGCGCGAGCACTACGGCCGCGTCGCGGTCAACTTCGGCGAGCCGGTATTCCTCGAGGAGCTGCTGCAGCAGCAGGCGCCGGACTGGCGCGCCAGCGCCGGAGAGGAAAAGCCGGAGTGGTTCAACCGCAGCGTCGACGCGCTCGCCGAGCGCATCCAGGTCAGCATCAACTGCGCGGCCGACGTCAATCCGATCAACCTGCTCGCCGTCGCGCTGCTGGCCACGCCCAAGCACGCGATGGCCGAAGCCGACCTGATCGCGCAGCTCGATCTGTACAAGAGCCTGCTCGCCGAGCTGCCCTACGCGGAGCGCGTCACCTTGACGACGATGTCGCCGCAGGAAATCGTCGCCTACGGCGAGAAGATGCAGTGGATACGCCGCATCCGCCATCCGCTCGGCGACGTGCTGACCAGCGAAGGCAAGCAGGCGACCCTGTTGTCCTACTTCCGCAACAACGTGCTGCACCTGTTCGCCGCGTCGGCCTGGATCGCCTGCTGCTTCCTCAACAATCGGCGCATGGCGCGCGCCTCGCTGCTGCGCCTGTCGCGGCTGATCTATCCGTTCATTCAGTCCGAGCTGTTCCTGCCCTGGGACGAGGCCGGCTTCGTCGAGCGCATACAGGCGACGACCGAATTCTTCATCCGCCGCGGCGTGCTGTCGCCCGACGCCGAGGGCCGCGTGCTCAACCGCGGTGCCGGTCAGGGCGATGCGGCCTACCAGCTGCGCACCGTGGCTCACAGCCTGCTGCAGGCGTTCGAGCGCTACTACATTGCGATCGCCGTGCTCGTGAAGCACGGCCCGCACACGATCAGCGCGGCGGAGCTGGAAAACCTCTGCACCCTGACCGCGCAGCGCCTGACCCTGCTGCACGAGTTCAACGCGCCGGAGTTCTTCGACAAGTCGCTGTTCAAGGGCTTCATCCAGCAATTGCGCGAACGCAAGGTGGTCTGGACCGACGACGCCGGCAAGCTCGACTTCGACGCGGCGCTCGCGGTCGTGGCCAAGGACGCCAAGGTGATCCTGAGCCGCGAGATCCGCCACGGCATCCTCAAGCTCGCGCCGCAGCCGAAGCCCGCGGCGCCGGAGGCGCCTGCCGACAAGGCGGCCTGACGCCGGCGGTACTGGCAATGTGCGGCGAGCCGTCCGATCGGCTCGCCGCGGTCGTCCATCGGACGCGGAGCTCGGGTCAGCTGCGGCAAAGCCGTCGCATATGCCGGAAACGACATGAGGCGCCGGGTCGCCGGCATTTCTGTTCGGCCGTCCAGCCGTCTATGCTGCCATGCAGCACGGCGCATCGCGCCTTCGAATTCCGGAACCGCCATGTCGTCTCCCGTCTCGGCCCGGGCGCTGCTGCCGCTCGGTGTTTTCCTTTCGCTGTTTCTCGGCACCGGCATCTGGTTCACGATGCAGGGCCACGCGGATGCGTTCTATCAGCTGCGCGCGCCGGTCGCGATCCTGCCGGCGATCGCGCTGGCGCTCTGGCTCGGCCGGCGCGAGCGGCCGCTGGATACGTTCCTCGCCGGCATGGGCAACGGCGACGTCATGCTGATGTGCCTGATCTTCCTGCTCGCCGGCGCATTCGCGACGGTCAGCAAGGCCATCGGCGGCGTCGACGCGGTGGTCTGGCTGACGTTGAACGCGATCCCGGCCTGGCTGGCCCTGCCCGGACTGTTCGTCGTCGCCGGCTTCGTCGCGCTGGCGATGGGCACGTCCATGGGCACGATCGCTGCGGTCGCGCCGATCGCGCTGGGCGTCGCCGAGGCGGCCGGCATCGCGCCGGCGCTGGCTCTCGGTGCGGTGCTCAGCGGCGCGACGTTCGGCGACAACCTGTCGGTGATCTCCGATACGGCGATCGCCGCGTCGCGGCTGCAGGGTGCGAGCCTGCGCGATAAGTTCCGCGCGAATTTCTGGCTCGGGCTGCCGGCCGCGCTGGCCTGCCTCGTGCTGCTGGCGCTGCTCGGCCGCGGCGCGGCCGTGCCGGAAGTGCCGGCGGCCTCGCCGTGGCTCGCGGCGCCGTACCTGGTCGTGCTCGTGCTCGCGCTGATCGGCATCGACGTGCTCGTCGTGCTCGGCGTCGGCCTGCTGCTCGCCGGTCTGGCCGGGCTGCTGCTCAAGGGCGGCTATACGCCGGCGGCGTTCAGCAACGACGTCTACGCGGGCTTCGAAGGCATGTTCGAGATCACGTTGCTGTCGCTGCTGATCGGCGGACTCGCGGCGCTCGTGCGCGCTCAGGGCGGGCTGGCCTGGCTGGCCGCGCGCATCGCGGCGCTGGCCGGCGGCCATGCGGGACGGCGCAGCGGCGAGCTGTCGATCGCGGCGATCTCGATCGTGACCGACGTGTTCACCGCCAACAACACCGTCGCGCTGTTGATCGCCGGCAGCACGGCGCGCGGCATCGCCGAGAAGCACGGCGTCAGCCCGGCGCGCAGCGCGAGTCTGCTCGACGTGTTCGCCTGCGTGACGCAGAGCGTGCTGCCCTACGGCGCGCAGATCCTGCTGGCCGCATCGATCGCGAAGGCCTCGCCGCTGGAGCTCGTCGGCCAGGTGCATTACGGCTGGCTGCTCGCGCTGACCGCGCTGGCCTCGATCGCGTCCGGGCTGCCGCGCGCGGCGCTGCGGCAGCGGCTCGCGGCTCAGGCCGGCTGATCGGGGATCAGCTGGTTCTCGAGGTAGGCGATCATGTCCTTGAGACGCAGCTTGCGCTTCTTCAGGCGCTTGAGCTGAAGCTCGTCGCTGGCGCTGTCGGCGGACAGTCGCGCGATCGCGGCATCGAGGTCGCGATGCTCCAGACGCAGTTCGACGAGCTGACGCGTGATTTCGGCGGGATCCAGGCTGTGCATGGGCGCGCGGCGTGAAAGGTCCGTCGAGTGTAGCGGGCTTCGGCGGCGGCTCGTAGATCCGGCGGCGGCCGGGCCGCGGCGACCGGCGCTGCTACAATGCGCGTCCGATTCCGGCCGTCCGTCCATGAGCAGTTCCGCCGCACGCAAGCAGGAAATCAACGCCAACAAGCTGGCCAAACGGCTGCGCCGCCAGGTCGGCCAGGCCATCGCCGATTTCCGGATGATCGAGGCCGGCGACCGCGTCATGGTCTGCCTGTCCGGCGGCAAGGATTCCTACACCCTGCTGGATCTGCTGCGCCAGCTGCAGGCCAAGGCGCCGGTGCCGTTCGAGCTGCATGCGGTGCACCTGGACCAGAAGCAGCCGGGCTACGATCCGCGTACCTTGCCGGACTACCTCGAGTCGATCGGCATGCCGTACACGATCCTCGAGCAGGACACCTACAGCGTGGTCAAGCGCGTGGTACCCGAAGGCCGCACGATGTGCAGCCTATGCTCGCGCCTGCGCCGCGGCAATCTCTACGATCACGCGGCCGCCGAAGGTTTCACGAAGATCGCGCTGGGCCATCACCGCGACGACATCGTCGAGACCTTGTTCCTGAACCTGTTCCACCAGGCCAAGCTCAAGGCCATGCCGCCGAAGCTGCGTTCGGACGACGGCCGCAACATCCTGATCCGGCCGCTGGCCTACTGCCGCGAGGACGACATCGCCGACTACGCGCAGGCGCGCGCGTTTCCGATCATGCCGTGCAATCTCTGCGGTTCGCAGGAAAACCTGCAGCGCAAGGCGATCAAGGCGATGCTGGCCGACTGGGAGCGCAAGTTCCCGGGCCGCGTCGAAAACGTGTTCCGCGCGATCGGCGACGTGTCGCCGTCGCAACTGGCCGACCGCAACCTGTTCGATTTCACCGCGCTCGGCAGGCGCAGCGACCAGCCGCTCGGTGCCGGCGACTGGCTGCGCGGCGAACCGGCCGACTCAATATCTGAGACGACCGCGGGCTAGCCTCGCCGTCCGCCGCCGTCACCGTTCCTCTCTCAACCGGTGGGCCCGGGCCCACCTCACGGGGTTTCATGTTCTTCCGCAATCTGACCTTGTTCCGCTTCTCCGAAGCCATGGCCGAGTCCCTGGCCGATCTCGAAACCCAGCTCGAAGACAAGCGCCTGCGCCCGTGCGGGCCGCTGGAGCAGTCCACGCGCGGCTTCGTCTCGCCGCACGGGCGCAACGCCGAGGTGCTGGTGCACAAGATCGGGCCGTACACCCTCGTCGCCCTGGGCGGTGAGGACAAATTACTGCCGGGCTCGGTAGTCAATGAGGAATTGTCCGCGCGTTTGCAGAAGATCAACGAAGAACAAGGCAGGCGTGTCGGAGCCAAGGAGCGCAAGCGCATGAAGGAGGAGATCCTGACCGACTTCCTGCCGCGCGCGTTCGTCAAGCCTTACCGGCTGCTGGCCTATCTGGATCTCAAGAACGGCTGGCTGGTCGTGGACACCTCCAGCCGCAAGTCGGCCGAGGAAGCCCTGTCCCAGCTGCGCGAGGCCACGGGCACGTTCCCGGCCACGCCGATGGCGCCCGAGGAGTCGCCGCGCACCTTGATGACGGACTGGGTGGTTAGTGGCAAGCTACCGGCCGGACTGGTCCTGGCCGACGAGTGTGAGCTGCGCGACCCGGCCGAATCCGGCGCCGTCGTGCGCTGCCGCCGCCAGGACCTTGAAACCGACGAGGTGCGCGAGCACCTCAAGACCGGCAAGCAGGTGTACCAGCTCGGCCTGACGTTCGACGACCGCGTCGGCTTCGTGCTCGGCGAAGACCTCGTGATCCGCAAGCTGCGCTTCCTCGACCAGGTGCTGGACGAGCTGAAGGAGACCGACGCCGATTCGGCTGCCGCCGAGCTGGACTCGCGCATGGCGCTGATGACGCTGGAAGTCGAACGCCTGCTCGGCAAGCTCGACGAATGGTTTCGGCTGCCGCGCCCGACAGATCGCTGACATACGGCGCGCAGACAATGCAGGAACGGCGGCGGCGGCGCGGCGGCGTCGCCGGCAGGTGCAAGGGATTGTCGGTTTGAACCGCGTGCGCTGTCGCGCACGGCTGGGTCGAGGAACAGGCATGAGCCCGGACGACAACCATTACCTCGAACTGTCGACCCCGAACGGGGAGACGATCAAGGTGCTCAAGAAGGCCCACCCGCAGGCCCGCCGCCTGCGCCTGACCGTGACTTCCCACGGCGCGCGGCTGTCCTATCCGGAAGGCACCCATCCGGCCCAGGTCTTCGCATTCCTGCGCAAGCATGTGGACTGGCTCGAGCGCAAGCTCGACCAGCTCCAGCTCGACGGCGCCGGCCCGCCGCCGCTGCTGCCGGGAGCGCCGACCCTGATCCCGCTGCGCGGCGAGACCACCCAGATGCTCTGGCGCGAAGGACCGTATCCGAACATCGCCCACGAAGCCGACAAGCTCGTGCTGACTCTGCCGCAGATCCATGGCAAGCGCGCGCTGCCGGCCGCGCGCGCACTGCTGCGTTCGTTCCTCGACGCGCAGATCCGCCGCGACGTCTCGCGCCTGCTCGCGCGCTACACCTCGGACCTGCAGGCCTCGCCCGTCGCCGTACGCGTGCGTCCGCTCAAGAGTCTCTGGGGCAGCCTCGATACGCGCGACTGCATGACCCTGGACCTCGCGCTCGCGCTGGCGCCGCCGGCCGCGCTGAAATACGTGGTCGTGCACGAGCTCTGCCACCTGAAGATCCGCAATCACTCGCCGCGCTACTGGAATCTGGTCGCGAGCTTCTATCCGGACTGGAAGGAGCAGCGCGACTGGCTGCGCGAGAAGGGCCATGCGCTGAAGGCCGAGCTCGCGCGGCTGATCGGTCCCTGAGGCCGGTCACTGCCGTCGTTGCAGCAGCGGAAGTCACTCCACCGCGCGATCAGCGCGCCAGGCCCGCTCCGGCGGCTCGCGACACCAGCCGGAGACGGGTCGGGAAAAAAGACGGGATTACTCGACGGCGGCCGCAGTGATGTGGCTCGCCTCGCGTGGCCGATCGCAGAACGCGTGGATCGCTGCGGCGACCGGCGCGGCGTTCTCGAGATGCAGGTGATGGTTGCCGGGCAGGTGCTGCACGACGATGTCGCGCACGCAGGCCGCACGCGCCTGCATCATCGCGTCGGGCAGGTAGGAGGTCGCCGGCGTGGCGAGCAGCACCAGGGTCGGTGCGGCGATGCCGGTCAGGATGTTCCTGATCTGCGCTTCGGTATAGCGCAGCGGCGAGGCCAGGGTCAGGCGCGCATCGCTGGACCAGGACCAGCCGCCTGGTACGGCGGCGAGGCCGCGTTCCACCAGCGCCGTCGCGGCCGCTTCGCTGAGATCGTTGGCGAGCATGCGCGCACGCACGGCTTCGGCGGCCGCGCCGAACACACGCAGGGTTTTCGCGGCGAAGCCCGCGCGCTGACTCAGGCCGCGGCGCAGCTGCTCGAGCGCCGCTTCCGGCGCGGCCGTCAGCGGACCCAGCGATTCGATCAGCAGCAAGGTTTCGATGGCGTCGGGCTGCGCCGCGGCGAAGATGCTCGCCGTCGCGCCGCCGAGCGAGTGGCCGAGCAGGGAGTACCGCGTCCAGCCCAGCGCCGCCGCCGTGGCTTGCAGATCGGCGAGGTATTCGACGTAGTGATACCAGCCGCCCGGCGGCCGGTGCGCCGAACGGCCGTGTCCCGGCAGATCGATGGCGACGACATGGAAGCGCTCGGCCAGCAGTGGCGCGAGTGCACTGAACGAGGCCGCGTTGTCGAGCCAGCCGTGCACGGCCAGCAGCGGCGGCAGGGCCGGATCGCCCCAGCTCTGCGCGGCCAGCGTCAGTTGCGGCAGTTCGATCGCGAGTTCGCGCGGCGTCATGCGCCGCTACCTGCTGCGGCCGGCGCAACCCAGCCCTGCAGGTGACGCCGGACCAGTGCGGCGAGCGCCGCGACCTGATCGGCTCCGTCGTTGAGCGCCGGGATGTACTCGTACCGCTCCCCGCCCGCATGCAGGAAGCGCTCGCGGTTCTCGACCGCGATCTCTTCCAGGGTCTCCAGGCAGTCCACGGCGAAACCCGGGCACAGCACCTGCACCGAGCGCGCGCCGTCGCGTGCGAGCTGCTGCAGGGTTTCGTCGGTATACGGCCGCAGCCATTCCTCGCGGCCGACCCGGGACTGGAAGCTGACGACGAGCTGGCCGTCCTCCAGTCCCAGCCGCGCCGCGAGCCGCGCGGCCGTCGCACGACATTGCGCGGCATACGGATCGCCGGCCGCGACGCAGCGCTGCGGAATGCCGTGGAACGACAGCAGCAGGCGCTCGGCGCGGCCTTGTGCTGCCCAATGACGCTCGACGCTGCGCGCGAGCGCGTCGATGTGCGGGCCCTCGTCGTGGTAGTCGCCGACAGTGCGCAGCTCGGGCGGCCAGCGCAGGGTCTTGAGCGCATCGGCGAGCGCATCGAGTGCCGCGCCGGTCGAGGTCGCCGAATACTGCGGATACAACGGCAGCACGAGCACGCGGCGATAGCCGGCGTCGACGAGCCGGCGCAGCGCGGCCGGCAGCGCCGGTTCGCCGTAGGTCATAGCGAGCTCGACGCGGACCGGCACCGGATCCTGCTGCAGAGCTCGCTGCAACGCCGCTGCCAGCGCCTGGCTGTTCGTGAGCAGCGGCGAGCCGGCTTCGGTCCAGATGCTCGCGTACGCGCGCGCCGAACGCGCAGGTCGCAGGCGCAGGATCACGCCGTGCAGAACCGGCCACCAGAACCAGCGCGGCAGTTCGACCACGCGCGGGTCGGACAGGAACTGGCCGAGATAGCGGCGCACGGCCGAAGGGTTCGGCGCGGCCGGCGTCCCGAGATTGACGAGCAGGACGGCGATACCGCCGGTGCTGGGCGCGCCGGGCGGCGCGGCGTGGTATTGCCTGGTTCCGAACATGGCTTTCCGACTGGTGGCCTGGGCCGGCACGGCGGGTGCCGGGGCCTGGGTAGTGCGACCTTGTCGGGAGGCCGGAAGCTGTTAGACTGGCCCGGCCGTGTCAGCGCCCGACCCGGCCGACGATTACCAGAAACGATAACAAAAGACGGTGGACAATGAGCCTGCGCGCATGCCCTGCAGCTGCGGCACTGCTTGCTCTGTCGGTCGCTTCGGCGGCTACAGCGCAGTCGGTCGCCTATGCGCCGGCATATGACCAGGTCTACCGCGTCGACCTGAATTCACGTCAGGCGACGCTCGTCGGCCAGACCGGCTCCTTCGCCGGGCGCCCCATTGTTTTCAAAGGCATGGCCTACGCGCCGAACGGCGTGCTCTATGCCTCGTCGGACAACACCAAGACCCTGTTCCGCCTGGACTTCCTGGGCTCGTCGCCGACCGTGGTCGGCAGCCTCGGCCTGGCCGGACAAGGCGACCCCGCGCGTCTGGACGCGATGGACCTGTCCTATGCGGTGACCTGCGACGGATCGGCCTGGCTGGCCTCCGGCGTCACGCGCAAGCTCTGGAAAGTCGATCCGGCCACCGGCATGACGACCCTCGTCGGCCCGACCGGCGCCCGGGTGACCGGCCTCGCGGCCCGCGGCCGCGAACTGTTCGGCACCGGCGACTATGAAAATCCCGCCCTGTTCCGCATCGACACGACCACCGGCGCCGCGACGACGATCGGCTCGTTCAACGTAGCGAGCAGCAAGATCAGCTCGGTATGGCCCGCGTTCGACGGCAGCGGACAGCTCTGGGCGGCGGTCAGCTACATCCCGCCGCCGCCGCCGGCCGCGAATGCGTTTCCGCCGGACTGGAGCGATCTGGCGAGGATCGATCCGAACACCGGCGCGATGACCCTGCTCGGCGCGATCACCGGCCCGGAAGATCTGCGCACGGTGCCGCTGTTCGGCTTCGCGATCGCTCCGCCGTCGGCGTGTCCTAGCGGCGGTACTCCCGTCGCGCAGCCGATTCCGACGGCTGCACCGTCGGGTCTTGCACTGCTCGCCGGCCTGCTCACGCTCGTCGCGGTGCTGGGCCTGCGCCGCCGCGCGCGTTAAGCGCCGATTCCCGCGCCGGCAGACACCATCCCGACGTCGCGGCGTCGCGACGAGATCCAGCCGACGCGGTGCGAACTCCCTCAAATTCCGAACGAGGTTCCTGTGAGCCGAACCCTACTGCGCGTGCTGCTGCTGATGTTCTGCCTGTGCACCGCCGGCGCCGCCGGCGCCGGCGAAAACGAATTCAAGCGCGCGCGCGAAGCGGTTCGCGTCCTTGACGAGATCATGCAGGCCCCGGATCGCCGCGTACCGAGCAATCTGCTGCGCGAGGCGCACGCAATCGCAGTGATTCCCGATGTGATCAAGGCCGGCCTGCTCGTCGGCGGCCGTCGCGGCCACGGCCTCATCGTCGTCAAGGCACCCGACGGCACCTGGTCCAATCCGAGCTTCGTGACGTTGACCGGCGGCAGCATCGGCTTCCAGGCCGGCGTGCAGTCGACCGACGTGGTGCTCGTCTTCCGCAGCCAGCGCGGCGTCGATTCCATCGTGCACGGCAAGTTCACGCTCGGCGGCGACGCCTCGGTCGCCGCCGGTCCGGTGGGCCGTTCGGCCCAGGCGTCGACCGACGCGCAGCTCAAGGCCGAGATCTATTCCTATTCGCGCGCGCGCGGCCTGTTCGCCGGCGTCGCGCTCGACGGCTCGGTGCTGGCCATCGACCATGATGCCAACCAGGCCGTGTTCGGCGACGGCGTGACCCCGCGGCGCATTTTCGAGGGCGGCGTCGGCAATGTGCCGGAAGTCGTGGTCGATTTCCGCGACCGTCTCGAGGAGTACACTGCGCAATCGGCCGACTAGCAGGGCGACGTCATGATCCTCGTTGCCAGGCGCGGCTACACTGTCGCGCTCGGCCGCTTCCGGCGGCGCGAATCCTCTGCAGGAGTGGGTAATGGGTAGTTTTAGCCTTTGGCATTGGTTGATCGTTCTGCTGATCGTCGTGCTCGTGTTCGGCACCAAGCGGCTGCGCAACATGGGCGGCGATCTCGGCAGCGCGATGCGCGATTTCAAGAAGGGCCTGCAGGGCGACGAAGAGGCGCCCAAGCTCAAGGCCGATCCGGCGCCCGACGCCGAAAAAGCCGCCAGCGAGTCCAAGCGCGAAAAAGCCGAGTAGTCCGCGGCGATGTTCGACATCGGCTTCAGCGAGTTCGTGCTGATCGGCGTCGTCGCGCTGATCGTGCTGGGCCCGGAACGCCTGCCGGGCGCCGCGCGCACGGTCGGCGCCCTGCTGCGCCGCGCGCGCACGAGCTGGACCAATCTGCGCAGCGAAGTCGAGCGCGAACTCGCGGCGGAAGAACTCAAGCGCAGCATGCGCGATGCGGCATCGGCCGCCGATCCGCGCGAGGACCTGCGCGCCGCGGCCGACCAGCTGCGCGAGACTGCCGATCAGGTACGCGAGAACACCGAAGACATGGGCAGGAAGCTCGATGAGCGCAGCTGAACAGGAACCCGGCGAAGAAGCCTCGTTCTTTTCGCATCTCGTCGAACTGCGCGAACGCCTGCTCAAGGCCGTGCTGGCCGTCGGAGTCGTACTGCTCTGTCTGCTGCCGTTCGCGAACAAGCTTTACGCATGGCTGGCCGAGCCGCTGCTGCGCAACCTGCCGGCCGGCGGCCAGCTCGTCGCGATCGACGTGGCCTCGCCGTTCTTCACGCCGCTGAAGCTCGCGTTCTGCACCGCGCTCGTCGTCGCGATGCCGGTCGTGCTCTACCAGCTCTGGGCCTTCGTCGCGCCGGGCCTGTACCGCCACGAGAAGCGCCTGGGCCTGCCGCTGCTCGTGTCGAGCGTCGTGCTGTTCTATCTCGGCGGCGCGTTCGCGTATTTCCTCGTGCTGCCGATGGTGTTCTCGTTCCTCGCCAAGATCACGCCGCAGGGCGTGGCGATGATGACGGACATCACCAAATATCTCGATTTTGTCTTAGTGATCTTTTTCGCATTCGGGCTCTGTTTCGAAGTGCCCGTCGCCGTCGTCATCCTCGTCGCGCTCGGCTGGGTTTCGCCGAAGCAGCTGACCGACAGCCGCGGCTACGTCATCGTCGGCGCGTTCGTCGTCGCAGCGGTGTTGACGCCGCCGGACGTGGTCTCGCAGATCATGCTCGCGATTCCGATGTGCCTTCTGTACGAAGTCGGCATCGTCGCCGCACGTGCGGTCGCGAATCGCCCTGCCGATGCGGCGGGACGCGACGCCTGAAATCACGGTAAATCACGCCACCGCAGCGTTGCTGCTGCCGGTTCCCCGGAATTCGGCACCGCAGCGGCTCAGCGTTACCGGGGATTTACAATTCGTAACATGTGCGTCCGGCGTGTAGCGTTCTTTTCATCGACCTGCCACGTATACTAATCCCGCAGTACACGTAGCAGCACTTCTTAACTCAGGGTGAAGATCATGAAAAAGTCCGCCGCAGCCGCCGCTGTCGACGAAGATACCCGCGACGCTAGCCTGCGCGTTTCCAAGCGCATGCGCGACAGCCTCAAGGCAGCCGCCGCGGTGATGGGCCGTCCGCTCTACGACGTGACGAACGAAGCGATCAATGATTATCTCGGCGGCCTGAAGCTGCCGGATCCGCTGGCCGGCTTGCGCAAGGGCACCAAGAGCCGCAAGTAATCATGCTTCGTTTCATGCCGGCGGCAGTGCGCCGTTTGCAAGTACATCCAAAACGCCGCGTCTAGCGCGGCGTTTGCTTTTTCAGACTCGCGATTTGCGGGTAATTACCCAACAGATTTTGGATTTGCCCTCAGGCATGACCTTTGGCAGGGGGGCATGCGTGAAGGCGGCGAATGGGACGTCTGCGCTCAGAGCGCGCCGTCGCGCGCCTTGCGCACGAAGCGCCGCAGCAGACGCCGCGCTTCGGGGGCCGGACCGCATTCGCGCAGCAGCGCGGCCGGATCCAGGCCTTCGGCGATCAGCCGCTCGCGCCGCCCGCGGATATAGCCGGCCATGACGTTCGCGCTGAACTCGGGATGGAACTGCAGTCCCCAGGCACGCTCGCCGAAACGCAGCGCCTGATGCGGATCGAGCGCGGACGCCGCGAGCACCAGCGCATCCGCCGGCAGCTCGACGACGGACTGCTGATGCGTGGTCTGTGCGCGGAATGGCGTCGTGGTCGCGCCGAACAGCGGATCGTCCGTCGAAGCCGGCGTCGTCCGCAACGTTTTGGTGCCGATCTGCCGGCCGCGCGGATTCCAGTCGACGCGGCCGCCCAGACCGTGCGCGAGCAGCTGGTGGCCGTAGCAAACGCCGAGCACCGGCGCCGCCGCGGTGCGCACGATACCGGCGAGCCAGCCTGCGCTGCGCTCGCTCCAGTCGGCGCGCTCGGTCACCATGCTGGCCGAGCCGGTCACGAGGATCGCGGCATGACGCCCCGGCGCCGGCAATGCTTCGTCACGGTCGACGCGTACGACGTCGACGTCGCGCCGCACGAGTCCGGCCATGCGCAGGAACCAGGCCGCGAAATCGCCGTGGCGCGCCGCGATCTGCGGCAAGGTGGAGCCGGTCTGCAGGACGAGGACGCGCGACACGGTCACTCGACCGGCGGCAGCACGGTCATGACTTCGGCCACCGTCGTCACGCCGCGCGCGACCTGCGCGGCCGCCGAGATGCGCAGCGGACGCATGCCGTCGGCCAGTGCCGCTTCGCTGAACTTGACCAGGTCGGTGTCGGCCTGGATCAACTGGCGCATCTTCGGCGTGATGCGCAGCATCTCGTAGATGCCGGTGCGTCCGAGGAAGCCGGTGTTGCGGCATTCGAGGCAGCCGACCGGACCCTGCGTGCGCTCCGGCACCGCGAGATTCCAGCGATGCGTCAGCGCGTCCCAGGCGCGCGGATCGACCGGCAGCGCGGTCTTGCAGTGCGGGCACAGGGTGCGCACAAGCCGCTGCGCGACCACGCCGGTCAGGGTCGACTGGATCAGATAGTGCGGCACGCCGAGATCGAGCAGGCGCGTGACCGCGGTCGGTGCGTCGTTGGTATGCAGGGTCGACAGCACGAGATGGCCGGTCAGCGCGGCCTGCACCGCCATCTGCGCGGTTTCCAGATCGCGGATTTCGCCGATCATGATGATGTCGGGGTCCTGGCGCAGCAGGGTGCGCACGCCCGCGGCGAAGTCGAGATCAATCGCCGGCTGGACCTGCATCTGGTTGAATTCGGGGCTGACCATTTCAATCGGGTCTTCCACCGTGCAGACGTTGAGGTCCGGCGTCGCGAGGTGCTTCAGGGTCGAATACAAGGTGGTCGTCTTGCCCGAGCCGGTCGGGCCCGTGACGAGCACGATGCCGTGGGGCCGTTCGACCATCGAGCGCCAGAGGTTTTCCTCGTCGATCGAGAAACCGATCTGGCGGAACTCCTTGACGACGATGTCCGGGTCGAAGATGCGCATGACGATCTTCTCGCCGAACGCGGTCGGCATCGTCGACAGGCGCAGTTCGACTTCGCGGCCGCCCGGCGAACGCGTCTTGATGCGGCCGTCCTGCGGCCGGCGCTTCTCGGCCAGGTCCATGCGTCCGAGGATCTTGATGCGCGCGGTCACCGCGGTCATGACCGGCGGCGGGAACTCGAACACCTTGATCATGTTGCCGTCGATGCGGAAACGGATGTTGCCGGCGTCGCGTCGCGGCTCCAGATGGATGTCCGACGCGCGCTGATCGAGCGCGTACTGCAGCAGCCAGTCGACGATGTGCACGACGTGGCGATCGTCGGCGCCGATGTCGCCGGATTTGCCGAGCTCCAGCAGCTGTTCGAAGTTCAGCAGTTTGGACGGGTCGTAGCCGGATTCGCCCTTGGCGTCCTTGGCGCGCTGGATCGAGCGCTGCACGCCGAAGAATTCGGTCAGATAGCGGTTCACGTCCAGCGGGCTGGACACGACGCGCTCGACTTCGCGGCGCAGGATGTGCGAGAGGTCGTTGACCCAGCGCGTGTCGAACGGTTCGGCCGATGCGATCGTGACCTTGTCCGGTGCGACGGCGACCGGCAGGATGCGATAGCGCGTCGCGTACTGGTGCGAGATGACCTGGGTCACCGCGGCGACGTCGATCTTCATCGGGTCTATGCGCAGATAGGGCAGGCCCGCTTTGCCGGCCAGCCACTGCACGAGCACTTCGAGACTCAGCGGCTTGTCGGGATGGCGCTGGTCCACGGCCTTCGCGTTGGCGACGAGCACCAGCGGATGCAGCGCGAGTTTTTCCTTGGTGCTGCGCGAATCGGCACGGACCCGGCGCGCATCCTCGGCAGTGAGCAGGCCGTCCTGGACCAGCGCCATCAGGGTTTCGTCGAGCTCGAGCCGGCCATGCAATCCCAGCCGCACGGGCGTCGCCGCCGCGATCGGGGAACTGGCCGCGACAGAGCGCTGCGGTTGGGTAGCCATGACGATTCCTGTGGGACGGCAGACTGCTGGCTATACTAGCGCGCTTTGCCGTAGGCCTTCCGCGAGCCGCCCATGTCCACGCCCACGCCCACGTTCCAGGACGTGATCCAGACCCTGAACCGCTACTGGGCGGAGCAGGGCTGCGTACTGATCCAGCCGTTCGACACCGAAGTCGGCGCCGGCACTTTCCACCCGGCGACCTTCCTGCGCGCGCTGGGCCCGGAGCCCTGGGCCGCGGCCTACGTGCAGCCGTCGCGCCGTCCCACCGACGGCCGCTACGGCGAAAATCCGAACCGCCTGCAGCACTATTACCAGTATCAGGTCGTGCTGAAGCCGAACCCGGACGACATTCTGGACTTGTACATCGGCTCGCTGCGCGCGCTGGGCCTGGACCCGCTGACCCACGACCTGCGCTTCGTCGAGGACAACTGGGAGTCGCCGACGCTCGGCGCCTGGGGCCTCGGCTGGGAAGTCTGGCTCAACGGCATGGAAGTGACGCAGTTCACGTATTTCCAGCAGGCCGGCGGTCTCGAGTGCCGGCCGGTCACCGGCGAGATCACCTACGGCCTCGAACGCCTGGCCATGTATCTGCAGAACGTCGACAACGTCTACGACCTCGTCTGGACCGTCGCGCCGCACGGCGTCGTGACCTACGGCGACGTGTTCCATCAGAACGAAGTCGAGCAGTCCACGTACAACTTCGAACACGCCAACGTCGCCGAGCTGCTGCATTGGTTCGACGTCTGCGAGAGCGAGGCGAAGAAGCTCATCGAGGCGCAGCTGCCGCTGCCGGCCTACGAGCAGGTCTGCAAGGCCTCGCACAGTTTCAACCTGCTCGACGCGCGCCGCGCGGTCAGCGTGACCGAACGCCAGCGCTACATCCTGCGCGTGCGCACCCTGGCCCGCGCGGTGGCCGAAGCGTATTACGCGCAACGCGAAAGGCTCGGCTTTCCGGGACTGAAGAACCGCCAGGAGAAGGCGCATGGCTGAGCAGGCGCTGCTGATTGAAATCGGCACCGAAGAGCTGCCGACCCGCACCGTCGACGAACTGGCACGCGCGTTCGCCGACGGCGTCGTCGAGGGTCTGAACAAGCGCGGCTTCGCGATCGATGCCGCGGCGGCGACGGTCTACTGCACGCCGCGACGCCTCGCCGTGCTGCTGCCCGCGGTCGCCGCGGCGCAGCCGGACCAGACCATCGAGCGCCGCGGCCCGGCCGCGAACGCCGCGTTCGGCGCCGACGGCCAGCCGAGCAAGGCGCTGACCGGTTTCGCCGCCTCCTGCGGCGCGACCGTGGACCAGCTGCAGAAACTCGAGACCGACAAGGGCGCCTGGTACGTGTTCCGCAGCGAACAGCCGGGCCAGCCGCTAGCCGCCCTGTTGAGCGAGGTCATCGCCGAGGCGCTCAAGGCGCTGCCGATTCCCAAGCCCATGCGCTGGGGCGGCCACGACTACGCGTTCGTGCGGCCGGCGCACTGGCTCGTGATCCTGCACGGCGAGCGCGTCATCGATGCGCAGCTGCTCGGCCTGCGCAGCGGACGCGAGTCGCGCGGCCATCGCTTCCACCACAACCAGCCGGTGCCGATCGCCGACGCCGACAGCTGGCTGGCCAGCCTGCGCGACGCGCGCGTGCTGGCCGACCCGGCCGAGCGCCGCGCGCGCATCCGCGACGAGATCGCGCGCGCCGCCGCCGAGACCGGCGGCCGCACGCAGCTCGGCGAGTCGCTGCTCGACGAGATCGCCAACCTGACCGAATGGCCCGTCGCGATCGCCTGCGCGTTCGACGAGGACTTCCTGCGTGTGCCGCAGGAGGCGCTGGTCATGACGATGGAGACGAACCAGAAGTTCGTCTCGGTCGTCGACGGCGAAGGCCGGCTCACGCGGCATTTCGTCGGCGTCGCCAACATCGAGAGCCGCGATCCGCGCGAGATCCGCAAGGGCTACGAGCGCGTGATCCGCCCGCGTTTCGCCGACGCGCGCTTCTTCTACGATGAAGACCTCAAGACGCCGCTGATCGACCAGCTCTACACCCTGAAGAACGTGACCTACCAGCAGGCGCTGGGCTCGGTGTTCGACAAGGTCGTGCGGGTCGGCGAGCTCGCGCGCACGATCGCGAACCGCGCCGGCGTCGACGCGGCGCTGGCCACGCGCGCCGCGGCGCTGGCCAAGTGCGACCTGATGACCCGCATGGTCGGCGAATTCCCCGAATTGCAGGGTGTCATGGGCCGCTACTACGCGGCCGCCGCCGGCGAGCCGGCCGAGGTCGCGCTGGCCGTCGACGAGTTCTATCGCCCGCGCTTCGCCGGCGACGGCATCGCCAGCGGCAAGGTCGGCCAGGTGCTCGCGATCGCCGAACGCATCGACACGCTCTGCGGCATCTTCGCGGTCGGCCTCAAGCCCAGCGGTAACAAGGATCCGTTCGCGCTGCGCCGTGCCGCGCTCGGCCTTGCGCGCACCTTGATCGAGAGCGGCCTCGCGCTCGAACTGCCGCCGCTGCTCGCCGAAGCGCTGGCCCAGCTGCCCGAAACCGCGCTGGCCGCGGGCCTGCCGAAGGGCAAGGACGGCAAGGTGCCGGCGCTCGACGCCGGCGCACGCCGGCGCGAGCTCGCGGCCGAGCTCTTCGAATTCATCGTCGACCGGCTGCGCGGCTACTACACCGACGCCGGGGTCGCAGCCGACCGCTTCGAGGCCGTGCGCGCGCTGAACCCGGCCGACCTCGGCGATTTCGACGCCCGCGTCCGCGCCGTCGCCGCGTTCGCCGCGCTGCCGGAGGCCGAGGCGCTGGCGGCCGCGAACAAGCGCATCGCGAACATCCTGCGTCAGGCCGGCGAGGTCATCGGTGGCGCTGTCGACGTGGGACTGCTCGCTGCCGGAGCCGAAGCCGACTTGTACGCGGCGCTGAGCGGGGCGCAAGCCGCGACAAAGCTGCTTCATGAGCATCGCAACTATGTCGCCGTACTACAGAGGCTAGGCAGCTTGCGCGAGCCCGTGGATGTGTTTTTCACCGACGTCATGGTCATGGCCGAGGACGCCGCGGTGCGCACGAACCGCCTGCGCCTGCTGCGCGAGCTGCGCCAGCAGTTCCTGCAGGTCGCCGACGTCTCGCTGCTGCAGCCGGCCGGATGAGGGCGGCGGCCCCGCGGCCGCCGTCGAGCCCGATTCGCTGCACTGCCCATTGACGCGTCTTAACGTTTTGACTACGTTCAGCCGCAGGGAGTGCCGAAGGTCACGCGCGGTCTTATAACCGACCGTCCGACCCGGCAGCGTGGCGCCGTAATGGGGTTCCGGCGCCGGGCAAACGGTCTGGGGTGTAGCAGTACGGTGCATGGGGACGAAGCGGCGGTCCGACAGGGCCGCCGTTTCTTTTTGCGCGTCGCCGGCCCGCCGGACGATCGGGACCAGCGGCTACACTGGGCACCGCCCCGATCACCGTGTGTTCCATGTCGCTGCTCGAAATCCTCGTCCTCGCCGCCGTCGTCGTGCTCGCCGTCCTGCTCGTGCTGCAGATCCTGCAGCTGCGGCGCAGCCGCGAGGACACGCTGGCCCCGCTGCACCAGGCGCTGGTCAACCTGCGCGAGGACGGCGAACGCCTGGAGCGCGGCCTGCGCGAGGACCAGCGCGCCGCCCGCATCGAACAGTCGCAGCGCCTGGAGCAGCTGCGCGACGCGGTGCAGAACCAGTTCACCCAGCTCGCCCAGCAGCAGCATCGGCGCATCGAGGACTTCGGCCTGCGCATCGAGCAGAGCAGCCAGCGCAACGACCAGCGCCTCGAAGCGCTGCGCCAGGCCCTGCAGGAAGATGCGCGCCGCGCGCGCGAGGAAAATGCGCAGTCGCTGTCGCGCTTCGGCGACCAGCTGCGCCAGGGCCTGCAGGAACAGGCCGAACACAGCCAGCTGCGCCTGGCCGAAGTCCGCGGCACCCTGGAAACGCGGCTCAAAGAGCTGCAGGCCGACAACGCGAAGCAGCTCGACGCGATGCGCGTGACGGTCGACGAGAAGCTGCACGCGACCCTGGAGACGCGCCTCGGCGAATCCTTCAAGCTCGTCTCCGAGCGCCTGGAACAGGTGCACCGCGGCCTCGGCGAAATGCAGGGACTGGCCCAGGGCGTCGGCGATCTCAAGCGCGTGCTCGGCAACGTCAAGACGCGCGGCATGCTCGGCGAAGTGCAGCTCGCCGCTCTGCTCGAGCAACTGCTGACGGTCGACCAGTACGCAAGCAATGTCGCGACGGTGCCGGGCTCCGGCGAGCGCGTCGAATTCGCGATACGCCTGCCCGGCGGCGACGCGCCGGTCTGGCTGCCGATCGACGCGAAGTTTCCGCGCGAGGACTACGAACGCCTGCTCGACGCCCAGGAACGCGCCGACGCCGAAGCCGCCGCCGTCGCGGCGCAGGCGCTCGAACGCCGCATACGCGAAGCGGCGCGCCACATTCGCGACAAATACATTTCCGTGCCCGCGACGACCGAGTTCGCGATCATGTTCCTGCCGACCGAAGGCCTCTACGCCGAAGTGCTGCGCCGTCCCGGCCTGTTCGAGGCGCTGCAGCGCGACCTGCGCGTCGTCGTGACCGGGCCGACGACGTTGAGCGCGACCCTGAGCAGTCTGCAGATGGGCTTCCGCACGCTCGCGATCGAGAAGCGCTCCAGCGAGGTCTGGCAGCTGCTCGGCGCGGTCAAGACCGAGTTCGGCAAGTTCGGCGCGGTGCTCGAGAAGACGCGCAACCAGCTCGACAGCGTACGCAACAGCATCGACGCCGCCGGCGTGCGCACGCGCGCGATCGAGCGCAAGCTGCGCGGTGTCGAGTCCCTGAGCAGCGAGCAAAGCCGCGGGCTGCTCGGCGAAGACGGCATGGACATGGACGAATGAACGCCGCGGCGCCGGTGGAACGGTCCGCAGTGGAGCGCGCAACCGCATCGTTCACCCCGCTGTGGCGCGGGTTGCGGCACGCTGTCGCGAACCCTGCGCCGGACGGACCGGCGTTCGAGGCGTGGCCTGCCGTGACCGACCGCCGAACCACCGGAGTTCATGCTCGGCTCCCGACCCCCTCCGGGTCGGGACGACCGCCGAACGCCGGCTGCACAGTTCCAGTGGTTCGTCGTAATAACCAGCCGGTTGCAGGAGCCGCGCTGCGAAACGCTTGATCGGATCTTCCCAAGGAGTCGTCCATGCGCACCTTGCTCGCCACAGGAATCGCCGTCGCCATGACCACCGCTGCCTTCGCCGCCGATGCGCCCGACTATTCGCTGACCGTCTACAGCTCGGCCCAGCCCGGCCAGGTCAACACCGAAAGCCTCGCCAACTACGGACCGGCCCTGCCCGGCTACGCGCTCGTGCGCGACGGCCGCAAGATGAACCTGCAGGCCGGCAACGGCGTGCTCAGATTCACCGACGTCGCCAAGCGCATCGATCCGACCACGGTCGCGTTCGAGTCGCTGACCGATCCGGTCGGCACGCGCGTCGTCGAGCAGAATTACCAGTTCGACCTGGTCAATCGGGACAAGCTGCTCGAACGCTACGTCGGCGAACGCGTGACGGTGGAACAGCAGCGCGGCGACGTGCTCGAGCGCCTGAGCGGCGTGCTGCTGTCCTCGGCCGACGGCACCCTGATCCTGCAGCGCGACAACGGCGAGGTCGTCAGCATCGGCAGCTACAGCAACGTGCTGTTCCCGAGCCTGCCCGGCGGGCTGATCACGCGGCCGACCCTGGTCTGGCTGGTCAACGCCAAGCAGGCCGGCACGCACGACACGCGCGTGAGCTACCAGACCCAGGGCATGACCTGGTGGTCGGACTACAACATCACCCTGCGCGAGAACGGCAACGGCTGCGACATGGACCTGTCGGCCTGGGTCACCGTCGTCAACCAGTCCGGCGCTAGCTATCCGCAGGCCCAGCTCAAGCTCGTCGCCGGCGAAGTGAATCGCGCGCCGGCCCCGGCGCCGGCTCCGATGCTGCGCATGAAGACCATGGCCGCGCCGGCCGGCGCGGCCGACGAAGGCTTCCAGGAGTCCTCGCTGTTCGAGTACCACCTGTACACGCTCGGCCGCCGCAGCGACCTGCCCGACAACTCGACCAAGCAGCTCGAGCTGTTCCCGACCGCGGCCAAGGCCGGCTGCACCAAGCAGCTCGTGTTCACGGCGTCGCCGCAGCCCTGGAGCTACTGGCCCGCGCCGATCCAGGACCAGAACTACGGCGCGACGACCCAGGGCACGGTCGGCGCCTTCCTCGAATTCGAGAACAAGGAAGCCAACAAGCTCGGCATGCCGCTACCGGCCGGCCGCGTGCGCGTGAATCAGGCCTCGGCCGACGGGACGCTCGAATTCATCGGCGAAGACGTCATCAAGCACACGCCGCGCAACGAGACCCTGCGCATCAAGCTCGGCAACGCGTTCGACATCGTCGGCGAACGCCGCCAGACCGGCTTCACCGTCGACACGACGGCCAAGACCATCACCGAGAGCTTCGAACTCAGCGTGCGCAACCGCAAGAAAACCGCCGCCCGCGTGATCGCCCGCGAATACCTCTACCGCTGGAGCGACTGGACCATCACCGAAAAGAACCACGACTTCGTCAAGCGCGACGCCGCGACGATCGACTTCCCGCTCGACATCCCGGCCGACGGCGAAGCGAAGGTGACCTATACGGTGCGGTACAAGTGGTGAGAGGCCGGCGGCGGCCGATGTGGCCGCTGCGCGGCGGCGAACTACGGTCTGCCGATAGAGCCTGACCGTCGCGCGGCGCGATCCGCGGCCGCGCGGCGGTTTGCATACCCGATGCTTTCACTGCGCCGGGTTGCCGCAAGCCGGCGGCGGCGGCGACAGCGTCATCACGCAGGTATTGCCGGTGCGGAACTGCAGCAGGCCTGCCGTTCCGGTCCCGCCCGCACGGAACGTGCAGGACGCTGACGGCATTGCGTTGGTATTCGGATCGGTGATCACGAGCGCCGGTGTCGTGATGTCGAAAGTCTGCTGTCCGCTCGCATTCGTCGATGCGGATGTCGGCGTCGCCGTCACGGCCGGCAGGTACTGATTGACGGTGCAGCTCGGGACGATCGTGAATCCGGGATAAGACGGCGACATCGTCGCCGTCAGCGACGTCGTTCCGGTCTGCGTGATCTGTCCGAGGCTCAGACTCACGGAAGGCGCAATCTGCTTGCCGGCTGCGAAATACTCGTAGGTCGAGCTGAGTTCACGCACCTTGAACGCGCAGCGCACGTGCGGTGCTCCCGTCGGCGGCAGCGACACCAGCTTCTCCGACTTGACGCGGAACTGCACCTCGCCGTTGGCATCGGTCACCTTGCTGCCGCTTTGCGACGTTCCCGCCGCCGAGTTGTCCAGGCTTACGGTCGCGGTAGTGCCCTCGACCGAGCAGGTCGCATCCACAGTCACGCCACTCGCGACCGGCGTGCGCGTACCGACGGTCACGACACGATCGGTCGTGGTCGTGCCTTGGGGCGGCGCCGCGTCGGAGCTCGGGCTGACGTCCAGGGTCGGAGCAATCCGCTGTCCGAGGACCTCGACCACGGCCGCATTCGTGCTGCTTGCGTGGGCTTTGAACGTACAGCGTCCGGACGGCGCTGCGCCGCTCGATGCGATTCGCCGCAGGCCGGCCGTCGTGATCGTGAAATTCGCCTGGCCACTGGAGTTCGCGGTCGCCGACGCCGGGCTGACCGTAATCGTCGGCGCCGGCGTAACGCCGCTGTCCACGGTACAGCCGGCACTGATCGCTGCACCGGCCAGCGCGTTCGGCCAGACCAACTGGATCGTCCGCGCGCTGCTGCCGTCGGTCGTGATCGTCGTCGCCGGCGAAGCGGTCAACGTGGGATCGATCTTGAAGCGGTAGCGCAGAGCGCCGGTCCAGTTGCAGAACTCATTGACCGGCCCGACGCACGGTGCGAAGTCGATGTACTGGGTAGTTGGGTTCGGTCCGGTAACCGCCAATCCCGCGGTCGTGACCGAAAGCGTCAACGGGCTGCCGCCCAACGCGTTCGTCCTGCCGTTGCGTGTCGAACCGGGCTGGTAAGTGACGTTGGTCAGCGTCCACGTATAGTTGTCGCCATCCACGTGGAAAGCATAGTAGTTGGCGTTCACGCCCGCCGTTTGCGTCGGCAGCGTTATCGACACCGTCTGGTTGCCGCCGATGGCGGGTTGCTCGGTGACGTTGGGCTCCTCTTCCTGGGCATGTGTGATACCGCCGGAGCCGATTCCGACACCGAGCACCAAAAGAGTCAGCAGTCCGCAAGCATTCTTCGGATACATCTCATTCCCCTGAAAAGTCCGTCGGCGGCGACCGCGTCGGGTTCGCCGCATAGCGCCGCTGATCGAGCGAAATTCATCTCGACCACGGGTAAAACGAATAGCTCATCGAATGCGGCAACGCCTTACATGCTCTGCGAAGGCGAGCAGTTCCTCGTACACCTCAGGTGCTTCAGTGCTGCGCGCGGCTACGATGTCCTGATGGAAAGCACTTTCCTTCAACTTGAGCTTCGACGACGAAAGGTCCGTCGGCGTAACGCCGCATTACTGCGGAGACAACATCGGGATTGCTGACGTGAATCACGCTTGCTCGGTAAAGAAGCTCGTGTCGGGAAAGTGCCCGATATAAAAATCCACCGAAACGTGTTTCGGTCCATTGTCTGAATAGGTCGCCGAACCGGTAGCAGAGTCGTCGCCGTAGCTGACGGCCAGGTTCCACACCGGTAGATCCACGCGTATCCGCACCTCCTGGCGGTCGTTGCAGCCGGCCAACGGAATATGAGCAGCCCTGTCATCAGCTGATCAGCCATCGAAAAGCGTTCCGGCATGGCCTTCACGCAAGAAAACTCCGTGGGTCCCCCGGATTGCTGAAAACATTATCTGGAGACAACATCTGAATACGGTGTGGCAATCAAACCGACAAAGATAATGGTGCTCGCCAATGAAATCGCGAGAAAAAGCGCGGCCAGTTTCGCATTCCGTGCACCGCCTCGACGCTTGACCAGCACCCAGAGGCTGGAGGCCGTTGCAATGGCGACGATCAGATAGCAGAAAACTCCAGTCCGGCCAAAGCTGATAGTGTGCGGATCAAAGCTTCCACTCTTATACGCAATTACAAAGAAATGGAAGACGGCGCCAGCGGTATACAAAAGCTGTAGGGCGACAACCAGCATGAGCATCAGGAATGTCGCCACGGCGAACAGAGACCGTCCTGTCGTGATCATTTGCAGCGAGGTCGAGACATTTTCTGTGCTTTGAACGACAAGCTCAGTTCATCGCCCCACCGAGAGCCTACCAGCTGAAATTTTTGAACTTTCGCATCGATAGCGACGTCTGCGGAACCGTCTGGAAGCATGTGAAACTTCGGGTCCCCTTGGCTGGCATATCCAGCGCAGATCTCACCGGCATGTTCTACCGCGATGTAAAGAAGTACGCCGCTCTGTCCGAAAGTGATCTTCTCCTCGATCGGGTCAGCGTCTTCGGCAAGGCCGGGAACAAACACGACGACGCTGGATCTGAAATTGGAGTCCGCGATAGCGATCCTGCCGCTATCCTCGCGCTCCCAAAGGATGGTCGTTCCGGCGCCACACTCTATTGATTCCTCGGTTTGAACTGGTCGCGGAATATTTTCGAGGTTCAGCTCGTTTCTCTTGAACAATGTAATGGCGCGCTGGTGTTCGGAAAGGTTTTTCGGCTGCCGGTCTTGAAAAATAAACGCGCGAACTGCTTCAGATGCAACGCTCAGGTCAGGCAGTAGCATCTAAAAAAAAGTCGCTGATAGCGTCTGCATTTCTTTATCGATAATTTCGGATGCCGCTGAGCACTTGGCGCGCGGTCTGTCAGCGTGGCGTGTGAAGTCTCGCCCTCGTGTTCGGTTGGCTTGGCAGCGCGATCCGGTGACTGCCACCTCAAAGTAGCGGCCGGCACCGGCATCGTAGTGCGGCAAAGGACTTCCGCTCGCATAACCATACAGATCGATTCCACCTCGCAATCCGATCAGATCAGCTTGAGCATATCGCCCAATCTTTGGCTCGTAGTCCCTGAAATAGTTGTAATGCAACCCCGTCTCCGCATCGAAGTACTGCCCTGGGTAACGCAGATTCAACTCGAGCCCGCTGACCAGCACCGTAGCCGGGTGATCACCTGGCAACGGGGTCGGGTTCACTTCGAGATGCGGCTGAAATCCAGTCTCAGCGCGACGGAGCCAAGAACCGAACTAGGTTCAACTGACGCGAAGCGCGCTCTATACAGGAAGTGAACCTGACCCTGAATGTATCGCCACGCTATTTCTTGTCAGGCTTGCCAACGGATAGGCCACGCTGGAACTTTGCATTGGTCCAAGCTCAGAAGAAAAAAAGGGGTTCACAGATTCCGACCTTTTTCATGCTGCAAGCCAACTGACTTAGGTAGAGAAACATAATGACTCCGAAGGCGGAAGTTGAAACCAGCAGATAGCATATTAGGTGCCGACGCGGCGGCGTTACCAACATCAGAGTCGACAGCAATATAGCCAGAGCAGAAGAACTCATGCCGCATTTGAGGACGTCCGCCCCGATGTTCACCGGCCTCGACGCAAGCTGCGTGCGCCAGAGCAAGTAGCTCGCGACAGCGAGGGCCAAGAAAGTCATGAAAGCTGCCAATAAATTACAGAACGCCCAGAGCTTTGAACTGGCCTTCATCATGGCTTGAACTCCCGGAATCCATTTCCAAATGGATCTCTGTGGAATCTAACAAAAGGAATCCCATCTTCATCAAAATTTACAACGTCTGTCGTGCCAATTACACGACGACCAGATGCCCTGGCAATCGCTGCTGCAATAGAGCCATCATCGACACCGTTCTGACACCCCCAAAGTTCGATGGTTGCATTCGGAAGCAAGTTATTCCATCTGATACTGGAGGCAGGTGTATCCCGCTCCGTTTTCTTGTCAACAGAAAGGTTGCTATCTACGGTTAGCCAAGGACTAAAGTATACGGCGCTACGCCCCGAATGCCCGATGATGATAACCCGCACAATGTCAGTGTTGTTGTCTAGCAGATACTGAAGATGACGGACCCTGTTGGCTTCAGTATTGACAATGTTGCAACTAGAACACTCGGCGCGCGCTCGTGCCGCGGCAACCTCAGATGGCAGTAACCACGCGTCTACCGGGTCGCGCGGACGCGAGGGCTCAGTGCGGATTATCAACCACGTTTCTAACCCGAAGTAGTCAATAGACGATAGAGAGCGTGAGCTTGCATACGCATACAGATTAATTCCGCCGCGCAGTCCGGTCGGATCACTTTCAACATATCGGCCGACTTTAGGGTCATAGTTTCTGAAGTAGTTGTAATGCAACCCCGTCTCCGCATCGAAGTACTGCCCTGGGTAACGCAGATTCAACTCGAACCCGCTGACCAGCACCGTAGCCGGATGATCACCGAAGCTCGTCTGCAATAGATCCCAGCGCCACTGCACGGCCTGAGTCGCGGCGTCCGAGGCGAGGCGCGGCGTGCCGAGGTGGTCGGTTTCGATATAGCTCAGCTGCGCGGTCGTGCTGGTTCCCGTGTAGCGGGCGATCGCGATCGGCAGGCCGTCGAGGTAGATGTATTCGGTGCGGCTCTTGGCCGTCTGCGTGCAGAACGTGTTTGCGACGCTGCCGCCGTTCGCGGCCGCTCCGCCGGTCGAGGCGGACGCGCCGGTTCCACCGGCGCTTCCGCCCGCACCCGTCGTGCCGGGTCCGCCGCTTCCACCGCCGCCGAACGACTCACTGCTGCCGCAGTTGAGCAACCAGGCGCTGTCGACGAGGCGCAGGCCGCTTTCGTCGTAGACCGTGTCGATGCGTTCGCCGGGCAGATCCTTGCGCGTACGCTGGCCGAGGCCGTTGTGCGCGTAGGCGTAGTCCTGGACGCTGCCCTGTCCATCCAGGGATACCTGTACCAACCGATTCGTGTCGTCGTAGACCAGCGGATAGCTGGAAATGCCGGGCAGGCCGGTAGTGTTGCCGTTGCCGTCGTAGTTGCGAGCGCCGTTGCCGCTGTTCGCGATCCGGTGCGTGCCGGTGACGTAGCTGTAGGGTTGCGCCGTCTGCGCACCGAGGCGCTTGCTCGTGCGATCGCCGGTCCGCGAGTAGGTGAACGTCTCCAGCGGCAGATCGGCGGCGTCGCGCATCTGGGTCAGGCGGTTCAGCGCGTCGTAGCCGTAGCGGCGCTGGGGCGTCCCGCCGAGTGCGGTCGCGATCTGCGTGACGTTGCCGAGCACGTCGTTGTCGAAGTCGAACAGCAGGCCGGCCGGCAGGGTGCTTTCGATCTGATCGATCGCATAGGTCTTGTCGTAACGCTTGCTGAGCTGGCGGCCGTTGCCGAAGGTCATCGAGTTCAGCGGGCCGAACGGATAGTAGGTGGCCTGACTCACGAGATTCGTGATCGCGCCGCCGGCATCCGGCTGCCATTGCACGCCGCTGACGCGGGCGCTCGCGTCGCGCTGATAGGTCACGACGGCGCCGCCCGGATAGGTCACGCTCTTGAGCAGGTCCGCGCGATCGTAGGCGTAGTCGAGCACGTCGCCGCCGCTGCTCTGGCCCGGCGCGAGAATGCGCTTGCGCACGACGTTGCCGCGCCGGTCGTAGCAGTAGACCGTCGTGCCGCTGACGTCGACGATGCGGCTGAGCCGTCCCTTAGGATACGAGTTCACGCAGCCGGTCTGGCTGTCGGCGAGGTCGTAGTCGCGGCGGATGCGGCGCGTCAGGTCCGGATAGAACGTGTCCGTGCGCCGGTTCAACGCGTCGTAGACATGCGTGATCGCCTTGCCGCGGGCATCGGTCTCGCCGGTGCGGTTGCCGGCGAGGTCGTAGGTGAAGCTGCGATTGCCGGCGTCGTTGCTGTTTTCCTGGCGCAGGTCGCCGAGCCCGTCGTAGACATAGCCGGTGCCGATGCCGTCGGGATCGACGACGCCGGTCAGCCGGTCGAGCGCGTCGTAGCCGAACTGGGTCTGCGCGTTCGCCGTCGTGGGATCGGTGCCGCCGAAGTCCTGCAGCGTCTTGACGAGACGATCCAGGCCGTCGTACTGCCGTTCGGTCTGCACGTCGCGGCCGTCGATACTGCGGCGCGGGTTGCCGTTCGCATCGTAGCCGTTGAGGATGCCCTGCGTCGCGTCGTCGAGTTCCAGGCGCTGCACGGGTCTGCCGAGGCCGTCGAGCTCGCGCACGAGCCGGTTGAGTTCGTCGAATTCACGCGTGAACTGCCACGCCGTCACGCCGACGGGCGTGAAGCGCCGGTCGAAGCGGCTGTCGCCGTTGGAGGTCAATGTGTAGGCAATGCGGTTGCCGAGCGCATCGCGCACGCCGATCACCCGGTGAGCGGCGTCGTAGGTGTACGTCAGCGACGCGGCGTTGTCGGGCGAAAGGACTCGCGTCAGGTTGCCGCTTTCGTCGTATTCCAATGTCGTCGTTGCGTCGCCGGCCGACGGCGTGCCGTCGGCATTCGCGCGAATGCTGCGCGTCAGCAGCCAGCCGCGGGCGTGATAGGTGTAGTCGACCAGAGTGTTGTTGGCGTCGCGTACGCGTGCCGGGCGGCCGGCGCGGTCGTAGGCGAGGATTTCGGTCACCTGACCCAGCGCGTTGGTGATGCTGCGCAGATCGCCCTTGCGACGACAGGCGCCGCCCGGCGTGCCGCAGCCGCCGAGTGCGTCGCTCGTGTAGTAGGCATAGTCGGTCAGGTCGGCCACATCGGTACGTGGGCCGTCGATGCGCTTGAGCTGGCCGACCAGTGCGCAGCCCACGCTCGGGTTCGCGACGTCGGCGGCGCTGCAGTAGGTGTAACTCGTCCTGCGGCTGCGGCCGTCGATTGGATCGACGAGCTCGGTCCAGAGCAGCAGCGCCGTGCCCGGCGCGTACGAGAAGCGCCGGTCGCGCAGCAAGGTGCGTGGGCCGCCGGGCGGATCCGCATACAGCCGCTCGGCCGTGAGACGGCCGATCGCATAGTCCCAGTCGCGCTCGATCCGGCGCTGCTCCGGCCGACCCTTGGCCTCGGTGCGCGCGGTCTCGTGCGTGGCGTCGGCGTTGTACTCGATCTCGGTGCGCACGCCGCGCCTGTCGATGCGTGCGGTCAGGCGATGATGGACCGGGTGATATTCGAACTGGACGGTGCCGGCCTGGTCGCTGATGCTGGCCGGCACGCGGTAAGGCTGGTTCGCGGCGAACGTATACGTGGTCTCGCGCAGCGACGGCGTGCGTACGATCGCGCGGCTGTCGTCCTGGTTGCCGTCGGGCTTCAGCGGATAGGTGATGTCGATGCGGCCGGCGTCGATGCCGTGCCAGCTCGCGATTGCGCGGCCCCAGTCGTCGTAGGCATAGGTCGCGTAGCGACGCAGGTCCTCGTCCTGGATGCCGGTCAGCCAGGAGCCGCGCACCGTCGCCGTTACGCCGAGATAGGCCGGCTCGTTGTAGAGGAAACCCTGGCTCTTGCCGAAACGCTGCAGACTGGCGAGGCGCCCCTGCCGGTCGTAGACCAGGCGCGCGAGCTCGGTGCCGTCGTCGGCGACTAGGCTTTCGAGCTTCTGCAGCTGCGCATCGGTGTAGTTGAAGTTGACGTAGCGGCCGCTCGCGTCGGTGATCCGGTCGATGCGCCAGAACGCTTCCTCGAAGTGAGCCGTTTCGATGTTCGGCTCGGCCGCGATGACACGGCCGCGGTAGGTCAGGCTCAGGTCCTTGGACGGGTCGTCCGGATCATGCATCGCCACGAGGCGGCCGGCACGGTCGTAGGTTTCGCGCCGGCCGTCCGTGTCGGTGAGTTCGTAGTACGGCGGCACGACGCCGTTCTCCACGTAGCGCAGAAGGCGGCCGAGGTTGCTGGTCGCGCGGAAGGTGCCGGCCGGCAGGCTGGCATCGCGGCGGTAGACCTCCAGCGAGCGCTGCTCGTCCTGAACATAGATCACCGCCACCGCCTCGATGGGATTGACTTCGGGATTGGCGCCGAGATGATTGGGCTGGCTCCATTCCGTCAGCACGCGCCTGGCGAAGCTGTGCGACCAGTTCGTGTCGACATAGGCGTAGTTGCGCAGCTGGCGCAGCGAGCTGTAATGCAGGTCGAGATGGATGCGGCCGTAGTCGAATACGGCCACGTCGGCCGACTTGTTGCCGTTGCCCGGATAGCAGGGATTGCCTTCCTTGCACTGGTTCGGTGTCTGGGTGAGCTGCGGCGAGTCGATGACCTGCTTGGCGAAGTCGGCTGCGCAGGCGTTGCCGGCGCCGCTGGCCGCCGCATTGACCGCGCTGCCGGCGGCACAGGTGATCGCGTCCTGCCGCGCCATGCCCCAGTTGACCGTTTGCGTCGCGGCGGTCGTCCGTTCGCCGCTGGCTTCCGAGGTTCCCGGACAACTCTGCAGGCTGGCCGAGAGCTGCGCTCCCGAGTCGTTGGCCGTGCTCGACGCCGGGGCGAACAGCAGCGAACCCGAAGCGTTGCCGGCACCGCTGACGCTGCGGAACCGCGTGACCGTCCCGCTCAGGGTCAATGGCGCCGTGCGCGTCCAGCAATAGCGCGGATCGTTGTCCCAGGTCGCGTCGAGCTCGCATTCCAGCCGCTGCCGCTCAAGCTCCGGCGAGGGACAGCCGCCGGCGCCGCAGCCGGCGAAACTGCAGGCGGCCAGCGGCGAAAGCGGCGGCCAGTTCTTCACGTAGGCACGGTAGCTCGACACCGTCGTTGCCGGCGGACCCTTCAGCACGTCGGCCAGCGTGCCCAGCGCGCCGTAAGGTCGATAGTCCAGCGTGAACAGCGGTGGCTGGCCCGAGTCGAACTGGCCCGGTATTCCGAACGCGTTCTCCATGAGCGGCATGTCGGCGCGCATCGACGCCTCGGCTTCCTCGAGCGTGCGGCAACGCTGTCCGTTCGGCGCGAGATAGCCATAGACGCTCGAGGCATTCGCCGGGAGGTCGCAGCTTGCGGACGCCGGAATCGCCAGCGCGGTCAAACCCAGCCATAGCGCAACGAGGACATAGATTCTGATCATGGAAAACTCGCGCAGGCGAACGCGCAGCACGGCGCCACGCCATGCCGACGAGCAAAAGAGGTGGAATTCAGGAAACGGCGGAATGCCGCCGCTCAGGCAGCATAGTCGGCACATTTGACAAAGTCATCACAAATTTCTTGTGATGCAAGAATCGGTGAGGAACGCTGCGGCGGCGTTGCGACGAGTGCAACGCCATGTCCGACTTGCGGCTGGTCTGGCCATTTCTGGCACGTCGTTAGCCGTGCGCGGAGACGGTATCCGTTGCGGCAATTGCGCCTGGACGGCCGATCGACTCACGGCCAATTGTGGTGATGACCCACAGACAACCGGACCGTCGGCGCGCCTCGCGCCGCAGTCGACGACCTCATCGTACTGAGCGGAAAGCTCCGCAGGCGAAGACATGCGCCGGCGTCGGTCGCCGGCGCCGCGCGAATTACTCGCCGACGTCCTTCATTGCAATCGCGTTGACGCCGGCTTCGGCCAGGCCGGCCTTGGCGGCTTCGACGTCGCTCGCGCTGCCGTAGGGGCCGACGCGGACGCGGTGCCAGGTCTTGCCGTTGACGTTGACCGACTGCACGCGCGCGACGAAGCCCGACAGCGCGAGCTTGGCCTTGAGCTCTTCGGCGGCCTTGGGGTCCGGATAGGACCCGGCCTGCAAGATGTAGCGCGCGCCGCTCGCGGCGACGGCGGGTTCGGGCGGCGGCGTCGTGCCGGCGGCCGCCGGGTTCTGCGCGGCGGCCTGCTGGCGCTGCTGTTCGGCGCGGGCTTTCGCGCTGAGCTCGGTGTCGGGAATCACGACTTCCATTTCCGGCAGCACCGAATAGAACTCGTAGTTCTTCTTCGGCGCGGTCTTCCTGGCTTCGTCGGCGACGGCGGTCTCGCTGGGCTTGGGCGCGGTCGCCTGCGGGTTGGGCTGCGGCGAGTTGGGCTTGCGCAGGGTCGGCGCCCAGCCCTGCAGCAGCATCAGGGTCGCCAGGCCGAGGCCCAGCAGCACGCCGAGGGCGAGCCAGACCCAGGCCGGCCAGGCCGCCGTCGCGGTACCGGTGCGGGTTGCTTGCTTGCGCTTGCCAGCCATCTTGCCGTGCTCCTGCCGATTACATGCTGTCCGGCGCGCTGACGCCGAGCAGATCCAGGCCGTTGGCCACGACCGTCCTGACCGCTTCGGCCAGCGCGAAGCGTGCGTCGCGCAGGTCGGCGTCCTCGACGAGGATGTGGCTGTTGTCGTACCAGGTATGGAACGCCGCCGCCAGTTCGGTCAGGTAGGTCGCGACCAGGTGCGGTTCGAGGTTGCGCGCGGCGAGATCGACGACTTCGGGGAAGCGCGCGATCGCGACCATCATGTCCTGGTCGTAGGCCGTGTCGAGCCGGTCGAGCGCGGCCAGTCCGTTGTCGCGGTTCCAGCTCCAGCCCTGCTCGGCGAACTTGTCGCGCACGCGGCAGATGCGCGCGTGGGTGTACTGCACGTAGTAGACCGGGTTCTCGCGGTTGCGCGTGCGCGCGAGATCGATGTCGAAGGTCAGCTGCGAATCGGCCTTGCGTGCGGCGAGGAACCAGCGCGTCGCGTCGCGGCCGACTTCGTCGATGAGGTCGCGCAGGGTCACGTAGCTGCCGGCGCGCTTGGACAGCTTCACTTCCTCGTCGCCGCGCATGACGGTGACCATCTGGTGCAGCACGTATTCGGGCCAGCCCTTGGGAATGCCCATGTCCAGGGCCTGCAGGCCGGCGCGCACACGCATCACGGTGGAGTGATGGTCGGCGCCCTGCTCGTTGATGACGCGGCCGAAGCCGCGCCGCCACTTGGTCACGTGGTAGGCGATGTCGGGCAGGAAGTAGGTGTAGCCGCCCTGCGCCTTGCGCATGACGCGGTCCTTGTCGTCGCCGAATTCGGTCGTGCGCAGCCACAGCGCGCCGTCCTGCTCGTAGGTGTGGCCGGCGGCGACGAGCTGCTGCACGGTCTCTTCGACCTTGCCTTCGGTGTACAGCGAGGATTCCAGGTAATAGACGTCGAACTCGACGCCGAACGCGCGCAGGTCCAGGTCCTGCTCGCGGCGCAGCGCGGCGACGGCGAAGCGGCGGATCGCTTCGAGGTCGTCGGCGTCCTTCGCGCCGGTCACGTCCTGGCCGTCGGCATGCACGGTCTCGCCGGCCATGTAGGCGCGTGCGACGTCGCCAATGTAGTCGCCGCGATAGCCGTCCTCGGGCCAGCCGGCCTGCTCCGGCGCGATGCCGCGCGCACGCGCCTGCACCGACAGCGCGAGATTGGCGATCTGCTGGCCGGCGTCGTTGTAGTAGAACTCGCGCGTGACGTTCCAGCCGGTCGCCTGCAGCAGCCGCGCGAGGCAGTCGCCGACCGCGGCGCCGCGGCCGTGGCCCACGTGCAGCGGGCCGGTCGGATTGGCGGAAACGAACTCGATCTGCACCTTGCGGTTTTCGCCGCCGGCGTTGCGGCCGTAGGCCTGGTCGATCTCGAGGATATGGCGCAGCTCGGCGCGGTAGGCGGCCGGGCTCAGGAAGAAATTGATGAAGCCGGGACCGGCGATCTCGACCTTGGCCACCTGCGCCGAGGCCGGCAGCGCGCCGACCATTGCCTGGGCCAGGTCGCGCGGCTTCAGGCCGGCGGGCTTGGACATCAGCAGCGCGGCATTGGCGGCGAAGTCGCCGTGTTCCTTGCTGCGCGTGCGTTCGATCACGAAGCCGGTGGGAATGTCGGCCGGCACGCTGCCGTTGCGCTGCAGCGCCGCCAGCGCCTGCAGCAGCTGGTCGCGGAGGAAGTCTTTCACGGGGGGCCCGAACGGGAAAAGGAGCCGATTGTAGTCGGGCCGGCACGACGGCCCAAGCAGGACGCGGGTTTTCCGCCTGGCGCGCTGCAACAAATCGTTAATCGACGGCCGCTTGGCCGGCTTATCTCGCGGTTGCAGCAAAAGCCCGCACCAAGCGCTTGACTCAGTTCCGAACTCGGTTCGTCGACCGGCTTGTGGATAAGTTTGTGAGCAATCGGCGGGGCTGCCGGCGGCAACCGGTTTTGGTAGCGCAAAAATTTTCCGGACAAATTCGCTGTATCTCAGAAAAAACAAAAGGTTACCGGGCGTCCGTGGTGCCGTTAGCGGTTCCGGCGACTACGACGACCGGTGTAGTCGCCTGCTGTGCATAACCTTGTGTCCAGGCCTTGACGAACGGCGCAGTCCGCTTCCGCTGACTTCAGACTGACGCACCGGAGTCACGCAAGCGCAACGGGGGCCGCCTAGGCTGCGCGGCTCATACCCGCCCTTTGGACCGCGCCGCGTCAGGGGGCCTGGACCCGGCAGTCAGCAGTGGCGCGGGCGCGGGCCGCATGGCCGGCCAATGCCGCCCGGATGACCCATGTCGTATCCACGCCTGCCTCTGCGTCGCACCCTGCTGTCCGTTTTCCTCGCCGCCGGCCTGAACTCCGCCGTGCTGGCCCAGCCGCCGGCCGCCGCGCCGGCCTCCCAGTCCCAGGGACTGATCCGCGGCCAAGTGCTGCAGGCGACCACGCGCCAGCCGGTGGCCGGCGTCCGCGTGACCGTGCAGGGCATGTCGCCCGGCGTCGAATCGGTCTCGCAGGACTTCGTCACTGACGCCGAAGGCCGCTTCCAGGCCGCGGTGCCGGCCGGCGAGTTCGGCCTGACCGCCCAGGCCGACGGCTACGACCTGCTGATCCAGGACGGCCTCAAGGTGCGGAGCGGCGCGACCGTCGAAAGCACACTGACCCTCGGCGCGCCGCCGGCCGCCGCGGAGGCGGCGGCCGATGCGGCGATCTCGCCGGACGTCGGCGTCAGTCCCGACGCGCCGGCCGCTGCGGACGGCACGCAGCGC
>NZ_JANFVR010000299.1 GCF_024609805.1 Tahibacter caeni | reverse complement strand
TGCCGCACCGCGCCATCGGCGTGCGCGGCATCGTGCGGCCCCGGGCCGGCGCTCGTGCCGGCTCCGCTTCAGTGCGCCGCGGCCGCGAGCGGCAGCTCGAACGCGAACACGCTGCCGCCGCCGGCGCGCGGCTCGAACCATAGATAACCGCCCATCTGCTCGATGTCGTCGCGCGCGATCGCCAGGCCCAGGCCCGTCGACAGGCTTTCGTCGGCGTCGGTGCCCGCATGCGTGATCCGCGCGAAGCGCTGGAACAGCTTGGTGCGCTCGGCGGCCGGAATGCCCGGGCCGCGGTCCATGACGAAGACGCGCGCATAGCCGGGCCGGTCGGCGTCGAGCTGCACGTCGATGCACGAGCCGGTCGGCGCGTAGCGGATCGCGTTGGCGATCAGGTTCTGCAGCACGTTGCGCAGCGCGGCCGGGTCGCCCTGCGCGGCGAGCGGCGCGCCGCCGCGCAAGAGACGTACGCCGCGCGCCTCGGCCGCCGCCTGCTGCCGTGCGATCGCGCGGTCGGCGAGCTGTCCGAGGTCGACGACGGCCGACTCCAGGGTGCGCACGCGCTCGATTGCCGCGCGCCGCTGCAGGAAGCGCTGAATGAACTCGATCGCCTCGTCGCAGCAGCTGACGATGTCGTCGACGAGGCCCGCGTGGCGCCCGGCGTCGATCGTGGGCCGGCGCAGCATCTGCGCGGCGAAGCGGATGTTGGAGATCGGATTCTTGAGGTCGTGCGCGACGATCGCGGTGACGTCGTCGCGCTCGCGCACCATCAGGCGCAGGTGTTCGGTCGCGCGCTTGAGATTGACGTGGGTGCGCACGCGCGCGAGCAGCTCCTCGACGACGAAGGGCTTGGTGATGTAGTCGACCGCGCCGAGCTCGAACGCGCGCACGAGAAATTCGCGGTCGGTCGCCGCGGTCAGGAAGATCGCCGGCACCTCGAGCAGGTTCGGATCGGCCTTGAGCCGCCGGCACAGTTCGAAGCCGTCCATGCCCGGCATCATCATGTCCATGAGCACGAGATCGGGCCGCCGCGCCTGGGCCCGGGCCAGCGCCTGCTCGCCGGAATTGGCCGGCATCACGTCGTAGCCGGCATCCGACAGCATGTGGCCGAGCAGCTGGATGTTCGCGGCCTGGTCGTCGACGATCAGGATCAGGGGTTCGCGAGCGGGAGCGGAGAACGGCATCAGGCGGGGTCCTGCAGGTAGGCGGCGAGATGGGCGCGCTGGGCCGGGAAGTCGGTCAGCGTGGCTTCCAGCGCGATCGGGTCGAACTGCGCCGCGGCCGACTGCAGCCGGCGCGCATAGCGCGCCAGCGCGGCCGAGCCGCAACGTTCGGCCAGCGCGAGCAGCTGCTCGGCGAGCCGCGTGGTTTCGCGCACCGCCAGCGACGCGCGCAGGCGCGGCCAGGCTTCGCGTTCGAGCCGTTCGAGCTCGGCGACGACCTCGGCCACGGCCTGCGGCCGCTGCGGTGCCTCCTCGGCGGTCGCGTCGGCGCGCGCGGCGCTGCCGGCGGCCGGAGCCGGCAGTACGCGGCGCAGCTCGGCCATGAGCCGCTCGCGCGTGATCGGCTTGCGCACGTAGCCGTCGAAGCGTTCGCGCAGGCGGCTTTCCTCGCCGAGCAGGCTGGACGCGGTGACCGCGATGACCGGCGTGCGCGCGAGCTCGCCGTCGGCACGGATCTGCTCCAGCGCCGCCACGCCGTCCAGGCGCGGCATGCGCAGATCCATCAGCACGACCGACGGCCGGTGCACGCGGGTCAACGAGACGGCCTGGACGCCGTCCTCGGCCATGATCAGCCGGTGCGGCGATCCGCGGAACAAGGCGTCGATGAGCTGCCGGTTCAACGCGACGTCGTCGGCGACGAGAATGGTCAGCGGCGGCAGCGCCTGCAATTCCGCACCGTCGACCGGCGCGCCCTCGGCCAGTACGGCCAGCGGCACGCGCGGCAGCCGGATGTGGAAGCACGAACCCGTGCCGGGCTCGCTGTTCAGCCCGATCTCGCCGCCCATCAGATGCGCGAGCTGGCGCGTGATCGACAGGCCCAGGCCGGTGCCCTCGCGCTGGTTTGCGTCGGCCGCGGCCTGGGTGAACGGCTCGAAGATGGCCTCGTGATCGGCCGCCGCGATGCCGACGCCGCTGTCCTCGACCTCGATCAGCAGGGTCGCGTGCAGCTCGCTGTCCGGATCCGGCGTCGCGCTCGCGCGGATGCGCACGTAGCCGTGGTCGGTGTACTTGACCGCGTTGCCGACGAGGTTGAACAGCATCTGGCGCAGGCGCGCCTGGTCGAGTTCGACGCCGTCGGGCACCGACGCGTCGACGCGCGCATCCAGGCGCAGGCCCTTGTCGGCGGCGAGCTGGGAAAACAGCAGCTCGGCGCTCTGGATCAGCTCGCGCACGTTCATCGGCGCCGGGCGCACGTCGAGCTTGCCGGCCTCGATGCGCGACAGGTCGAGCACGTCGTTGATCAGCGCGAGCAGCGAACGTCCGCTCGTCACGATCGCGTCGACGTAGCGCCGGTCCTGCGCGTCGGTCACGCGTTCGGTCAGCAGCTGGCTGAAGCCGAAGATCGCATTCAGCGGCGTGCGGATCTCGTGGCTCATGTTGGCGAGGAACGCGCTCTTCTCGCGGCTCGCCCGGTCCGAGCGCGCGGCCGCCTCGCGCAGCCGGGCTTCCTGGCGCAGCGCGCGCAGATGGCGGCGCAGCAGCACGACGCCGGCGAGGCTCGCGACGATGGCCAGGCCCAGCGAGGAGAAGATCGACACGTTGCGCTGGGCCATCGCGTGTTCGAGGTAGGCCTGCTTCTCGGCGATCAGTCCGCGCGCGTCGAGCGTGAGCCGGCCGATCGACCGGCGTATGTCTTCCATGGCCTGGTTGCCGAAACCCGTGCGCATGACCTTGAGCGCCTGGTCGGGGCCGTGCTCGCGATAGATCGCCAGCGAGGTCGCGATCTCGCCGCGCTTGGTGGCGAGCGCGTTCTCGATCGACGCGAGTTCCTCGCGCGCCTCGGGGTATTCGCCGAGCGCCTCGTCGACGGCGCGGAAGTCCGCGCCGATCTGGCGCTCGGCCTCGCGGTAGGGCTGCAGGTACTGCTCGTCGCCGGTCAGCAGGTAGCCGCGCTGGCCGGTTTCCAGGTCCACCGTGCGCGCGAGCAGCACCGACAGGCGCTTGGTCGCCTCCTGCAGCTGGGTCACTTCGTGCAGGGTCGAGGACATCTGCGCGCCGCTGCTCAGCGCGGCCCAGCCCACGCCGAGCAGCAGCATCAGGGCGAGCGCGAACAGCAGCAGATAGCGCTGCCAGCCGTCCCAGTCGGGCGATCCGGCGTCGATCCGCTCTGCGGTGGGGTCGGCCAAACGCGTGCTCCGGTCGAAAGGCGGTGAGGCAGGCCGGGCGTTTTGCACGGGCTGCGGACCGCCGCATGGGACTAGTGCAACCTCGGGCAGCGCTATGGCCAAGTAAAATCAATGGCTTGGAACGCTGTTGGGGCTGGCACGAAGGCTGAACTCCTGGGACTGTAAGCCACCGAACCTGATGGAGTCGTCATGAACACCAAACCGCTGTTGCTGATCGCCGGCCTGAGTGCCGCGCTGCTGCTGACCGCTTGCGACCGTCCGGAAGATCCGGCCAAGACCCGCGCCGACGTGGCCAAGGCCCAGGCCGAGGCCGGCCAGAAGATGCAGGACGCCCGCGCCGAAGCGAACAAGGATGTGGCCGGGGCCCAGGCCGATCTGGCGAAGGTCCAGGCCGACGCGAACAAGGACCTCAGCAAGGCCGAGCGCGAGGCCGGCGAGCTGCGGGCGGAGGCGAACAAGGAAGTCGGCACGGCCACGGACAAGGCCGGCGGCAAGATCACCAAGGAAGAGGCCGAGCTGCTGCGCACGCGCGCCAAGGCCGACTACGACGTCGCGAAGACCGACGCCGAAGCGGCGAAGAAGGTGGCCGACCAGCGTTGCGATGCACTGACCGGCGCGGCCAAGGACGACTGCCAGTCCAAGGCCAAGGCCGACTACGACACGGCCGTCACCGCGGCCGAGACGCGCCGCGACGAGCGCCTGCGCGAGGCCGACGCGATGGCCGACGCCGGCAATCGCTGACCCGAATCCCGAATCCGCGGGCCGGCCGGTGCCGGTCCCTCAACCCCGGTCTACGAAAAGGACTGCACCATGAAACTCATGCTCAAGAGTGTCGCTGCGCTGCTGCTGCTCGTCATCGGTTCCGCGTCGCTGACCGCGTGTCACACGATCAAGGGCGCCGGCAAGGACGTCGAGAAGGCCGGCGAGGAAATCCAGAAGGCTTCCGACAAGGCGCGCGAGCACTGAGTCAGTTCCGCCGCCTGTCCGCCGTTCCCGATCGGACCGCGTCCTGCCGCGCCACCTCGCGGCACGACACGGAGCCCCGGCCTCAGGGCCGGGGCTTTTCGTTTGGCGGAACGAGGGAGCGTGCGACACCTCGATGCCGGCTGGCGCAAGCCGGCGCCGGCGGCGGCTCAGGCGCCGGCCGGCAATCCGAGCAGCAGCGCCAAGCCCAGCGCGATGCGGTACCAGGCGAAGGCCGTGTAGCGGTGCGTGCGGATGTAGCCGAGCAGCCAGCGCACGGCGACGAACGCGGTCACGCAGGACACGGCGAACGCGATGCCGAGCAGGCCCCAGTCCTCGCGGATCTCGCCGTGCTTCAGGGTCTTCAGCAGCTCGTAGCCCGAGGCCGCGAACATGGTCGGAATGCCGACGAGGAACGCGAACTCGGTCGCCGCGGCGCGGCTCGTGGTGCCGGCCAGCAGGGCCACGAAGATCGTCGCGGCCGAACGCGAGGTGCCCGGAAACACGCCGGCGACGACCTGCAGCAGACCTACCAGTGCGGCCGTGCGCCAGGCGATCGTCGTGACCTCGGGCCGGTTCGCGACCAGCCGTTCCGCCGCGAGTATCCAGATGCCGCCGATCACGAGCGCCCAGGCCACTGGCGTGACCGCGTCGGGCAGCTTGAACCCGGCCTTGGCGACGGCCAGGCCGAGCACGGCCGTGATCGCGAACGCCAGCAGCAACTTTGCAGCATAGTCCCTTTGTTCACTAGCGCCGAAACCGACGGCGAGCTGCCACAGCCGCTGCCGGTAGATCAGGCAGACCGCGAGGATCGCGCCGGCCTGGATCGCGATGTTGAACAGATCCGAGCGTGCGCCGAGCCAGTGCTCGGCGATCAGCAGATGGCCGGTGCTCGAAATCGGCAGGAATTCGGTGATGCCCTCGATGAGGCCGAGGAGGATGACGCTGAGGATGTCGTTCATGCGGGACGCGCGCTTGCCGGAACCGGCCGGGCAGCTAGCTTAGCGGTTCGGCGCGGCCGGCTGTGTCCGGGCGGCGGCGGATTGCCGGCCGTTCGATGACGGTTATGCTGGCGCTTCCCCGTCTGCCGGAATCGCCTCATGTCCGTCCTCGCCTGGTGCTGGCGTTGCGAGAAAGTCGTGGCGATGCTCGATGAAGTCGAGTGGCAGCGCATGGAGCCGCTGCTGCAGGAAGATCTGCGGGAGATCAAGCAGTACCGCAGCGATACGGGTGCCCCGCTCGACGAGGCGCTGCGGCAGCCGCACGGACTGGCCGCACTGGCCGAATACCGTGCGGTCACCGGCGTCGAGGAAACTCGCGTCGACGCGATCCGCCACCATCGCCGCAGCCTGCACGGCCCCGAATGCCCGACCTGCGGCAGGCCGCTGCGTACGCCGCAGGCGAGCTACTGCCTGCCTTGCCATGCCGAGGCCGTGCGCGCGGCCGGCACGGCAGAGTAGGGAGCATGCAGACGAACGGGCAGATTGTGCCGCGACGCGGCCGTGTACTGGTGCTCGGCGCGGGCGGTTTCATCGGCGGCTTCGTCGTCGCGGCGCTGCGCCGCGACGGCTGGGACGTGCTGCGCGGCCTGCGGCCGCGGTCGCCGCTCGCGGCCGACGAGCGCG
>NZ_JANFVR010000298.1 GCF_024609805.1 Tahibacter caeni | reverse complement strand
CAGGTCGAGACGAGCAGAGCGCCGGCTCTCGGCCAGGCGCCGGAGCGCCGGCGCGTGGCGGCCGCCGCAGCGCCCGGCGTTGCTGTGGCCGCGCGGTCAGCGCCGCGTCGCCGGCGGTACGGCGGCGCGTCGTTCTTGCCGATCGAGTCATTCATTCGGGGGTTCCCTGGAGGTTGTTGCCGCTGCCGCCGGGGCCTGCGCAGCGCCCCTGGACCTGAAGTCACCCGCATCGGATGGACGGGGATGGACTGTGCAAAACCTTTACGGGTCAGGCGTGTGACATGCATGACAGCCGATGACAGGCGCTGACGGCGGATGTCCGGGACCGCCGGCCGGGTGACGGCGCGTCGAATGCGGGCCGATCCGCCATCCGGCGGGGCGGCGGCCTGCATCGGCCGGATCTTCACCGCCGCGGCGCATACGGAGGGACGTCGCCGCGGCGCGTACGGGGCGCCATGCCGCCGCGGCACGGCCTCAGCGGGCCGCCGGCGGCTCGATGAGCCGGGCAGGAATGACCCGCTCGCCGGCGAGCTGGCGGGCCTTCTCGAGGGACTGCCGCCAGGCGTCGCGGCTGCCGAGCACATGAAAGACCTTGACCCGGACCAGGGCGGACTCGTAGTCGTCGTTCGCCCAGACGGCGACCCGCCCTGCCAGCTCGGCGGCCTTGTCACGCCGGTCCTGGGCCAGCAGCCAGTCGACGTAGGACTGCGCCACCAGGGACACGAGCACCGGGAGCCCGACATCCTCCGCCCTGCCGAGCGCGCGATCGAACGCCGCCTGGACCGAGTCGGCCGCGGCCACCTGCTTCGCCGCCCATTCGGCCTTGGCGAGCAGGAAAACGGCCGACACGCCGTCGCCGTCGGCCGGCAGCCGGGGCTCGATCTGTTCGGACGTCGCACGCCCCAGCGCGACCAGCGCGCGCTGACGCAGCAGCACGAGCAGGGCGTAGCGATCGAACGACGGATCGCGGGGCCAGGTCTCCAGCGCGGCATCCACGGCCGCGACGGTCTTGTCCGGCTGACCCGAGCGCGCGGCCAGTTCCGCCTGCATGTCGTGGAGGTAGCGCACGCTGCCGGGCCGCAGGTCGTGAAACCGCCGCTGCGCCTCGGCGACCACCTCGGCGGCCTCCCGATAGCGGCCGACGCCCATCAGCACCCGGGCCTGGCGGTTGAAGACGACCAGGTTCAGGCCGGGATCCCCGACCCGCTCGCGCGCCTGCCACTGCCGTTCACTCAGCGGCAGCACGTCCGGCCAGCGCAGCAGGTCGGCATAGACGTCGATGAGGACGCTGCGCAGGGTGACGACACGCTCGATCACCCCGAACGCCTCGTAGCGCTCGATCGCCGCATTCAGGTGAGGCAGCGCGAGTTCCAGGCGATGGCGGGCGATCTGCAGCTGCCCGAAACCGGCCTCGATGTGGGCCACGCGCAGGCGGTCTCCGGATTGCTCGGCCAGCAGATAAGCCCGGCCGTAGTCCGAGAGTGCGCCCTCGTAATCGTCCAGCGCGACGCGGGTCAGCCCGCGGCGGGTCAGCGCGTCGCAGAGATCCAGCGGCGCGACCGCGGCGTCCAGGGTCGCGACGGCCGCGTCGAAATCCGTCGCCGCCCTGGCGAAGTCCGAGCGCCGGAAGTTCAGATTGCCGCGCAGGACCAGCGCCCGTCCGCGATGGACGTCGTCCGGCACAGCCGCCGGATCGGCCAGCAAGGTTGCTAGCGCCTCGGTCGCGCGGTCGTACTGCCCGGCGCGGAAATCGAGCTCCGCGAGGCGCAGGCGCACTTCCGGCAGGAATTCGGGCGTATCGGGAATGGCCAGCAGGATGTTGCGCGCGAGCTCCAACTGGTTGGCCAGCGAAGCGGCCTGCGCCTGCTGCAGGCGTTCGCGGATCGCATCGGTCCCGGGCGTGTTTCCGTCGCGGGGCGGCTCGCGCAGGGTGGCCGCCAGCAGCAGGTCGGCCGCCGTCCGGGCCGCTCCGATGGCGTCGCTGCCGCTGGTCTCGATGCGGTGTTCGACGCCGGCGGCGTTCGCGGCCGCGAGCTCGATCCGCCAGACCCCGTCCGCGCGGATGGCCTTTCCCTGAACGATCAGGTCGCCGCCGAGCACGTCGCGAACCGCGGCGTAGTCGGCCGTCTGGATCGATTGACGGGTTCCGTGCAGTGCGGTGACCACGGTCCTGCTTGGCGAAACCCGCAGGCCCGCCGCGCGCAGGCGCTCGGCCACCAGATCCATCGCGCCGAGTTCCAGCCACGTCGATTCCGACGGCGCATCGACCAGGAACGGCAGCACGACGACGGCCTTGTCGGCGACCAGGACGTCCTCGGCCGGAACGGAGGCGGGCGCGACGCCGGCCACGTGGCTTCGGATCGCCCAGCTTCCCGCCAGAACGACCAGCAGGGCGACGACGGCATGCCAACCGTATCGCCGCGGGCGCCAGGACGGGCTGTCTCCGCGTGCGGGAAGGGGCGCATCCGCCGTCGCAAGCGGCAAAGGCATCGGCGCGGATGCGATCGTCTCCGGCGGCTTGGGCGCGGTTTCCTCCGCCGCCTTCGTCTCGCGGGCATCCACCTCGCTGACCCAGCGATAACCGAATCCCGGCACGGTGCGGATCAGGCGCTGCGCCTGCGCGTTGTCGTCCAGCGCCCGCCGGGCCCGGGCGATGATCTGGTTGAGATGGCCGTCGGTGATGTCGACGCGGCCCCAGACCGCCGCGACGAGCTCGTCGCGTCCCACCGCGCGGTCGCGATGCCCGATCAGATAGGCGATGCAATCGAAAACGTAGCGATTGACGGGCAGCAGCGCGTCGCCACACCAGAGTTCGCGCTGTGCAACCTTGACGCGAAAACCCTCGAATGAGTATTCCAGCACGGTCACCGGCGTCAGCCGTCTCCACTCGCGACGAGCCGGATCGTCCTGGTCGTGCCGTCCGCTTCCGGCGACGGCCGCCGCTCGAGCGCCGGCGTGCGCAACGGGGTCCGCGTCCGGCAATACTTCGCCATGTCCTTCGTGCTCATGGGTGAATGCTCGACGTCCGGGCCCGTGTCCATCGAGAGTTCACGGCACCCGGCGACGCGATTCCTGTGGACGGGCGATCTTACCCCGTCCGATCAATGCGGACACAATACGTAACAAGACCACCATCGCCCCCTTCGGACGCACAGCTGTTCGTGATGACTTCCACCACCACGCTCCCACCGGCCGACAAACCGGCCAAGAACGATTCCACAGCACGACATCCGGAACACACGCCGCTGATGCGGCAGTACTTCGCGGCCAAGGCGGACTATCCCGACACCTTGCTGCTGTTCCGCATGGGTGATTTCTACGAGCTGTTCTACGACGACGCGCGCAAGGCGGCGCGGCTGCTCGACATCACCCTGACTCAGCGCGGCCAGTCCGGCGGACAGCCGATTCCGATGGCCGGCGTGCCGTATCACGCGGCCGAAGGCTATCTCGCGCGGCTGGTCAAGCTCGGCGAGTCGGCAGCGATCTGCGAGCAGATCGGCGATCCGGCGCTGGCCAAGGGACTCGTCGAGCGCAAGGTCGTGCGCGTGATCACGCCGGGCACGGTCACCGACGAAGCCCTGCTCGAGGAACGCCGCGACAATTTCCTGCTCGCGATCGCCGCCGGCAGGACCGGTTACGGTCTGGCCTGGGTCGATCTGGCCAGCGGCCGTTTCCTGCTCAGCGAAACGGCGACGCCCGAGGCGCTGGCCTCCGAGCTCGCCCGATTGCAGCCGGCCGAAACGCTCGTCGCCGAGGACGTGGCCTGGCCGCGCTTTGTGACCGAGCTGCCGGGCCTGCGCAAGCGCGGTCCCTGGCATTTCGACGGCGACACGGCGACGCGCCAGCTCTGCCGCTTCTTCGGCACGCGCGACCTGTCGGGCTTCGGCTGCGAAGGCCTGCCGCTGGCGGTGGCTGCGGCCGGCGCGCTGCTCGGCTACGTCGAGGAAACCCAGAAGAGCGCGCTGCCGCACCTGTCGGGCCTCGCGATCGAGAACGCGAGCGAGACGATCGCGCTGGACGCGGCGACGCGGCGCAACCTCGAGCTCGACACGCACGCGAGCGGACGCAACGAGCACACCCTGCTCGGCGTGCTCGATCACAGCGTCACGCCGATGGGCGCGCGCCTGCTCAAGCGCTGGCTGCACCGGCCGCTGCGCGCGCAGGACGTGCTGCGCCATCGCTACCAGGCCATCGCCGCGCTGATCGACCAGCGCCGCGGCGACGCGCTGCGCGACACCTTGCGCGGCATCGGCGATCTCGAACGCATACTCGCGCGCGTCGCCCTGCGCTCGGCGCGGCCGCGCGATCTTTCGACGTTGCGCGACGGCCTGCTGTCCACGCCGCAGCTGCGCGAACGCCTGGCCGGCGCCGACGATCCGCTGCTGGACCGCCTGCTGAACCAGCTCGGCGAGCACGCGCAGACCGCGGACTATCTGGCCGCCGCTCTCGTCGATCAGCCGCCGGCGCTGCTGCGCGACGGCGGCGTGCTGCGCAGCGGCTTCGATGCGGAGCTCGACGAACTGCGCACTTTGTCGACGAACGCCGACCAGTTCCTGCTCGACCTGGAACAGCGCGAACGCGAAGCCAGCGGCATCGCCACGCTGAAAGTCGGCTACAACCGCGTGCACGGCTATTACATCGAGATCACGAACGCGCACGCCGAGCGCGCGCCGACGCATTACACGCGGCGCCAGACCATCAAAGGCGCCGAGCGCTACATCACCGAGGAGCTGAAGGCCTTCGAGGACAAGGTGCTGTCGGCGCGCGAGCGCTCGCTGATGCGCGAGCGCGCGCTGTACGACGGCGTGCTCGACGCGCTGCACGCGCAGCTGCATGCGCTCAAGCAGGCCGCCGCGGCCGTGGCCGAGCTCGACGTGCTCGCGACCCTGGCCGACCGCGCCGACGCGCTGAACTGGGTCGCGCCGCAGCTGACCGGCGAGGCCGGCATCACGATACGCCGCGGCCGCCATCCGGTCGTCGAGCAGGTGCGCGACGATCCGTTCGAACCGAACGACCTCGTGCTCGACGACGGCCGCCGCATGCTCGTCATCACCGGCCCGAACATGGGCGGCAAGTCGACCTACATGCGCCAGGCCGCGCTGATCGTGCTGCTCGCGCACATCGGCAGCTACGTGCCGGCCGACGCCGCGACGATAGGACCGATCGACCGCATCTTCACGCGCATCGGCGCCGGCGACGACCTGTCGCGCGGTCAGTCCACCTTCATGGTGGAGATGGCCGAGACCGCCAACATCCTGCACAACGCGACCGCGCAGAGCCTCGTGCTCATGGACGAGGTCGGCCGCGGCACGTCGACCTACGACGGCCTCGCGCTCGCGAAGGCCTGCGCCGTGCAGCTGGCCGAACGCAACCGCGCGTTCACCCTGTTCGCGACGCATTATTTCGAGCTGACCGAGCTCGGCGCGCAGTACGCCGGCATCGCCAACGTGCATCTCGACGCGGTCGAATACGGCGACAGCCTCGTGTTCATGCATGCGGTCAAGGACGGCCCGGCCAACCGCAGTTTCGGCCTGCAGGTCGCCGCGCTGGCCGGTTTGCCGAAGGGTGTCATCGCGAATGCGCGGCGCTACCTGGCGGCGCTCGAACAGCAGCCGGCCGCGGCGACCGTCGCGACCACGAGCGCCGCGCTGGCGGCGCCGCAACAGATGGGCCTGTTCGCGACCACGTCGGCGGCCGAGCGCGCGCTGCGCGAGATCGATCCCGACGAGCTCACGCCGAAAGCCGCGCTCGAAGCGCTGTATCGGCTGCGCGCGCTACTGTGACGCGGCCGCGCGCGCGGCCGTGACGAGGAATTCCTCGAGCGCCGGCAGGACGGCCGCGTCCTCGAACAGCTGCGCCGCGGATGCGCGCAGCCGTTCGCGCACCGCCTCGCGTCGCGGCGCGTCGGCGAGCAGCGCGCTCGCGAGCGCGACGTAGGCCGCATCGTCG
>NZ_JANFVR010000297.1 GCF_024609805.1 Tahibacter caeni | reverse complement strand
CAGCGCGCCGCATCCAGCCCGTCGAGCAAAGCCAGCGCGCCCGTGGCGGCGGCGCTGTCGCCGTCCTCGTGCGCCATGCTCGCGAGACTGACGTAAGCGTTCGCCGCGTCGCCGGCCTCGTCGAGCCGGACGTAGTCGGCGGCGACGTTCTGCTGGCAGGCCGACGCGTCGGCGCGCCGGCCGAGCTCGCGCAAGGCGAGACAGCGCTCGCTGCCGGCGCGCGCCGCGAAATACTCGTTGCCGACTGCGCGGCTGAGCGCGGCCGAACGATCAGCCATCGCGAGCGCCGCATCGAAACGGCCGAGACGCACGAGGATTTCGGTCGCGCCGAGCCGGGCTGCGCCTTCGCGCAATCGATCGCCGCGGGCCTGCCAGGCCGCCGCCGCGCGCTCGTAGACGTCCAGTGCCGCACGATTGTCGCCGGCACGCGCCGCGCGCGTGGCCTCGGCATGCAGCCCCTGCGCGGCGCAGCGGCTGCCCGGCGCCGCGAGCACCCGGCTCACCGGCGACAGCGGCGCAGCCAGACACACCGGCAGCGAGGCGATCTCCGCCGGCGGAGCGCAGTACAACCGCAGCGCGAGCCGGGCCGGCTGGCTCCTCGAGGCATTCGCACGCAGCCGCAGCTGCAGTACCTCGCCGCCGCGCAGCGGGACGGCGAACGTGCCGAAACGCGGCGGCCGCGCGTCGATGTCGTGGAAAGCCGCCTCGCCGGACCATTGCCATTCGAGATCGACGCCGGTCTCCTCGCCGACCAGCACGGCAAAGGCCGCGCCGGCCGGCGGCAGCTCCAGCCGCAGCGGAGGCGCATCCGGCGCCGTCGCCAGGGTTACCGTCGCTGTCGGCGCCGCGCAGCTGAGCGCCGGCACCGCGGCGGCAGCCGGTTCCGCCGCCATGACGACGACTGCGGCAATGCAGCAGCGACGGAACCCGGCGATCAAGGCAGCGTTTTCTCCCGCGCAGCTACTTCGGCTTGTGGCCCTCGTGGCCGTTGGCCACGTCGTCCTGGACCGGCCAGACCTGGTCGCCCGTCTCGCCGCTGCGTTCCAGCGGACTCACGCCGGCAGTCCGCTCCGGCGCCGGCTGGATCAGGTCGCAGCGGCCGAACAGGATCGTATGCCCGTCGGGGAGATCCTGCATATGCACACCGCCTTCGACATAGGCCTCGACGCGGATGCGCCGGCGATAGGACTGGCCGGCATCGGGATCGTCGGTCACGCGGAAGAGATAGACGTGCACGGTGTCGCCGGCGAACGCCGTCGAGCCATGGAGCCAGAGACGGTCGCTCACGCCGTCCTTGCCTGCCAGCGCCAGCAGCACATCGACGGCGACGCGATCGTTCATGTTGTCGTTGATGACGATCTGCGCGCGGATCGCATCGGTGCCGGGCTCGCGCCGCGTCCACAGCGTGCCTTCGGACGTCAGCAGGTGCAGCGTGCCGGTCGCCGCCAGATTCCACGCGCGCGCATGGAAGAAGTCGACGTCGTCGATTTCGACGAGGCAGTCGTTCTCGCTGTGCAGAGAGCCATTTGTGCGGGAAATCACGAAACTGCGCGGCTCGGCCGTCGGCTCCAGCGGTGCCGAGGCCGGCTTAGCCGCGGTGCGCCCGCCGAGCGGCCTCAATGCGGAACGCCTCACCGGCGGCCTTGCCGGTTTCGCCGCGTCGGCCGCGTCGATCTGCGCCAGCAGCCAGTCGCGGCGCGTCTTCGTGATCGCGACGAAGGTCGCGACGCGCTTCCCGGCCGGTTCCGACGGGGTGGGCTGCACCACGCCGACCTGCACGCCGACGATGGCGTTCCTGCTCTTGGCGGCATCGAGAAAGGCCGGCGCGCCGCTCGCATACGGGAAGCCCAGCGCCTTGCTCACTTCCATCGCCTGGAACTGGCCGCGGTCGGCGGCGAACACCCGCAGTTTCGCCGTGGTGACCTGATTCGACTGGCCGTCCGCTTCCGCCGCCACCGTAATCGAATAGTCCGGCATCGGCGGTTCCTGCAGCACCGCCGCCGCGGTCCCGGTGATCGGCGTCTTCAGACGCAGCACGACGAGATCCTCGTCGGCGACCGGGGGATTGATCGCGGGATAGTCGCGTACGTCGTCGCCGAGCACGAACTCGACGCCGCCGGGCCAGCAGATGCGATCGACTTCGGCGGACTCGCCGTTCAGCGCGGCGCGGACGTGGAGATTGCGCTGCCATTGCGTGACGCAATGGCTGGTCGTCACCGCGACGCGCGGCGCGATCAGCACGGCGAACGCGCCGTACGTCGTTCCGCCGCCGTCGTTATCGACATACAGCCGCAGCGCACTGCCGAAGCGCGGCTTCGTGGAGGCTTTGCCCGACTCCACGTGATTGAGGACGAGTGAGGTGAGTTGCATGGTCGAGCTCCCCTTGTCTGGATGGGTCGATAGGCGGCCGCGCCGCTCGGCGCGGCTCCGCGGTCGATCCCGCAGGGCACGCGATCCGGGGTGCGCGGCGGCGCCGCGACGGCTTTCGCCGCGCGTTCGCCACATCGACGCTGCATTCCCCCCTGACGACACGCGATCCCTCGGGCCGGCGCCGCGTCCGCCGAGTGGCTGGAGCTCGTCGATCGGGGCGCAAAGAGCTGGTGCGACGAAGGGCGGATTACTCGCACCCGCGATCGGGCGGCGAGCGAAGCCGTTACTGCGGCGCGCCGGGACGACGATCGAAATGCCGGACCGGGGAGCGGACGACATGGCGGAAAATCGTGACGGCTGCGCCGGAGCGCGATCCGGAACGATGCAACCGGCAATCGGCGGAATACCGGTTTTCGGACGGCGGCGCGCGCGCGGCGCCGCCGCCCTGGGTCGTGCAGTGTTCCCGGCCGTACAGGAACGCGCCGGGCGGCACGCCGCGGCACTCGGGGATGACGACGGCGTCCCGCCGCGCGCGGCGCGGCGGGAAGAAAGATCACTTCACCGTGACGGTGATCTTAGGCGACATGACCGGCGGATCGAACGGGATGTGCAGCGCGTCGCCGAGGATCAGCTGCAGGGTGTGCTTGCCGGGCGGCAGGGTCAGCGTGGCCTCAGTCTGGCCGCCGCCGAAATGCTTGTGCTGCGCGTCGTTCGGCAGCGGCTGGTTCATCGGCGGCAGCTCGGTCACGTCGATCAGCAGATGATGGTGGCCGGTCTTGTCGGTCGTGACGCCGGCCGGCGCGACGCCCATGCCCTTGAGGCCGAAGCGCACGGTGAATTCCTTGCCGACGGTCGCGCCGTCGGCCGGTGCAATGAAGTAGAGCTCGGCGCCGGCCGGCGCGGCGGTGCGCGGCAGCGCGGCCGGCTTGGCGGCTTCCGCGGCCTTGGGCGTTTCGGGAGTCTTGGCGGCCTGTTCGGCAGCGGCGGCGGCGGCGAACAGCACGGCGCCGGCGAGGAGGAAGATGCGCTTCATCGCGATGACCTCGGTTCAGGGGAACGGGGCGTCGATCATAGCGCGCGCTGCCGCAGCCGATTGATCGGCGCCGCGCCGGCCCCATCTGCTGCCGGAATTTGCCGACACGACCGCCCATGACCGATTCCGCCGCCGTTCCCGACCGCTCGATTTTCGCGACCTTGCGTCTGATGCTGCCGCAGGTCTGGCCGTACCGCGGCCGCGTGCTGCTCGCGCTGACGTTCCTCGTCGCGGCCAAGCTCGCGACGATCGCCGTGCCGCTCGCGCTGAAGGCGCTGATCGACCGGCTCGACGTCGCGCCGAGCCTGCTCCTGCTGCCGCTCGTGCCGCTGGTCGCCTACGGCGCGCTGCGCCTGGCCTCGTCGCTGTTCCAGGAGCTGCGCTCCATCGTGTTCGCGCGCGTGCTCGCGCGCACCTCGCGCGTGATCACCCTGAAGGTGTTCCGCCATCTGCACGCGCTGAGTCTGCGCTTCCATCTCGACCGCAAGACCGGCGGCGTCGCGCGCGACGTGGAACGCGGCATGACGGCCGTGTCCGACCTGCTCGACTGGACCCTGTACACCATCCTGCCGACCCTGTTCGAAGTCGTCGTCGTCAGCGCGATCCTGATCGTGCGCTACGACTGGACCTTCACCGTCATCACGCTGGGCACGCTCACGGGGTACATCGCATTCACGTTCGCCGTGACCGAGTGGCGCCTGCGCTACTACCGCGCGGCCAACGAGGCCGACACCGAGGCCAACGCGCGCAACGTCGATTCGCTGCTGAACTACGAGACGGTCAAGTACTTCAACAACGAGGACCACGAGCAACGCCGCTTCGACGGCAGCCTGGTGCGGCTGGAGGACGCGACGGTCAAGAGCCTGAAGACGCTCGCCGTGCTCAACATCGGCCAGGCCGGCATAGTCGCTCTGGGGCTCACCCTGCTGCTCTGGCGCGCGACGGTCGGCGTCGCCGAGGGCCGCATGGCGCTCGGCGATCTGGTGCTCGTCAATGCGTTCCTGATCCAGCTGTCGATTCCGCTGAACTACCTCGGCATGGTCTATCGCGAGGTCAAGCAGGCCCTGTCCAACATCCAGCGCATGTACGCGCTGCTCGACCAGGCCCAGGAAGTCAGCGACGCGCCCGGCGCGCCGGCGCTGGCCGTGCGCGGCGGCGAACTGCGCTTCGAGCACGTCGACTTCCACTACGACCCGGCGCGTCCGATCCTGCGCGACGTCGACTTCTGCATCCCGGCCGGCAAGACCGTCGCCGTCGTCGGCACGACCGGCGCCGGCAAATCGACCCTGGCGCGGCTGCTGTATCGCTTCTACGACGTGACCGGCGGACGCATCCTCGTCGACGGCCAAGACATCCGCGAGGTGACCCAGGATTCGCTGCGCGCGGTCATCGGCATCGTTCCGCAAGACACGGTGCTGTTCAACGACACGATCTACTACAACATCGCCTACGGCCGTCCGAGCGCGACGCGCGAGGAAGTCGTCGCCGCGGCCAAGTCGGCGCATGTCCACGACTTCATCCAGTCGCTGCCGCAGGGCTACGACAGCACCGTCGGCGAGCGCGGCCTCAAGTTGTCCGGCGGCGAGAAGCAGCGCGTCGCGATCGCACGCACCCTGCTGAAGAACCCGACGCTGCTGGTGTTCGACGAGGCGACGAGCGCGCTCGACACGCGCACCGAGAAAGTGATCCAGGCCGAACTCGAGGAAATCGCGCGCGAGCGCACGACGCTCGTCATCGCCCACCGCCTGTCCACGATCGTCGACGCCGACGAGATCCTCGTGCTCGAGCACGGCCGCATCGTCGAGCGCGGCGATCACGCGAGCCTGCTCGCCGCCGGCGGCCGCTATGCGGCGCTCTGGGCAATGCAGCAGCGCGAGGCCGTGCCGGCCGAGGCCTGAGTCCGGCCGAGTAGGCGCAATTCCTGCAGGGGACGCGGACTGCCGCCGTCGCGGGCCGGCCTGCCGGGCCGCCCCGGTCGACCGGGCCGGTTTCGGCGCCGGCATGACTGCGAGCAGTTGACGCGTTCGCGACGTTCGCGACAATGACTGCAACATCAACGCCATCCGCCCGGGCCAGCCAGGACCGCGGCACGCTCAGGGGGAGCATTGCAAATGGCTTACAAGATCGCGCTCGTTGGCGCGAGTCCGGACGAGGAAACCGAGTTCCGCAACCTGCTGGGACCGGCCGCGCAGCGATTGCGCCAGTCCTGGGAAATCGGCAACGAGCGCGACGCCGACCTCGTCGTCGTCGACGTCGACTCGGTGTTCGGGCACATGGCCTGGCTCAAGGCCAGCGGCGCCGGCAAGCGCACGGCGGCCTTCACCGAACGCGACTCGGCGCGCGAGTCCGACCTGCTGCTCGGCCGGCCGCTGAGCCTCGAAGGCATCGTCAAGCTGCTGCTGATGTTCAATCTGCCGTCGGGGAACACGGCAGCGGCGCCGGCCGCGGCGCCGGCGCACGAACGCGAAAGCTATGCCAGCGAATACCGCCCCGGCGATGCGCGTCCGCAGCGCGTCGCCCCGGTGCCGCCGCCGCGCGCCGAAGCACCGGCCGAGCCGCCGCGTCCGGCGCCGAGGCCGG
>NZ_JANFVR010000296.1 GCF_024609805.1 Tahibacter caeni | reverse complement strand
GGCGGCGTCGTCGCGAAGGCCGCCGATGCGGAACCGGCGCGCCGTTACGCGAGCGTCGGCGCGCTGCGCGACGACCTCCGGCGCTATCTCGACGGCCGGCCCGTGCGCGCGGCGCGGCTGACGCGGCTGTATCGGCTGCGCAAGTTCCTGCAGCGGCACCGGCTCGGCGTTGCGGCGGCGCTCGCGGCAGCAATCGCCGCCGGCGTCTTCGTCTGGCGCCTCGATCTCGCCCGCGCGCGCGCCATCGCGGCCGAAGCGCAGACGCAGCAGGCGCTCGTCGCGTCCGAGCGCGAAGCCGCGCGGGCGCGCGAGGCGCTGACCTTCCTGACCGACGCGTTCGAAGCCGCCGCGCCGGGCAATGCGATGAGCCGCGAAGTCAGCCTGCGCAGCCTGCTCGAAGCCGCGCAGGCGCAGCTCACGGCGCGCACCGATCCGGCGCTCGCGCAGTCCATGCAGCGTCTGCTCGCCGGCCTCTACGCGGATCTCGGCGACGTGGCCAAGGCGCTGACCCTGATGCGCGCCGGCGTCGCCGGCGTCGAGCCGAACGAGAAAGCGCAGGCGCTGCGTCTGGCCGAGGACTACGACGAATACGCGAGCCTGCTCGGCCTCGACGGCGACGTCGCCGCGGCCTTGCAGGCGATCGAACGCGCCCGCGGCTGGCGCGAGCGGTTCGCGCCCGACGATGCGATCGCGAAGCTGCGTACCCTGCAGGCGCTCGGCCTGGCCTATCACCGCGACGGCGACGACGACAAGGCGCTCGTGCCGCTGCGCGAGGGACTGGAGCTCGCGCGGCACACGGCGGACGTGCCGCTGGGACTGTATCTGGAAATCGCCCAGCCGCTGGCCGCGCTGCTCGGCACCGCCGGCGAGCGCGACGCGGCGCTCGCCGTGCTCGACGAAGCGCTGGCGCGCGTCGACGGGCAGCGGCCGCCGCAGTCGCCCGAGCACGTCGTGCTGCTGCGCGCGCGCGCCAATGCGCTGAGCACCAACGGCGATCCGGCTGCCGCCGAGCCGCTGCTGCGCGAGGCGATCACGCTGCAGGCGCGCGTCGTCGATCCCGGCGGCGCACGCATGATGGTGCTGACCAACGACCTGGCCGTCGTGCTCAACGAGCTCGGCCGCTATCGCGAAGCCGCCGAGACCCTGCGCCGCTCCGACGAGCACATGCGTGCGGCCGGCCTGCACGGCGCGGTCGATCGCGCGACGTCGCGCGGCAACTTCGGCGGCATACTCGAGAACGCCGGCGACTACGCCGCGGCGCTGGCCGAGTTCCGCGCGGCGCGACAGATCCTCGACGACGGCGGCATCGGTGCCGACGATCAGTTCCGCCGGCGCATCGCACGCAGCGAAGCGCGCACGCTCGGGCGCGCCGGACAGATCGCCGCGGCGCGGGCTCAGCTCGAGGATCTGCGCGATCGTGCGGCGCGCCTCGACGGCGAGGATTCACTGGAATACGCGCTGACGGTCTGGCAGCTGACCCTGCTCGCGCGGCAGTCGCACAAGCCCGACATCGGTCTGCCGCTGCTGCAGCAGTCCGAACGGCTGTGGCAGGCGCTGGCGCCGACGCATCCGGTCCAGCTGCATCTGCATCGCGCGCGTGCCTCGTTTGCGCTCGACCGTGGTGACGTCGCCACCGCGGCGCGCGAACTCGAAATCGCCGTCGCCGGCTTCGAAGCCGGCTCGACCCTGCCGATCGACCTCGCGATCGCGCGCAGCGAACTCGCCGCCGTGCGCCTGCGCCAGGGCGACCGCAGTGCGGCGCGCGCGTTGCTGGGCCAGTCGCTGCCGGTACTGCGCGAAGCGCTGCTGCCGCAGGAAATCTCGCGCGCCGCGGCGGAAGCCACGGCCGGAGCGCTGGGGCTGCCGTGATCGGCGGGCGAATCCGGCGGATTGCGGCACCTGCTCTCCGAAACGAAAAAGCGCGGCCGGAGCCGCGCTTTTTCGGGTTACCCGATCCGCCAGGCCTCAGCCGCGCTTCATCGTCGCGAAGAACTCGTCGTTGGACTTGGTGTTCTTCATCTTGTCGAGCAGGAATTCCATCGCGGCCAGCTCGTCCATCGGGTGCAGCAGTTTGCGCAGGATCCAGATCTTCTGCAGCATGTCCGGTTCGATCAGCAGTTCCTCGCGGCGCGTACCGGAGCGGTTGATGTTGATCGCCGGATAGACGCGCTTCTCGGTGATGCGGCGGTCCAGGTGCACTTCCATGTTGCCGGTGCCCTTGAACTCTTCGTAGATGACCTCGTCCATCTTCGAGCCGGTGTCGACGAGCGCGGTCGCGAGGATGGTCAGCGAACCGCCTTCCTCGACGTTGCGCGCGGCGCCGAAGAAGCGCTTCGGACGCTGCAGCGCATTGGCGTCGACGCCGCCGGTCAGCACCTTGCCGGAGCTCGGCACGACGGTGTTGTAGGCGCGGGCCAGGCGCGTGATCGAGTCGAGCAGGATCACGACGTCGCGCTTGTGCTCGACGAGGCGCTTGGCGCGCTCGATGACCATGTCGGCGACCTGCACGTGACGCGCGGCCGGTTCGTCGAAGGTCGAGCTGATGACTTCGGCCGCGCGCACGCCGCGGACCATTTCGGTGACTTCTTCCGGACGCTCGTCGATCAGCAGGATGATCAGGTGCGCTTCCGGATGGTTGTGCACGATCGCCTGCGCGACGTTCTGCAGCATCATGGTCTTGCCGGCCTTCGGCGGCGACACGATGAGGCCGCGCTGGCCCTTGCCGATCGGCGACATCAGGTCGAGGATGCGGCCGGTGATGTCTTCCGAGGAACCGTTGCCGCGCTCGAGGCGGAAGGCCTTGCGCGGGAACAGCGGCGTGAGGTTCTCGAACAGGACCTTGTTCTTGGAGGCTTCGGGCGGCTCGCCGTTGATGTCGTCGAGCTTGAGCAGCGCGAAGTAGCGTTCGCCGTCTTTCGGCGGACGGATGCGGCCGGTGATGTAGTCGCCGGTGCGCAGGTTGAAGCGGCGGATCTGGCTCGGGCTGACGTAGACGTCGTCGGGGCCGGCCAGGTAGGACTCGTCGCCGGAGCGCAGGAAGCCGAAGCCGTCCTGCAGGATTTCCAGCACGCCTTCGCCCCAGATGCCGCCGCCGGCGCGCGCATGCGCCTTGAGGATGTTGAAGATGACGTCCTGCTTGCGCGCACGCGCGACGCCTTCCTGGATGCCGAGGCCCTCGGCGATCTCCAGCACGGCCGCGGCGGGCTTGCGCTTGAGCTCGGTCAGGTTGATCAGCGGACCGTTGCCGCCGCCGTTGCGCTCGTCGGGAATCTCGTCTTCGTAGTTGCCGCCGCGCATCTGTTGCTGCTGCTGGCGGTTCTGCCGGTTGCGATTGCGGTTGCGGCCTTCGCGGCGGCCCTGGCCTTGGCCCTGCTGGTACTGGCCGCTCTGCTGGCCGTTGTTCTGCGCCTGGCCCTGCGGGTTCTGCGCGTTGTCGCCGTTATTGCCGCCTTCGTTGCCGCCGCGCTCGGCGGCCGGCGCCGCCGTGTTGCCGTCGGAACCCGACGCGGTGAACAGGTCGCTGCTCGGCTGGCGGTCGCCTTCGCTGGTGCGTTCGTGGCGCTGCGGACGTTCTTCGCGGGCCGGCGCTTCGTTGCCGGCTTCGTTGCGGGCGGCGGCCTCGGCTTTCGCTGCGGCACGGGCGGCCTGCGCTTCGCGGCGTGCGGCGCGCGCTTCGGCGGCGGACGACGGCGACGGGGATTCGGGACGCGCGTCGGCCGTTGCGGCCGAGCCGTTTTCCTTGTTCTCGATATCAGACACGGGCAAACCTCGCATGGGCGCCGTTGGCCGGCATGGACATGCCGACGGGATGGAATCAGGGGATGAACCGGAAGGGGGTGGGGCGCTGCGCCCCGCAAAACCGGAACTAACTTAGCACTGTGGAATGGACGCGTAAAGCGTGTACGGACAAGGCGTTCAGTATGCCGCCGCGTGCGGAAAACGGAAGTACCGGCGGGTGGATAGCGCGGCGGAACGCGGCGCGGAATCGTCTGCGGAAGGCGTTCGCGGATCGCGGCGAACGACGCCGGACTTCTGCGAACCGCCGCGGGGCGGCATACTCGGCGCCCGCCGCGGGCGGCGTCCGGCGCCGCCCGCAGGCTGCGTGAATCAGAGCGTGCGGTCGATCAGCTGGGTCAGCTGGGTCTTGGAAACGGCGCCGATCTGGGTCGCTTCGACCTTGCCGTTCTTGAAGATCATCAGGGTCGGGATGCCGCGCACGTTGTAGCTGCGCGGGGTCTTCTGGTTGTGGTCGATGTTGACCTTTACCACTTTCATGCGACCCTGGTAGTTCGCGGCAAGCTCGTCGAGCACCGGCGCGATCATCTTGCAGGGGCCGCACCATTCGGCCCAGAAGTCGACGAGGACCGGCTCCGCCGAATTCAGCACGTCGGATTCGAAGGTGTCGTCGCTGGTATGGGCGATCAGCTGGCTCAAGGGAATTCTCCGTCTTAAGAATTTCCGCCAAGCTGCGGAAATGTTTGGGTTTAGGCTACACTCGGGCCGTTGCTGGGCAAGGCGGAGCGTGGCAGGGGCGGGAGGGGCGGCATTTGAGCCCAACCCTTCGCGCGTTTCAAGTTGGGTCTGTGGAATGATCCTCAAGTCCCCGGATAAGGCTGGATGCCTGGCCGAGTCCGGACCATCTGGCCATATGAATGTCCGAGCAAGTATTAACTGATTGTTTCTTCGATAGTTTCGACCTGCACCCCAGCCTGCTGGCCGGGTTGCACGAGTCCGGCTTCACGCGTTGCACGCCGATCCAGGCGCTGACCCTGCCGGTCGCCCTGGCCGGCCGCGACGTCGCCGGGCAGGCCCAGACCGGCACCGGCAAGACCGGCGCATTCCTGGTCGCGGCCATGCAGCGGCTGCTGACCGTGCCGGCCCTGGCCGAGCGCAAGGAGACCGATCCGCGCTGCCTGATCCTGGCCCCGACGCGCGAACTGGCCATCCAGATCGACAAGGATTTCCGCAATCTCGGCCGGCACACCGGCCTGAAGTCGGCGCTGATCTACGGCGGCGTCGACTACGACAAGCAGCGCGAACAGCTGCGCGGCGGCGTCGACATCATCATCGCGACGCCGGGCCGCCTGATCGACTACTTCAAGCAGCACGTGTTCAGCCTGCGCGCGGTCGACGTCATGGTCATCGACGAAGCCGACCGTATGTTCGACCTGGGCTTCATCAAGGACGTGCGCTTCCTGATGCGGCGCCTGCCGCCGCGCGACCGCCGCCTCGGCCTGCTGTTCTCGGCCACCCTGAGTTTCCGCGTGCTCGAGCTGGCCTACGAGCACATGAACAATCCCGAGAAGCTGTCGGTCGAGACCGAATCGGTCACCGCCTCGCGCGTGCGCCAGAGCGTCTATTTCCCGGCTACCGAGGAAAAGATGCCGCTGCTGCTGAACCTGATGTCGGCGCCCGCCGTGCAGCGAAGCATCGTGTTCGTGAACACCAAGATCGCGGCCGAGCGCGTGACGACCCGGCTCGAACGCCATGGCTTCCGCGTCGGCGCCCTGTCGGGCGACGTGCCGCAGAAGAAGCGCCAGAAGCTGCTCGAGCGCTTCCAGCGCGGCGAGGTCGACGTGCTCGTAGCGACCGACGTGGCCGCGCGCGGCCTGCACATCCCGGCCGTCAGCCACGTCTTCAACTACGACCTGCCGAACGATCCGGAAGACTACGTGCATCGCATCGGCCGCACCGCGCGCCTCGGCGCCGAGGGCGATGCGATCAGCTTCGCCTGCGACCTCTACGCGATGGGGCTGCCGGACATCGAGAGCTTCATCTCGCAGAAGATCCCGGTCGCGACGGTGACGCCGGACCTGCTGGTGCCGCCGCCCAGGCGCGAGCGCGCCGCGCATCCGGCCGACGCGCAGAACGCGATCGACGACCAGGCGGATGCGGCCGAAGCCGCCGCGGCGGAGACGGCCCGGAACGACAGCGACGGCAAGTCGCGGGGGCGCCGCCGGCGCGGCGGCGGCGGTGGACGCGG
>NZ_JANFVR010000295.1 GCF_024609805.1 Tahibacter caeni | reverse complement strand
GTCCGCCTGCGCCGATTCGCCGCACCCGGCCGGGCGCCGCCGCCGGCGCCGCGCACTCGGCTATGCTTGGGCCCATGTCCATTCTCTTGCTGAACCTGCGTCACGTTCCCGATGACGAGGCCGAGGAAGTGCGCCAGCTGCTGCAGGCGCATGCGATCGAATTCTTCGAAGTGCCGGCCAGCCGTTTCGGCATTTCCGCCGGCGCGCTGTGGCTGGCCGACGAGGCGCGGGCCGCCGAGGCGCTGCAGCTGCTCGAGCAGTATCAGCAGCGGCGTCGCGAGGCGGCGCGCAGTGCGTTCGCCGAGGCCGGTGCCGGCGGGCAGGCCACGAGCTTCGGTCAGTTGCTGCGGCGCGAACCGCTGCGCGTCGTGTCGGCGCTGATCGTCATCGCGGCGCTGATCGCGCTGTGCTCGCTGCCGTATTTCCTGCTGCGCCGCTAGCAGCCGTCGGGAATCGCCGGCCAGGATTTGATCCGGCCGGGATTGCACGAGAGCGATCGCACAACGACGTATTCCCGCAGAACGTGCCAGGTACTGCCGGCACCGTTCGATCGGGAAACGGGCGCAGGCTCGTTCCATACGCGCGCCGGACGTCCGGACGGATCGGCGTGGTGGGAACGCCGACGGCCGCGATCCGACCGGCCCGGACCGATGGATTTCCGGTCCCGCAAACGACAACCGGGCGACGAGCGCCCGGTTGGATGAAGCGGAGCGGCAGCGGCTGCTGCCGCGGCGTAACTCAGAGCGCAGCGTCCTTGAGCTTCTTGAGCGCTCGCGCCTTGATGCGCACGGTCGCCGGCTTGGCCGGGAACCAGCGCTCTTCGCCGCTGAACGGATCCTTGCCGAAGCGCTTCTTCTTCGCCGGCACGGCCTGCGCCGTCACCTTCAGCAGACCCGGCAAGGTGAACACGCCGGCGCCCTTCTTGTGGATGGAGCCGAGCATCGTCGCTTCGAGCGCGGCGAGCACGGCCTTGGCGGCCTTGGGCTCGACGCCGGCCTGGTCGGCGAGATGACGGGCGAGCTCGGACTTGGTGAACGAGTCCTTGATCGGCTTCGGCGCGGCGGCGGCGGGCTTGGCGCTCTTGGTCTTGCTGGTTGCTGCTTTCTTGGCCATGGGCTTTGGTTCTCGGTGACAGAGAGTTTCGCCCGCGCGGTCATCGGCGGGCGGCCAGTGTCGGCGGCGACACTTTACTGCATGAGTACCGCAAGATTTAAGCGGTTTCTGCGCAATATTTGCGATCCGGCGGCCACCTGTACGACGTTGCGCGGACTTGCTGCACCGCAACCGCGGCACCGGCGCGGTTTCGAGTATCTTCGCCGGCTGCGCGCGGACCGCCGGACTGCCGCGGAACGCCGCCGGCGACGGGGACGCGGTCGCGCGCGGCGCCACCGTGTCTTTAAATTTGCAAAAATTTATTAATTACTGCGATGCCGGTCCGCGCCGGCTCGAGCGCAGCGCGGCCGTCACGGCGCCGCCGGCGATTTCTCGACGCGGCCGTCCTTGACGACCCAGGCCACGTCCTTGAGCACGCGCACGTCGGCGAGCGGATCGCCGGCGACCGCGACGAAGTCGGCGCGCTTGCCGGCTTCGATGCTGCCGACCTCCGTCTGCAGGCCCAGCAGCTCGGCGGCGTCGATCGTCGCGGCACGCACGGCCTGGGCCGGCGTCAGGCCGTATTCGACCAGCAGCTCGAATTCGTCGGCGTTGCGCCCGTGCAGGCTGACGCCGGCGTCGGTGCCGAACGCGATGCGCACGCCGCCGGCGACGGCCTGGCGCAGCGCCTTGCCGGTCACGCCGATGCGCCACTCGATCTTCGCGCGCACGTCGCCGCGATAGGCGTCGGGATTCGCCGCGAGGCGCTCCTTGTAGCCGTTGACCGTCGACAGGGTCGGCACGAACCAGGCCTTGCTCTTGCGCCACAGCGCGAGGGTGTCGGCGTCGAGCAGTGTGCCGTGCTCGATCGAATCGGCGCCGGCGCGCAGCGCCAGCGCGATGCCGTCGGCGCCGTGCGCGTGGACGGCGACCTTGCGGCCGTACAGATGCGCGGTTTCGACGATCGCGCGCGCCTCGTCCTCGAACATCTGCTGGCCGAGACCGGCGCCGATGCGGCTGTTCACGCCGCCGGTCGTCGCCATCTTGATCACGTCGACGCCGCGCGCGATCTGCCGTCGCACGGCGCGGCGGCAGTCGTCGGCGCCGTCGCAGGTGGTCTGTTCGATCGCGAGCGCTTCGTGCAGGTCGTCGCGGAAGCCCAGGGTCGGGTCCATGTGGCCGGCGCTCGTGGAGATGGCCGAACCCGCGTCGAGGATGCGCGGTCCCGGCAGCTTGCCGGCCGCGATCGCATCGCGCAGCGCGAGCGTCACGCCGTTGCGGTCGCCGAGGTTGCGCACGGTCGTGAAGCCGGCCAGCAGGGTCTTGCGCGCGTTGACGCCGGCCTCGTAGGCGAAATACGCCGTGCTGCGCGTGACCGATTCGAGCTGGGCCTCGCTGCCGGCCTTGTCCGAGGTCAGGTGCACGTGGCTGTCTATCAGGCCCGGCAGCACGTAGCGGTCGCGCAGGTCGAGCACGCGCGTGCCGGCCGGCACGTCGGCGAACGCGGCCGCGTCGAGATGGCCGTCGCGCACGTCAGCGATGCGTCCGTCGCGGATCAGCACGGTCGCCGCGCCGCGCGGCGGCTGCCCCGGACGGTCGAGCAGATGGCCGGCCTGCACGATGAGCCACGCGCCGTCGTTGCGATCGACGGCACGGACAGATGTGGCGGAGGCCAGGGAGACGACGAACAGCGAGGCAAGCAGCAGTCGGCGCATGGAATCGGCGGTGGCGGGGCGAAGCGCCGAGCATAGCCGAGTCCGCAGCGCCGGCGAGTCCGGGTTGACATACGACGATGTTCGTAGAAACTGGACCGCCCGTCCGGAGCCTCGCCATGTCCGCACGCGCGCAGCACGGGAACCGTTGTTCGCCATCCCTCGTCGTCCGCTCGGCGATACGTTTGTTGAGCCTGCTGTTCCTGATGACGCCGGCAGCGGAGGCCGCGAGCGCCGCGGCCGGTACGGTCGAAGGCCCGTACTGGGTCGGTCCCGGCCACAGCGGTTCCTGGTTCCAGCCCGATCGCAGCGGCGAGGGCTTCATTCTCGAAATCCTGCCCGATGGCAATGCGGTCGCCGCGTGGTTCACGTTTCCGGCGAGCGGCGAGGACGGCGAACAGGTCTGGCTCGTCGCCGCCGGCGGCCAGGTGCGCGGCGACACGCTGACGTTCACCCAGGTCTACCGTCCGCGCGGCGGCCGCTTTGGTCCCGCGTTCGATCCGGCGCAGATCGAGAATCCGGTCTGGGGCAGCCTGCGGTTCCGCTTCCACGACTGCGCGTCGGCGACGCTGAGCTATGCGGGCCCGGCCGGCTACGGCAGCGGCACGCGCGAACTGAGCCGGATCACGAGCATCGATCAGGCCGAATGCAGCGGCATGCGGGCTCTCGCCGCCGGCGGCGGCCGCGCGATCGACGGACTGCGCAGCCGCAGCGGCAATTGGTTCGTGCCCGGACGTTCGGGCGAAGGCTGGTTCGTCGAGGATCTGCCCGACGGCCGCATGCTGGTCTATTGGTTCACGTTCGACGTCGACGGCCGCCAGCTCTGGCTGACCGGCGTCGGCCGGCGCAGCGCCGACAATCGCCTGGCGGTCGACGCCTACGTCACGCGCGGCACGCGCTTCGGCGCCGCGTTCGATGCGGAGGCCGTACGCACGCAGCGCTGGGGCCGCCTGGAATTCGATTTCAGCGACTGCAACCACGCCGCCGTTCGCTATGCGGCCGACGACGCGGCGTACGGCAGCGGCACGTATGCCGCGGCGCGCGTGACCGCGCTGGCCGGCGCGCCGTGCATCGACGGCACGCCGTCGCCGCGTCTGCGCGGCAGCTGGGTGGAGCATGCGCCGATGCCGGCGCCGGCCCAGTCCGAGCACGCCGCCGTCGTACTCGACGGCCGGCTCTACGCACTCGGCGGCTACGGCGATCCGCGCGGCTTCAAGCGCTACGACCCGGCCGACCGCAGCTGGAGCGTGCTGTCGCCGCTGCCGGGCGGACGGCATCATCTGGCTGCGTTCGCCGTCGACGGCGGCATCTATTTCGTCGGCGGCGACGCGCTCGGCGGCGGCGATCAGAGCGCGGCCGGCTTCCGTTACGACGTCGCCGCGGCGCGTTGGGATGCAGTGCCCGAGCTGTCGCCGACGTTCGGCAGTCATGCGGCGCCGCTCAACGGTCGCGTCTACATCGGCTACGGCGACGGCAGCCTCGAGGAATTCGATCCGCGCCAGCGCGCGGTGCGCCGCATCCGCGCGCCGGATGCGACCGAGCGCGATCATTCCCAGGTCGTCGCGTTCCAGGGCGAGATCTGGATGCTCGGCGGCCGCTCGCCCGACACGCGCACGACCGCGATCTACGATCCCGTCGCCGAGCGCTGGCGCCCGGGGCCGCCGTTCCTGCAGGCGCGCGGCGGATTCGCCGCCGCCGTGGTGGGCGAACAGATCGTGATCAGCGGCGGCGAGCGGCGCGCCGGATCGAGCATGGAGCTGGTCGCCGTCACCGAAGTCTATGCGGCCGGCGCCGAGCGCTGGTCGTCGGGACCGTCGCTGCCGCAAGCGGTCCACGGCGTGCCCGGCGCCGCGCTCGGCGGCCGCTTCTACGTCGTCAGCGGATCGCGCAACGCGGGCCAGGCCAGCGGCGCGAGCGGGCGACTCTACAGCTGGCTGCCGGAACCCTGACGCCGCCATGGAGCGCGACTGCGCGGCCGTCGCGGCGCCGCGTACACTGCGTGCTCCCGGGACATGGAGTCGGACGATGAAGCAAGGCAGGCGCAGTGTGCTCGCGGCAGCGTTGGCACTGGGATCGGCCACGGCCGCCGCGCAGGATTTCGGCGAAAACCCGGCCTGCGCCGCATTGGCCAAGCTCGCCGTGCCGGCTGCCGACCAGCCCGATGCGGCGGCGCGCGAACGCCTGCAGGGCTGCGATTCGGAAACGCTTTACTACGCCGACGGCGGCAAGCCCGACTACGTGCAGGCGCGCCTGTGCGCCTACGTCGAGCGCGACAAGGGCAATGACATCGTATTCGGCGGTTCGGGCGTGCTGATGATGATCTACGCCAACGGCGACGGCGTCGCGCGCAACATCGAGCTGGCCCGCAAGTTCGCCTGCGAGACCGAAGGCGCGCCGGCCGAGCTCGACGGCCGCCTCGAACACCTCGATGCGATGGCCAAGGCCGGCGCCAAGGCCGGCCGGCTGGATCTCTGCGACGACATCACCAGCGGCTTCATGATGGGTTTCTGCGCCGATCGCGGCGCCAGTGCGGCCAAGGTCGAGCGCGACCGCCGCGTGTCTGCGTTGACGGCGCAATGGAGCGCGGCCGATCGCGCCGCGCTGACCCGGCTGCGCGGCGCGGCCGACGCGTATTTCGACGCGGTCGTCGACGGCGAGGTCGACATGAGCGGCACCGCGCGCGGCGCGATGGCGGTCGGCGCGCGCGAGGACCTGGAGAACGGCTTCGCCGCGGCGCTCGATGCGTTCGAACACGACAAGCTGCCGACCGGCGACGCGGCCGCGTTCGCCGCGGCCGACAAGGCGCTGAACGCGAGCTATGCGGCGGCCCTGCAGTATGTCAGGCAGCAGGGCACCGACGGCTCCAACGGCACGGTCACGACCGACGGCATACGCGCGGCCGAACGCGCGTGGATCAAGTACCGCGACGCCTGGGTCGCGTTCGGTGCGCAGAAATATCCGACGGTGGGCGCCGACGCCTGGCGCGCGCATTTCACCGCGGAACGCGAGCGCGCGCTGAAGGATCTCGTCGACGAATGAGGCCGCGCGCCGCGCCGGACTCTCCGGCGCCATCGCGTGCCGTGCGAATCGTGCGTCGCGCGGCGCTGCCGTCGCCGTAGTCCGCCGCCGGCCCGGTCCGGCGGTTCAGCCGTGCAGATCCGCGATCTCGGCCGTGCGCCGTTCGCCGGCGCGCTGCTGCTCGCGCGCG
>NZ_JANFVR010000294.1 GCF_024609805.1 Tahibacter caeni | reverse complement strand
CGCGCGGCTTCGTCGCGCGCATGCGGGCCGGCGACCCGGCCGACCCGCTGCTGCGCCAGGTGCTGCCGCTCGCGGCCGAGCTGGCGTCCCAGCCCGGGTTCACGGCCGACGCGGTCGGCGACCTGGCCGCGCGCTCGGCCCACGGCGTGCTGCAGAAATATGCCGGCCGCGCGCTGCTGATCGCGACCGGCTCCTGCGCGGTCAACTGCCGCTATTGCTTCCGCCGGCATTTTCCATATGCCGAAGAAACCGCCGCGGCCGGCCGCTGGCGCGAGGCCGTTGCGGCCGTCGCGGCCGATCCGACGATCGACGAGGTCATCCTGTCTGGCGGCGACCCGCTGTCCCTGTCCGATGCGAAGCTGGCCGAGCTGACCGCGGCCCTGCGCGACGTTCCCCATGTCCGGCGCCTGCGCCTGCACACGCGGCTGCCGGTCGTGCTGCCCGAGCGCGTCGATGCGGGCCTGCTGACCTGGCTCGCCGCGCTGCCGTTGCAGAAGGTCGTCGTGCTGCACGCCAACCACGCCAACGAATTCGACGCATCCGTCGACACCGCCTGCGCCGCATTGCACGCCGCCGGCTGTACCCTGCTGAACCAGGCCGTGCTGCTGCGCGGCGTCAACGACGATGCGGACGCGCTGGCCGCGCTGTCCGAGCGCGCGTTCGCCGCCGGCGTGCTGCCGTACTATCTGCATCAGCTCGACCGCGTGCTCGGCGCGGCCCATTTCGAGGTCGCCGACGACGCGGCGCTGGCCCTGGTCGAGGCGCTGCGGCAGCGTCTGCCAGGCTATCTCGTGCCGCGTCTGGTACGCGAGCTGGCCGGCGAAAAGTCAAAGACGCCGCTGTGACGCCGCACGCAAGCCGCTGGATTCAGTGTGGAAATAACCGGACGAATCCGGTAAAAACGGCGACAAGCGGTTGCTCGCACCTTCTTGCTTACCGATTCATCAAGATTGATCCGCCAGATGCGGAGCGATGCCGGGGTCATTTCCCTGCCGGCTGCGCGCGCGTCTGCCCGCCGTTCGAGGGGACATGAGTAAACAGGACAGCGTCATCAAGTTGCTGCTGATCGAGGATTCCGTCGAGGACGCCGAACAGCAGATCAGCGTCTTGCGCAACGGCGGCATCGCGGTACGCCCGGCGCGCGCCACGAACGAGGCGGAACTCGAAGAACAGATACTCCAGAGCACGCCGGATCTGATCCTCGTCAACCTCGCGGCCAAGACCCTGCGCCTGAGCCAGGTCGCCGACGCGGCCAACCGCGGCGGCAAGGACATCGCGATCGTCGGCAGCGCCGCCGGTCCGAGCGAAGACCTCATCGTCGAGGCGTTCCGCACCGGCTGCCGGGCGATCGCGCTGCGCGCGCGGCCCGATCACACGCAGATGGTCGTCAAGCGCGAGTTCGAGAGCCTGCTGATGCGCCGCAGCGTGCGCCGCCTCGAAGCGGCGCTGCGCGAGACCGAACGGCGCTGCGACTCCCTGCTCGACTCCTCGCGCGACCCGATCGCCTACGTGCACGAAGGCATGCACGTGCGCGCGAACAAGGCCTATCTCGAGATGTTCGGCTTCGACGAGTTCGAGGACATCGAGAGCATGTCCATCCTCGACATGATCGCGCCCGAGGACGCCGACGACTTCAAGGCGCTGCTCAAGAAGCTCTCCAAGGGCGAGAAGCCGCCGCAGAAGCTGAACCTCAAGGCACAGCGCTCCGACGGCTCGACCTTCGACTCGACCATGGAGTTCGCCGAAGCCAGCTACGAAGGCGAGCCCTGCCAGCAGATCATCTTCCGTCAGCAGACCAACAATCCCGAGCTCGAGAAGGAGCTCGACGCGCTGCGCTCGAAGGATCTCGTCACCGACCTCTACAACCGCCAGCACCTGCTCGTCGAGCTCGACCGCGCGGTCGCCGCGGCCGCGGCCGGCAGCAACGACCGCTGCCTGCTGCTGCTGGAGCCGGACAACTTCAAGAAGGTCCTCGACACCATCGGCATCGGCAACGCCGACCTGCTGCTGGGCGACCTGGCCAACCTCATGCGCCGCCATCTGGCCGAAGCCGACGTCGCCGCGCGCTTCGCCGACCACACCTTCGCCGTGCTGCTGGTCGGCCGCGACCAGGAAAACTCCAAGAAGGTCGCCGAAGTGCTGCTCAAGGCCTTCAGCGAACGCATCTTCGAGGTCGGCAAGCAGTCGATCAACGTGACGATGAGCGTCGGCGGCTGCCTGATCGGCGAAAAGAACGCGAACGCCCAGGCCATCCTGGCCAACGCGAACGCGACCTTGCGCGCGGCGCAGACCGAGGGCGGCAACCGCGTCAACATCTTCGACCCGGCTGCCCAGGACAAGGCCGCCGAGGAGAAGCAGCGCCACTGGCTCAAGCTCGTGCAGGACGCGCTGGCCAACAACGGCTTCGTGCTGTTCAACCAGCCCATCATCAGCCTGCACGGCGCCGACGGCGACTTCTTCGAGATCCTGCTGCGAATGCAGGGACCGAAGGGCGAGATCACGCCGAACTTCTTCCTGCCGATCGCCGAACAGAACGGCCTGATGCCGCAGATCGACCGCTGGGTCATCGCGCATGCGATCAAGGCGCTCGTCGAGCGCGAGAAGAGCGGCGTCAAGACCACGTATTTCATCAAGCTCACGCCGCAGTCGCTGGAAGACCAGACCCTGCTGCCGTGGATCGCGCAGCAGCTCAAGAACGCGCGCCTGCGCGGCGACGCGCTCGTGTTCGAGATGCCCGAAAGCAAGGTCGTCACGAGCCTCAAGCCCGCGCGCAGCTTCGTCGCGGGCCTCAAGCAGATCCATTGCGGCTTCGCGCTGGAGCAGTTCGGTTCCGGCCTGAATTCGATGCAGCTGCTCAAGCACATCGATGCGGACTACCTCAAGCTCGACCGCAGCTACATGGCCGAGCTGCCCAAGCACAAGGAAAACCAGGAAAAGCTCAAGGAGCTCTGCGACCAGGCGGCCCACGCCGGCAAGCAGACCGTGGCCGAATTCGTCGAGGACGCCGCGAGCATGTCGATCCTGTTCAGCTGCGGCGTCAACTTCGTGCAGGGCAACTTCCTGCAGGAGCCGGAAAAGGTCATGGTCTACGACCTGCAGTGAAACGGGCGGCCAGTGCCGTCTCGCTCATGAAAAAAGCGGCCTCTCGGCCGCTTTTTTCGTTGTGTGCCGCGGATTCCCGGCCGGCGGCCGGTCAGGCGCCGGTACTCAGGCCTGCTGCTGCAGCGCCGCGATACGTTCCTCGATCGGCGGATGGCTCGCGAACAGCTTGCCGAAGGAACCGGCAATGCCGAACGCGGCGACTTCCTTCGGCAGGGTCGACTCGCCGTGGCCGGCGGCCAGGCGCTGCAGCGCCGAGATCATCGCGCCCTTGCCTTCCAGGCGCGCCGCGCCGGCGTCGGCGCGGAACTCGCGCCAGCGCGAGAACCACATGACGATCAGCGAGGCGAACACGCCGAGCACGAGCTGCGCGACCATGACGGTCACGAAATAGCCGATGCCGCCACCGCCTTCGCTGTCGCGGCCGCCGCGCAGGAACGAATCGACGAGCGAGCCGATGATGCGCGCGAGGAAGATCACGAAGGTGTTCAGCACGCCCTGGATCAGGCCCATCGTGACCATGTCGCCGTTCGCGACGTGGCTGATCTCGTGCGCGAGCACGGCTTCGATCTGGCGCCGGTCCATGTTCTGCAGCAGCCCCATGCTGACCGCGACGAGCGCGCTGTCGCGGCTCATGCCGGTCGCGAACGCATTCATCTCCGGGCCGCCGTAGATCGCGACCTCCGGCATGCCGATGCCGGCCGCCTCGGCCTGGCGCTTGACCGTGCTATACAGCCACTGTTCGACTTCGTTCTGCGGCTGCGTGATGACCTGCGCGCCGGTCGCGCGTTTGGCCATCCATTTGGACAGGGCCAGCGATATGAACGAGCCGCCCATGCCGATGACCGCCGCCATGACCAGCAGCGAGGTCAGGTTGCGCGTGCTGCCGGCGTCGAGGCCGAACAGCTTGATCACGATGGTCAGCAGAAACAGGATGGCCAGGTTGGTGGCCAGGAACAACACGATGCGCATGACGACAGATTCCCGTAGCGGAAAACGAAATCCGGCTCCGGCCTTAGTTGCGTCCGGAACCGGCGAGTTCAAGCGCGCGCCGCGGGATGCAGCCGCACGGGCCGCAGGACGGACGGCCGCCGCACAACCTAGTCGGAGCGGCGTCGTCGACGCATGAACGACGTCCCTTCGGTGCCGTATCGAGGCCGCTTCGCGCCGTCGCCGACCGGCGCGTTGCATTTCGGCTCGCTCGTCGCCGCCGTCGGCAGCTGGTTGCGCGCGCGCAGCCGGAACGGCGCCTGGATCATCCGCGTCGAGGATCTCGATCCGCCGCGCGAAGTCGCCGGCGCGGCGCAACGACAGCTCGCAACCTTGGCCGCGTTCGGCCTGGTTTCCGACGAAGCGGTCGTCTGGCAGCACGAGCGCCAGGACGCCTACGCCGCGGCGCTGCGGCGACTGGTCGACGCCGGCGACGCGTTCGCCTGCTGGTGCAGCCGCAGCGATCTGCAAGCGAGCGCCGGACTGCATCGCAGCCCCTGCATCGCCGCGCCGTCAGCGGATCGCGCGCCGGCCTGGCGCCTGCGCGTGCCCGATGTCGTCGTAGGCTTCGACGACGTGCTGCTCGGCCGCTGCGAACAGCCGCTGGCCGCCGAGGTCGGCGACTTCGTCGTGCGCCGCGTCGAGGGCTACTACGCCTACCAGCTCGCCGTCGTCGTCGACGATGCGGCCCAGGGCATCAGCGAAGTCGTGCGCGGTGCCGACCTGCTCGACTCCACGCCGCGGCAGATCCTGCTGCAGCAGCGCCTGGGTTTCGCGACGCCGGCGTATCTGCATCTGCCGCTCGCGCTGGACGCGGCCGGGCGCAAGCTCAGCAAACAGGACAGCGCCCTGCCGATCGATGCGGCCGATCCGCTGCCGGCGCTGCGCGCCGCGCTCGACTTCCTCGGCCTGCCCGCGGCGCGTCTGGGCCCTGCGGGCACGCCGGCCGCGCTGCTCGCCGCGGCGATCGAGGTCTTCGACGTGAATGCGATTCCGCGCAGCGCGGCAATTGTGCAGATGCGTCATGGCAGGTCATGAGGCTTGTGTAGAATCCCGCGAAGTCCGCGTCTCGCGGCTTTCCCGCGTTGCGACGGATCACAACGACTAACTGGGAGTGGAGCATGACCACACGCGTGGCATTGGTGACGGGCGGAACGGGCGGTATCGGCACGGCGATCGTGCGCAAGCTGGCGGCGATGGGGCACAAGGTCGCGACCAACTATCGCGACAAGGCCCGCGCGACGGCCTGGCAGGAGGCCCTCAAGCGCGACGGCGTCGACGTGGCGCTCGCCGCCGGCGACGTGGCCGATCCGGCGTCCGCCGAATCGATGGTGCGCGAGGTCGTCGACCAGCTCGGTCCGGTGGACATCCTCGTCAACAACGCCGGCATCACGCGCGACAGCACGTTCCACAAGATGTCCGCGCTGCAGTGGCAGGACGTCATCAACACCAACCTCAATTCCTGCTTCAATGTGACCCGTCCGGTCATCGACGGCATGCGCGAGCGCAAATGGGGCCGCATCATCCAGATCAGCTCCATCAACGGCCAGAAGGGCCAGTACGGCCAGGCCAACTACGCCGCGTCCAAGGCCGGCATGCACGGCTTCACGATCTCGCTGGCCCAGGAGAACGCGAAGTTCGGCATCACCGTGAACACCGTCTCCCCGGGCTACGTCGCGACCGAGATGGTCATGGCCGTACCCGAGGAAGTGCGCGCCAAGATCGCCGCGCAGATCCCGGTGGGCCGCCTGGGGAATCCCGACGAGATCGCCTATGCGGTCGGCTTCTTCATCCCCGACGAGGCCGCCTGGGTCACCGGCGCCAACCTGTCGATCAACGGCGGCCATTACATGGGCTGGTGAGTCCCGCGCCCCGGCCGCCGCGGCGGCCGGGGCGCGCTGCGGCGCAACGCACGAGCCGCGCCGCAAAGGCGCCC
>NZ_JANFVR010000293.1 GCF_024609805.1 Tahibacter caeni | reverse complement strand
CGACGCGCGCGCGGCGCTCGCGCGCGAAGCCGGCCTCGTGCTCAGCGGCGAACGCGGCAGCAACGGCCTGCTGCTCGGCGCCGACGTGAGCACGTTGACCCTGGATGGCGTGGCCTGGGTCGTGCTGTCGGCCTGCGACACCGGCCTCGGCGCGCGGCTCGGCGACGAAGGCGTGTTCGGCCTGCGCCGCGCGTTCCGTCTGGCCGGCGCGCGCACCGTGCTCATGAGCCTGTGGCCCGTCGACGACGCGGCGACGTCGGCCTGGATGGAAGCGCTGTATCGCGCGCGCCTGCAGCAATCGCAGGACACCGTCGCCGCCGTCGCCGCGGCCGACCTGGCCGTGCTCGAAGCCCGCCGCTCGCGCGGCGAATCCGTGCATCCGTTCTACTGGGCCGGGTTCGTGGCGGCGGGGGACTGGCGCTAGGTTCGGCGCCGGCATCGCGGTGCGAGCGGCTTCCGTTCGGAACGGCGGAACGCTGCTGGCGGTTTCCCGGAATCGTACCGTTCGAGTGGAGGCTTCACGGGAGCGCCGGCGTAATCTCCGAGAAACCGTTCCGCTCGTACAGATAACTGCGCCAGGTCGGGGTGTCGTCCGGCTTGTCGCCGAATACGACGAGAATTCTCTGTGAACTGGCGGCCAATGCCGCGTTGCCGCTGTCTTCGATCATCCCTGTGTAGCAGGCGAGTAGACGTTCCAGTCCCTGTCCGGCCCGGGCATAGGTGATCAGCACCTTGAGCGGCGCGTTGAACAGCAGCAGCTTGCTCATTTCCTCGCAGGATCGCGCGCCGTCGTTCTCGTGTTCGAGAATGACGGAAAAGGCTTTCGCATAGCCGGAGCCGGGCGCGAATCGCTTGGTGTCATACCCGGCGACGTAGACGCAATCGAGCGAGTAGTATTCCTGCGGATGCGGCAGCAGGCCGAGGCGCCTGCCGGTTTCCGGCAGCACCCCACGCTGCATGAGTGCGGTGAATGGCGTCACCGGCGGATTCCAGTGAGCCACTATGTCGGCTTCTCTTTCCTGCAGCACTTCCCGGAGCGCGGAATCGAAACGTTGCGGGTCCACGGCGCGCTGTCCTCAACGAGAAGGAAAGGAAAAAGCCGCCGCAGTGCCGTCGGGACGGCAAAGGCGGCGGCGCGGCGAAGCAACCGGGCCATCCGCGCGCCTCGCCGCGCCGGTCCGATCGAATGCCCGGCGACGATAGTCGACTTCTGCCTTTCGGCAGACTACGACTTGCACGAATGCGCCAGCCACAACTCCAGCGGCGCCGTGACGGACGAGGACTTGCCCGGCACGGCCCGCAGCGAAATCGGACATCCTCGCGCAGCGAAGAACGTCGTCGTCGCCTCGAGCAGCGCGTCGGCAGATGGCTGGCCCTCGGCGCGGAAATACTTGACGAGATTGTCATACTCGCCGGCGAGCCGTTCGGCCCCTGGCAGGGAATAGCCGCCGGTCTCCAGCGATGCGCGCAGATCGTTGATGAGTGAGCGCTTCAGATCGCCGCGAAACTGGATGTAGACGAGCCGATGCTTGACGATCTCCGGCTTGGCGGCCTGCGCCTTGGCAGTCAGTTCGGCCAAGGTATCGCGCAGCTCCTGGACCGACGCGCGGGCATCGACCTGTTCCTTGAGCGCGGCGTCGCGGAGCTTCATCGCGGTCTCGGCTTCCGCGGCGGCCTTCGATCGGGCCTGTTCGGTCGCCGCCAATTTTTCGGCGGCCTGTTCGGCCTTGAGCTTGGTCAGTTCGGCTCCGCTTTGCGCGATGACATAGCTGCCGCGGGCCGTGACGACACCGCCGACGCCGAGAATGATCGCGCCGAGGATCTTGAGGACCTCGGACCAGTAGGCGCCGCGGGTCTGGCGCGGAAGCGCCTCGGCTTCGCGTTCGAGCTTGGTTCTTTCCGCCCGCAGTTTTCCAGGCTGTCAAGGCGCAGAATTCCCCGGAACGACGGGGCTGCGGTGCGTTTCTTCCCGGTCGCCGCGCCGCCGAGCGGCCGGCACGTGCGGCGGGCGAGGCGCCAGGAAGGACGGACTGCGCGGCGGAGGGTAGTGCCGCGCAGTTCCTGCGTTGAATGGCGTTGAAAAATTTCAAACCCTCCGGCGGATCGGGCAGCGCTTCCGTGACGCTCCGTGGCATTGTTCTGCGTCGATCGCTCGAGCAGCCCGTCCCTCCCATGCCCGTCCGGCCCGCCGGGCGCTCGAGGCCGTCGGGAGGCGGCCGATCCGATCAACCCGTCGTCTCGATGCGTTCCACGCGCTGCAGCCCGCGCGGCAGCAGGCCGCCGCGGCCGGCGCGGTTGCCGCCGTATTCGACGAGGTCGGCCCAGCGCAGGGTCAGCTTGCGCGCGCCGGCGTAGAGCGTGACTTCGCCCTTGCCTTCGGCGACGACGCTGATGCCGGCGACGCGCTCGCCTTCGCCGAGCTTGGCCTTCGGAATCTCGATGAGCTTGTTGCCCTTGCCGCCGTTCTCCAGCTCGGGCAGCTCGGCCACCGAGAACATCAGCAGATGGCCGGCGTTCGTCACGACGACGATGCGGTCGCGCGCGGCGTCGGCGACGTAGGCCGGCGCGAGCACGCGCGCATTGTCGTCGATGTTGAGAATCTGCTTGCCGGCCTTCTTGTTGCCGACGAGGTTCGCGAAGCGCGTGACGAAGCCGTAGCCGAAGTCCGAGGCCAGCACGAGGCGCGTGTCGGCGTCGGCCATGGCCACGGCCTCGAAGCGCGCGCCGGCCGGCGGCGCGAAGCGGCCGGTCAGCGGCTCGCCGTTGCCGCGCGCCGACGGCAGGCTGTGCGCGGGCGTCGAGTAGCTGCGGCCCGTGGAGTCGACGAACGCGACCTGCTGCGTCGTGCGGCCGCGCGCGAAGGCCTGCAGCGCGTCGCCTTCGCGGTAGCTCAGGCCGGCCGGATCGACGTCGTGGCCCTTGGCCGCGCGTATCCAGCCCTTCTGCGACAGCACGACCGTGGTCGGCTCGCTCGCGACCAGCGCGGCCTCGTCGAGCGCCTGGGCGACCTGGCGCTCGACGATCGGCGAGCGGCGGTCGTCGCCGAATTTCTTCGCGTCTTCCTTGAGCTCGTCCTTGATCAGCGTCTTCAGGCGCTGCTTGGAATTGAGGATCACGTTGATGCGGGCGCGCTCCTCCTCGAGCTGGTCGCGCTCGGCGTTGATCTTCATTTCCTCCAGCCGCGCGAGCTGGCGCAGGCGCGTCTCGAGGATGTAGTCGGCCTGTTCCTCGCTCAGGCGGAAGCGCGCCATCAGCACCGGCTTGGGCTCTTCCTCGGTGCGGATGATGCGGATCACCTCGTCGAGGTTGAGATAGGCGACGCGCAGGCCTTCGAGCAGGTGCAGCCGGCGTTCGAGCTTGGCCAGGCGGTGGTTCAGGCGCCGCGTGACCGTGTCGCTGCGGAAGCGCAGCCACTCGTTGAGGATCTGCTTGAGATTCTTGACCTGCGGCCGTCCGTCGAGGCCGATGATGTTGAGGTTGACGCGGTAGCTCTTCTCCAGGTCCGTGGTCGCGAACAGGTGCTGCATCATCTCGTCGGCGTCGACGCGGTTGGAGCGCGGGATCAGCACGAGACGGATCGGGTTCTGGTGGTCGGACTCGTCGCGCAGGTCCTCGAGCATCGGCAGCTTCTTCGCGCGTATCTGCGCGGCGATCTGCTCGAGGATCTTGGACGGCGACACCTGGTAGGGCAGCGCGGTGATGACGACGTTGCCGTCTTCCTTGGCGTAGACGGCGCGCGCGCGCACGCTGCCGGTGCCGTTCTCGTACAGCGCCTGCAGCTCGGCCTTCGGCGTGATGATCTCGGCGCGCGTCGGGTAGTCGGGGCCCTGCACGTGTTCGCAGAGATCGCGCACGGTCGCGTCGGGATCCTCGAGCAGGCGGATGCAGGCGCTCGCGATCTCGCGCAGGTTGTGCGGCGGAATGTCGGTGGCCATGCCGACGGCGATGCCCATCGAGCCGTTCAGCAGCACGTGCGGCACGCGCGACGGCAGCCAGGACGGTTCTTCCTGGGAGCCGTCGTAGTTCGGCGAGAAATCCACCGTGCCCTGGCCGAGCTCCTCGAGCAGCAGCGCGGCGATCGGCGCGAGCTTGGCCTCGGTATAGCGCATCGCGGCGAAGGACTTGGGATCGTCGGGCGAACCGAAGTTGCCCTGGCCTTCGATCAGCGGATAGCGATAGGAGAACGGCTGCGTCATCAGCACCATCGCCTCGTAGCAGGCGCTGTCGCCGTGCGGATGGTATTTGCCGAGGACTTCGCCGATCGTCAGCGCGGACTTGCGCGGCTTGGCCGTCGAGGCGAGGCCGAGCTCGCTCATCGCGTAGACGATGCGGCGCTGCACCGGCTTGAGCCCGTCGCCGACGAAGGGCAGGGCGCGGTCGAGCACGACGTACATGGAATAATCCAGGTACGCGCGCTCGGCGTATTCCTTGAGCGGGATCTGTTCGAAATTGCTTTGCAGACTCATCGCGGCGCAAACCTCACGGAAACCGGAACGCGGCGCCGCCGGGGCGGACCGCCGGATCGGGCGGCCGGCGCGCGGAAGGCGGCGCAAAGACCGCTATTCTGCCGCAATCGGCCGCCGGCTTCGAATCGGGCCGGGCGCGGCCTCAGCCGCGCAGCAGGGCGCGCAGCAGCAGCCAGCCGGCCAGGGTCGCGACGATCGAGCCGGTTACGTGGACGGCGACGAGCGCGCCGGCCCAGCCGTAGTCGCCGCGCTCGACCAGGAATGCCGCCTCGCCGGAAAATGTGGAAAAAGTCGTCAGCCCGCCGAGAAAGCCCGTGCCGACGAACAGGCGCAGCTGCGGCGACGCGTCCGCGTGGGCCTCGAATACTGCGAGCAGCACGCCCATGAGCAGGCCGCCGGCGAGATTGGCCGCGAGCGTGCCCAGCGGCAGCCGCGCGAACAGGGGATTGAGCCAGACGCCGAGGCCCCAGCGCAGCCAGGCGCCGCAGGCCGCGCCGACGCCGACCGCCGTGACCGAAAGCCAGTTCATGTCCCGTGTCTCCGCAATGCCGATGCCGGGTTCTGCGCCAGCCCCGTGCCGGAGTCAAGTGGCCGCGACGGTCGGGCAGATCCGCGCGGCGGCGGCAAGCAGGACCATGGTCAGTGCGGTTTGCCGACGCAGCGCCGCGCGCCGCGTGCGCGCATGGTGCATCATGGCGCTCCTCCGCCGCCACGACCTGCGCGCGGCGTTCATCCGGGACTCTCCATGAATCAGCCCAATGACCTGACCCAGCCGCTCGGCGACGCCGAGGTCGAGACCCTGTCGCGTTTCCTCGACGACCGCGCCGTCGAACGCGACGGCATGAGCTTCGAGATGCTGGACGGCTATCTGACCGCCGTGCTGTCGGGTCCCGAGACCATCATGCCGTCGGAGTGGCTGCCGCTGGTCTGGAGCGGCGACGACGACGCGGACGAGGACGGCGACGAGGCCGCCGTGTTCGAGGACGAAGCCGAAGCCGGACGCATCCTCGACCTGGTCATGCGCCACTACAACCGCATCGCCGGCGTGCTGGCTCAGGGCGGCGCCGAATTCGAGCCGTGGATAGGCGAGTTCGAGCTCGAGGACGGCGAGATCGCCGCCTACGGCCAGGAATGGGCGTTGGGCTATCTGCGCGGCGTCAGCCTGCGCGAGGAGTCCTGGAACGAGTTGCTCGACGATCCCGACTGGGCCGACGACCTCGAGGCGCTGGACCTGCTCGCGCGCGGTCCCGACGACGAGGAGACCGGCGGCGAAGTGGCCACGCAGGAACAGCGCGACGCGCTGATCGACAGCATGGTTGGCTTCGCGCTCGACGCGCACGACTACTGGCTCGAGCAGCGCCTGAAGCCGGCGACCGTGCGGCGCGAACAGCCGAAGGTCGGCCGCAACGATCCCTGTCCCTGCGGCAGTGGCAAGAAGTTCAAGCAGTGTTGCGGGCAGGGCGGCTGAGCCTTCGCGCCGTCGGCGCGGCTTCGTCGTCGGCGCGCCGGCTGCCGTCGGCGCGGGCGGCGGCGAAGGAGGGCGCAGCGCCTGCCGGCCGCGGCACGGCAGGCGCGGGAACCGGCGCA
>NZ_JANFVR010000292.1 GCF_024609805.1 Tahibacter caeni | reverse complement strand
TGGCGATCGGTACATCACTGGAAACCGGCGCTGCAGGTATTCCAGATCCTCTTCGGCGAGGAACGGGTACCTGTCCATATGTAACCGTGGTGGCAGTTACACACTTGGATTGACAGACCCCTTTTTTAAGGCCTGCATTTCCATCTGCCCCGTTGCTCGGGGCTGCGAAGGAAACGCTGACGCTATCGTCGCCTTTTTTTCCGAAGAAATCTCCTATTTTTTTCATCTGCGCTTGTTCGCTCTGGGTAAGGCGATCATTTTTAGCTGCGTCAGTGATGCGATTCAGTGCGACCTCGAACTTTCCGCAATTTCCACTCCCGCCGTCTGAGCACACCCATCGTCCGTCGGGGTCAGTATATTTGTAGGGAGAATTGTTGGCGTACCGATATCGATTGAAATTTGCTCCGTTCGTTAGGCTCGACGCTATCGGATCGACACTCAGGAACCGCCCGATGAGCGGATCGTAGTAGCGCTGCTGCATATAGCTGAGCTGGGTAAACGAATCCTCGACATGGCCGGTATAGCCGGGCGCATCGGCGAAGGTGCTGGTGGCCGGCAGACCGTATGGTTCGTAGCGCGAACGCTTGATGACCGTGCCGGCGGCATTGGTTTCGGCCACGGGACTGCCGAGCGCGTCGGTGTGGTAGTAGGTCGTGCTGACGACGCGGTTGGGACCGAAGGTGCTGGGACTACCAACACACATCTCGGCGATGCCGCGGTAAGCCGAGCAACCGCTGTCGCCACCCGCTGCATTGCAGGCACGTACCTGATAGTAGTAGACCAGGTAGGGGTTCCCGTCCTTATATCGCGTCAGAGTCGCATTGGACGGAGGCGGTATTTCCGGGTGCTCTATCGGGTCTGGGCGCGAAATGATGGTCGGCGGCATGTCTCCGGTGGCGAAATTGCTTTCGAAGATCTCGTAGTGGTCCAGGTCGCCGCTGGAGGCCTCCCAGTACAACGTGAAGGTGCGTGGATTGACGTTGTTGCAGATGACCTGGTTATTGCCGTTGTTGGTCGGCGAGAAGCCGATCCACCCCGGCGTCGGCGGCACGCCAGGCAGGCGTACGCGTTCGGTGTAGACGGCGCTGTCGACGCTGCAGACATCCGTGCCGTTGACCAGGGTCTTGCAGGCCTTGACCCAGTATTCGTAGTCGCCGGTAGCGCGCGGGCTGGATGGGCTCCAGCTCAATGACGATCCATTCTGGATCACGCCCTGCTCCACGCCGTTGTCTTTCTCGTAGAGCTTGTAATAGGTCGCGCCGGATACGGCGGTCCACTGCACGGTGTAATTGCCGGTGGTGCTCGGATTGGGACTGGCCCCGATCGAACCGGTCGGCGGCGGGAAGCTGGTGTCCTCCTGCACGGCCACGGTCAACGGATAACTGGTGCTGCAGCCGGTCGCATTGCAGGCCTGGGCGATGAAGCTGTAGTTGCCGATCGGACGGGCCGTACCGGGTGTCCAGCTGGTCGTGCACGTGGTCGTGCACGCGTCATTGACCAGGGTCACCCAGCCACCGCCGGTGGTTTCGACCAGCTTGTAGGTGAGGTTGGAGCCGACATTGGCCCAGCTGACCGTGAACAGGCCGTTGGTGGTCGGGTTGAGGGTGGCGGTCAGCGGGTTGGGCGCGTCCGGCGGCGTGCCGAACTGGACGTGGATCGTATAACTGCCGGTCCAGGCGCTGCAGCAGGTCTCCAAGGTGCTCGAGACCGTGCGCAAGTACGCCGAGTGGTCGTTCTCGCTCGGCCTCGTCGCGATCTGGGCGGCGTCGATGAGCGGCTTCCGCCGGCTGCTCGGCTACAACGCGACCGAGCACCTCGTGCTCGCACTCTACGCGCAGTTCGTCGTCATCCTGGCCAACGTCCTGAACCAGCTGCCGCTGCTGATCCTGCGTTCGCCGGCCTGGCTGGCCTGGCACAAGCAGTGGTCCGGCTGGACCATGGGCGTAATCGAACTCGGCATCGTGCTGCTCGCGCTGAGCCAGTTCTTCCTCGTTGACCTGCGCCGGCAATGGTGGCGGCTGGCGCTGGCCGGCGCGGTCTACGTCGCCGGCAAGAAGCTGCTGCTCTACGCGTATGCGTGGGTGCTGGTGAAGCTGCTGCTGGCCGGGATCGCGAAGTGACTCGAGCAATGCGCCTCAGGGCGATCCACGCCGACAGGACGGAGAGTCTCGATGCAGGCGTGGAAAAGACCGCAATGGCGGTTCTCACTGCACGGCTCCCGTGCCGCAGGAAGCCGATGTCGCGAATGCCTGCCCGTTGCGCGGGGCCGCAAGGGTTCGGACTGTCTCAGCGCCGCCAGACCCGGCAGCGGTTGTTGGCCGGCAACGCATGGTCGGCAATCAGATGCAGGCCGTGCCGCGCGGCCAATGCGTCGACGTCGCGCGCGTCGCGGATGCCGCGGTGCGGCGCGGCGGCGCGCAGCGCGCGGTCGAACGCTTCGTTGCTGTCGCTGGTGAAGCGGCCGTCGATGTTGAACGGGCCGTAGATCGCAAGCACGCCGCCGGGTGCGAGCACGCGGCCCATGCCGGCGAACAGGGCTTCGACTTCCGCCCAGCTCATGATGTGCAGCGTGTTCGCGCTGAACACGGCGTCGCAGGCCGATACGGGCCACGGCGTCTGCGCGACGTCGAGGCGCAGCGGCGCCGGCGTGTTGGCCAGATTCGCTTCGGCGAGCCAGGCCCGTATGCCGGGCAGGTTCTCCGCGCGATCCGACGTCTGCCAGCGCAGCCACGGCATGCGTGTCGCGAAATACGCCGCGTGCTGGCCGGTGCCGCTGCCGATTTCTAGCACGTCGCGGCGGTCGGCGAAGGCTTCGCGCAGCACGCCGAGTATCGGCTCGCGGTTGCGTTCGCAGGCGGCGGAAAAGGGTTTCTCGTTGCTCATCGTCGGACGCGCGCGACGGCCGCCGGGCCGCCGCACGCGGAGCCCCGTGGGCTTACTGGACGTCGTAGCTCTGCAGGGTGACCGGCACCTGGTTGTTGCCGCTGACCGACATGACGATGTGCATGGAGCCGAAGCCGATCGTACCGAGGTCGGTGATGTCGTTGACGCCGCAGGAAGCCGCGCGGATGAAGCTCGGTCCGCTCTGTCCGCTGGCGTTGGAGCCGATGAAGAAGCTGTTGTTCGTGCCCTGGCCCGACGGCGTGAAGATTTCGACGACGAGGATGTCGGTCGCGACTATGAACACCGGCTGGGAGGCGATGTTGGCCGAGAAGACCGTGCCGGTGGCCGAATCCGGAACCAGGATGTTGTCGCTGCTGACTGCGGTCAGCGACGCCAGGGTCGGCGGGTTCGTCGTGCTGCGCCAGAGATTGATGGTGACCGGCTGGCCGGCGCCGGCCGCGTCGTTCGCCGTCTCGACGCCGAAGTTGATCGTGTCGACGCGGAACTGCGGCTGGGTCAGCGCCGGGAACGAGGACAGCGTGAAGGCGCGGTAATAGCTGTTGTCCGTATGCAGGAAGCCCGGGCTGCCGCCGTTGCAGGAAATCGATCCAGCGGTGATCGTCGTCGCGGTCGACTGCGTGATGGTCTGCGCGACCAGCGGTCCGGTCCAGGATTGCAGCAGCTGGGTGCCGGGCGTCAGCGCAGAACGGCTCAGCGACTGGGCGGAGGCGGCACCCGCGACGCCGAAGCAGGCGAGAGCGAGGGCGGCGGAAAGCACGGATCGGGTCATTTCGGTGTCCTTGGCAGGGGAAGTGGCGCGAACGGAGGCCGGCGGCGCGGCCGCGTCGAAATGTGATGCTGGTCACACTGACCTGCCGAGTTTCGCGCGAAGCCGGATCGTCCCGCAAATGCCGTTAGGGCTGACGCGCCCGGACCGATCCCGGGACATTTCAGTCCCGCGTCAGATCCAGCCCTTCCTGTTCGCCCTTGGCATCCTGCGCGCGCATCGCCTCGAGCAGGCTGCGCAGCGCCGGCGGCAGCGCGAGCGTGTCGAGCCGCGCGATGCGCGCGGGGTCGTCGTCGCCGAGCGGCAGCCGCTTGGGCAGGGCCGCGAGCGCGGCGGCGTCCATCTGCCAGGCGCTCCAGGCCAGTCCGCGTTCTTCCCAGCACTGCGCAGCGCTCAGCGCGATCTCGATGCCGGCCGGATCCGGATCGCAGGCGATGCGCAGCGGCGCGGGCGCGACGCGCAACAGCGCGCGCACGGCGGCGAACCACCAGGCCGGAGGCTGGCCCGGCAGCCAGATCACGCCGTCGCGATCGCCGAGCGCGCGCGCGGCGTGCTCGAAGCTCGTGCGGTTCTCGACCAGGCGCCAGCAGCCGATCGCTCCGTCGGCCGCCGCGAGCGCGGTTACTGTCGCCGGACTCAGTCCGATCAGGTCCGGCACCGCGCGCAGGTCGAGCTCGCCCGGCGCCAGGCGCAGGCGCAGCGGTGCGCGCAGCCACAGCGCCGGGCTGTGCCGGCGCACGCCGAGCGCTTCGAGGTCGACCTGCTCGTCGAGCCAGCGCCAGTCGGCGTCGGCGATCGACTTGGTGTGCGCGCCGGCGAACTGCGCGAACTCGCGCCGCGTGCCGTCGCGCGATTGCCGTTTCCAGTCCTGCAGCGCCTGCAGCAGGCCGAGGCGGCGCAGCGCGACGCCGCTCGCGCGATCCTGCAGATCGTCGAGGGCGGCGGCGAATTCGACGAGCGTCGACGCCGCGGTGGAAAGCCGCGCACGCACCTGCTCGCGCAGGTCCGGCGGCGGCAGGCCGAGCGCCGCGTGCAGCCGGTCGCGCCGACGCCAGGCGATCTGCGTCCATTGCCAGTCGTCGCGGCGCGGCTCGCGCCGTTCGCAGCGTTCTATCCAGCCGTCGCGCAGCAGGTCGTCGCAGAGCCGGCGCGCGAGCTCCACGCGCAGGCCGCCGGCGATCTTCAGCAGACTGTCCCAGCGGCGGCTCGGCGCGGCGCCGGCCAGCCATTCCCCGAGCAGCGCGCGCTGCGCCGCCGGCCAGGTCCCGATCAGGTCGAGGCGTTCGCGCGCCGCGCGGCGCCAGCGCCGGCGTCCGAGCGGAAAGCGCGCGGTGACGTCGAAGACCGCGCTCTCGACGCCGTCGGCGTCGGCCGCCGACCAGCTCCTCGCGACGGCACGCCCGTCGTTCACGCCGTCGCCGCGCGCCGCGCTGCTTCCGCGGCGACCGCGCGCTTGAGCACCGCGACCGGCTCGGCCCAGCTCGCGGCGGGCCGGCGCTTGGTCGTGGTCAGCACGAGGTCGGTCGGGTGGAACACGTTGAGGTTGTGCGTGATCGGCGTGGTCAGGATGTACTGCGCTTCGGTCGCGCGCAGGAAGCCGCCGACTTTCTCGATGTTGAACACATCCAGGTGCGCGAACGGCTCGTCGATGAACACGAAGCCGCCCGGATGCGTTTCGTCGCGCAGCAGCGCGACGAGCAGCAGCAGCGATTTCATGACCTGCTGGCCGCCGGAGGCTTCGCCGTCGTCGAGACCTATCCAGCCCTTGCGGTCGAAGTCGAAGCGCACGCTGAGGCCGGCCTGTGCGAGCGCGACATCGTCGTTGGCCAGCTCGGGCTGGTCGACCTCGACGTTGATGCCGGACAGCTCGCCGAGCGCGCGCAGGTTCTTCGCGTACTGGCGCACCGTCGCGCGCAGCACGTTGATGTAGGCGCCGCGTGCCTCGTCGGTGATGCGCCGCGCGCGCTGCAGATGCGCGTCGCGCCGGCCGAGCGTGGTTTCCAGCGCCTCGTGGTCGGCGGCGATCTTGTCGCGCAGCGCGACGCAGGAAGGATCGGTGACGAAGCCGCCGCGTTCGATGCGCTGGGCGATCTTGTCGAGTTCGCGCTGCACTTCGTGTTCGGTCTCGAACTCGCGCAGCGCGGCTGCGAGCGCGTCGGTGCTGCGCCAGGCGGCCGGCATCAGGTTGCGCTGGCGGCGATAGTCGAGCACGCGGCGCACGTAGTCGTGGCGGTCGCGTTCGAGCTTGTGCGCCTTCTCCTCGCGTTCGCGTGCGAGCTGCTCGCGCTGGTATTCGCCTTCCTCGGACTCGGAGCCGGCATACGGATCGGGCGCGCTGACGCCTTCCTCGCCTTTGGTCTCCTGCTGCGCCGGCTCGCTGGCCGGGTCGTAGTCGCGCAGGCGCAGCAGG
>NZ_JANFVR010000291.1 GCF_024609805.1 Tahibacter caeni | reverse complement strand
GCCGCCGGTGACGCGGCCGCCCGGCGCAGCCGCGCCGGCCGCCGCGACTGCGGGCGCGCGGCCGTACAGACGCACGGCGGCGGCGAGCAGCAGCACGCCGACGATGCCGGACAGCGCGATCTGCCAGCCCGGCCAGACCACGGTGCCGAGGTATTGCAGCGGCGAGTTCAGCAGCGCGATCAGCGCGATGAAGGCGAGCAGCATGGCGCCGACGTTCAGCGCGAGCTTGAGGCCTTCGCCGGCGCCGCTCGCGGCCGCGTCGATGACGTTCGCGCTGTGGCGTTCCACTTCGATGCGCACGCTGCCGCGCGTCAGCGGCTCGCCGGTTTCCGGGATCAGCACCTTGGCCAGCACGAGCGTGGCCGGCGCGGCCATGATGCTCGCGGCGAGCAGGTGCTTGGCGTACTTGGCCATCTCGGCCGGATCGTTGCCGCCGAGCAGGCCCACGTAGGCCGCGAGCACGCCGCCGGCGATGTGCGCCATGCCGCCGATCATGACCGTCATGAGCTCCGACTCGGTCATTTTTTCCAGGTACGGCTTGATCGTCAGCGGCGCCTCGGTCTGGCCGATGAACACGCTCGCGCAGACCGACGTGGTCTCGGCACCGGAAACGTTCATGACTTTCGTGATCGCCCAGGACATGCCCTTGACGATCTGCTGCATGACGCCCAGGTGGTACAGCACGCCCATCAGCGCGGCGAAGAAGATGATGGTCGGCAGCACCTGGAACGCGAAGATGAAGCCGAACGTGTTCGCGTCGAGCAGCTTGCCGAAGATGAATTCGGAGCCGACCTTGTTGAACTCGAGCAGGTGCACGAAGCCCTTGCCGAGGCGGTCGAACAGCCAGGCGCCGAGCGGCACCTTCAGCACGAACGCGGCGAACAGGATCTGCAGGGAAATGCCGGTGGCGACGAGTTTCCAGTCCACCGCGCGGCGGTTGTTGGAAAAGGCGTAGGCGATCAGTACCAGGACGACGAGGCCGAACAGGCCGAACAGGATGTGCCCAAGGGCAGCCAGCATAGATTTCCCCAAAACCCCGTGAACGCGCGCAGGCATAACCGCCCGGCATAAGTCGGGCGAGCGTAGTTCAAGCCCGAACGGCGAGGCAAGGCGCGCTGCGGGCGACGCATACGACCCGGGCAGCGGAGCCGTGGACGCACGCCGCACGCCCCTGTTTTTCCCGGCATTCCGCCGGATGCCGGCGGCGCGCCAGCCGGCTGGCGGCGACCCGGAGGGGTTCCGGCGGCCGTGAATTCCGACTTTGTCCGGAGGTTCCCTATACTCCGGAAGGTCGGATCGCGCCGGAGGGGCGCGCAACGGGGGACGGCGTGCTGACGATCAAGCGGCGGTTGTTGCTGAGCCACCTGGCGGTGATCCTGCTGGGCGCCGGTGCCTTGGGCGCCTACATGTACTGGTCGGTATCCGACCAGATGCTGGCGGCGGTGGCGCAGCGGCTGATCGACAACGTGCGCCTGCTGCAGTCCACCCTCGACGCGGACGACGTCCGCGCGTTCGGCGACCGCGCCGATTCGGCCGCGGGCCAGCGCATCGTCGCGCGCCTGCGCGCCGCCACGGAGCTCAATCACGACCTGGCCAGCGCCTACGTGGTGGAGCCGCGCGGCGAATCCCTGCGCGTGCTCGCGACCAGCGTCGGCGACGGCCGCCCCGACACCGATTTCCTGAGCAGCGAAGAAATCAGCTTGCTGCGCCGCGGCATCGACGGCGCGACGGTCAGCGACATCCGCATCGCTGCGAGCGAACGCGCCGAGCTGTCGGCGCTGTCGCCGGTCGGTGCGGCGACGCCGGTGCCTTATGTCGTCGGCGTGCGCCTGGACGCGGGCAGCCTGCAGCGCAGCCTGCGCCTGCTGCGCCTGTCCACGCTCGGCGCGATCCTGTTCGGCGTGCTGCTCGCGCTCGTGCTGTCACGCCTGCTGGCCGAACGGCTGTTGCGGCGCATCCGCACGCTCGGCGAACGCTGCCGCGTGCTCGCGTCCGGCGAGCCGCTGCCGACCAACCAGCTGCCGATCGGCGACGAATTCGACCGCGTCATCGCCGATTTCGACGCGACCGCGCAACGCCTGCGCGAGGCCTCGGCGGAACGCGAGGCGGCGCTGGCCGCGTTGACCGAAGCCAATGCCCAGCTCGAGCACCGCGTGCAGGAACGCACGCGCGCGATCGAGGACGCGACCCACCAGCTCAAGGGCGAGATCGAGAACCGCCTGCAGGTCGAGGCGCTGCTGGCCGAAGCCGCGCTGACCGACGGCCTGACCGGGCTGCTCAATCGCCGCGCCATGCTCGAGATGCTGGTCCAGGCCGTACTGGCGTCGCGCGGGCAGGGCGGCTTCAGCGTGATCCTCGCCGACGTCGACCATTTCAAGCGCATCAACGACCAGTACGGCCACGGCGTCGGCGACCAGGTGCTCAGCGCCGTCGCGCGCGAGCTCGAACAGCTGCAGGGCGACAACCGCCATGCGGCGCGCTGGGGCGGCGAGGAATTCTTCCTGCTGCTGCCCGGCACTCCGCTGATGGAAGCCTGCCGCCGCGCCGAGGAACTGCGCCAGCGCATCGAGCGCCTGCCGACGCCGATGCGCGGCCTGCGCGTCACGGTCAGCCTCGGCGTCGCCGAGATCCAGGCCGGCGAAGTGCTCGAAGACTGCCTCAAACGCTGCGACCAGGCGCTCTACCGCGCCAAGGATGCGGGGCGCAACGCCGTCGTCGCCGCGCGCGGCAACGCGTTCGCGACGATGTCGTAGTTGGCGGGAATCGGGAATCGGAAAAGCGACGGCCGCGGGGCTGCTGCCGGCGATTGCACCGGCGAGTTCCGGGAAAAATCCTGCGCGCCGGAAGCCTCTTCCCTCGCCCGAGGAGAAGAGGCTGACCGAGTTCAGCGGCTTTCGTTGAAATCGTTCGTTGTTTTTCACGGATCGCGGCAGCCTTGCCTCGTGCGGTGCGCTGAAGACGCCGGCCGCCGCCGGTCTCACACCGGCTTCGCCGCGATGCGCTGGTAGTAGTCCGGCAGCGGCGTGAACCCGACGTGCATCTCGTGCAGGCGGTCGGCGAGCTTGATGCCGCGCACGGCATGCTCGGGGTACGCGGCGACCTGGTGCACCTCGCCGCGGCCCGACTTGCCGAAGTCGTAGCGCCTGCCGTCGGACAGGCGGAATGCGATCGCGAACAGGTCGAAGTTCCACCAGGTCTCGATCGAGGTCACGAACACGCCGGCCGGCAGGTCTATCGTGTGCTCGGTGCCGCCGGACGTATTGCCGAACCAGCGGCCGTCGCGGCCGTCGAAGTCGAAGCGCAGCGCGTCGATGCGGTCGGCGGAGCGGATCTTGATCCGGGTCAGGCGCTGGCCGCCCTGTTCGTGGATGTCGCCGATGTTAAAGTTGTGCTCGTTGCCTTCCATGTAGCCTAGGCCCGCATACGGACCGGTCCAGACGAGCCGGTTCAGCGCGACGGGCTGGTCGTCCTCGTGGCCCGGCAGCACGCGCGACCAGAGCAGCGACGCGTCGAGCGCGGCGGCCTGGAGTTCGCGTTCGTAGGTGTTGTTGGCCTGCGACTTGTAGAAGTTCACGCAGACCTCGGCCGGTCCCTGGTTGAGCTGGCTGCGGCCCGACAGCGAGAACTTGTGGCAGTCGCGCGTGACGTAGTCCTTCAGCGACCAGCCGTAGATCGCGTTCTGGCGGCCGATCAGCGGCTCGGCCTTGATCTGGCGCTGGCGCCAGGCCAGTTCGCCCGGGATGCCGGTCTTCGCGACGAAATTCTGGTATTCGGTGATCGCCGAGCCGAGCTGCTTCAGATACAGCGGCTTGTCCACTTCGCTGCCGTAGATCTCCTGCGTGAACAGCACGCGCTCGCGCAGCAGGGTCAGATGGATCATGGCCAGTTCGAGCACGAAGGACAGCGAGCCCGGCGTGTAGTTGGTCTTGGTGAAATGATCGATGATCGCGTTGATGCGGCGGATGCAGCCGTCGAGGCGGCCGGGCCGGTCCGGCGGATTCTTCGTCTCGTGGTATTCGGCGATGGAGCGGCGCAGGCCGGCGAGCTCCTGCTTCATCGTGCCGAGGTCGTACTGGTCGATCAGTCCCTGCACCCAGCGCTTCATGCGCTCTTCGGACTTCTTCATGAGCTCTTCGGGCGTCTGGTGATCCTCGGGCCAGATCAGGCCGAGCACCTTCTCGACGGCGCCGCCGACATAGGGAATCTTGCCGGCCGCGAGCAGGAACACCGCGCGCACGAGATCGCTGTCGCTCATGGTGCCGGCGGAGGCCTCGAGGAAGGTCACCTGTCCGGCGGGCTTGTTGCTGAATTCGTCGGCCTTTCCCTGGCTGACCTTCGCGTTGTCGGAGATCGTGACCGAGGCGTTGGTGTTCACGAGCACGCCATCGGTGTAGGCGTCGCCGCCGATGCCCATGGTCGGCATGCTCTTCCAGAAGCGGATCTTCAGGCGCGGCTGGGACACGTCGGCGTCGACCGCATGCCCGGACTCGATCTCGCCGTACATGCTGTCGAGCACGATGCGGCAGACGTCGTCGTTGTCGTTGTACAGGCCGTAGAACAGCTTGCGGCCGGACTGGTTGCTGATCGTCCACATGACTTTGCTGCGCATGTCGAATGTCCTTTGAGGATGCGGCCCGGAACGAGCGACACGGGACGCAGGCCGCCGCACGGCACGCCGCGGCAGCACTCGGTCGACAGCCCCCTGTCTCGTCACCACAAAGCGCACTTTGCCTCATCGGCCCATCACGACACTTTTGTTTCGTCGCGCGGTGGCGCGGCGGCCGCGCGGCCGGGAAAAGAGAACGCGTAGGCAGTCCGTGCGGCGGTCTTTGCCGAGCAACGCGATTGCAACGTCGGCGCATTAGTTTCGCGGCCCGGTCCGCAGCGCGGACCGGCGGGGGGAGTCCGCAACGGCAATGAAGGGAGTCAGATATGCGCATCATCGCAACGATGGTCGTGGGCGCGCTCGCGCTCGCGGCCGGCGGACAGGCCAGGGCCTGGTCGCAGGAAACCCACCGGCGCATCGTGCTCGACGCCGTGCAGTACATGAAGAACAATCCGGCGACGACGCGCTATGTCCAGCTCGCGGCCTGGGCGCAGAGCGCCGGCATCAGCATCGACCAGCTCGCCCAGGTGCTCGGCCAGTCGGCCTACGACGTCGATGATTTTGCCGACACCTACATCTGCGGAGCAATCACCGGCGACTGCGTGCGTGCGCCGCTGTGGTCGACGACGGCCTCGCTCGTCAACTACAGCTCCTATTGGCATTTCCAGAACCACACGCGCGGCCGCGACGCGCACGGCAACGATTTCGGCGGCTACAACTACAGCCAGCTGACGCAGTCCGGCGACATCGACGAGCTCGCCGCGGGCTGGCTCTGGAACGACCATATCGACGACGGCAACGGCGGCATGAAGGGCTGGTTCTCCGACGGCACCAAGTACAACACCTACGGCGTGACCGAGGCGCACTACCGCATCGGCTCGGCGTCGAGCGCGTCGATGTACCAGGACTACCAGAACTTCCCGTTCCAGCCGATCGACAATCTCGGCCAGTACTGGTGGAGCCAGTTCCTCACCAGCCCGACGCCGCAGACCGTCGGCTACGTGTTGCACACGACCGATCTGCTGCAGCCCCACCACACCTGGACCACGAGCGGCAACAACCACTCGGGCTGGGAGACCTGGGTCAACGACTACTACTACAGCGAGGGCTTCAACAGCCCGGCGCTCGTGGCCGCGGCGCTCAACGACGGCACGTTCGGCAAATGCGGCAGCAGCGCGGCCGCGGACATCCGCGGCGTGCTGACCCAGGGCGGCGCGTATTCGTACCGCAACGGCGGCATCGTGCTGTCGTCGCAGGCGCACGAGGACCGCGTGCGCGTCGCGCGCCAGACCGTGCCGCATGCGATTGCAATGGCCGTCGTCGTGCTCGACTGCGCCGCGCTGCGCGTGGCGTCGCATTGAGCGCCGCGACGAAACCGGCCTGCGCTTCCACGTCGCGCGCTTGCGCGCGGCGTGGTCTGGCCCTGGCCCTCGCGCTGATCGCGCTGCCGCTCGCGGCACACGAATCGCCGCGTGCCGTCGCGCCGGCGGCCGCGGCGGCGGC
>NZ_JANFVR010000290.1 GCF_024609805.1 Tahibacter caeni | reverse complement strand
GGCGCGGCGATGCCGGCGTCGCCGGAGGGCTTCGCCTTCGCGCTCGCCGGACTCGTCGGATTCGCCGACCCGCTGCGCGCCGACGTGCCGCGAGCCGTGGCCGAGGCCCGCGCGGCCGGCGTGCGCCTGGTGATGATCACGGGCGACCATCCGGCGACGGCACTGGCCATCGCCGCGGCGGCCGGCATCGATGCGCAACGGGTCGTGACCGGCGACACGCTCGCGGCGCTCGACGAGCGTGGTTTCGCCGAGGTCGCCGCCGGCTGCGACGTATTCGCCCGCGTCACGCCGGAGCAGAAGCTGCGGCTCGTGCGCGCGCTGAGCGCGGCCGGCCAGGTCGTGGCGATGACCGGCGACGGCGTCAACGACGCGCCGGCGCTGAAGGCCGCCGACGTCGGCATCGCCATGGGACGCCGCGGCACCGACGTGGCGCGCGAAGCGGCGCAGATCGTCCTGCTCGACGACGGCTTCGCCTCCATCGTCGCCGGCATACGCAACGGCCGCATCATCTTCGCCAACATCCGCCGCGCGCTGCGCTACATCCTCGCCGTGCACGTGCCCGTCGCCGGCATGGCGCTGGCGCCGCTGCTGTTCGGCGGGCCGCTCGTGCTGTCGCCGCTGCTCGTCGTCTTTCTCGAGCTCATCATCGATCCGGCCTGCACGCTGGTCTTCGAGCGGCAGCCCATGCGTGAGGACGTCATGCGCGCCGCGCCGCGGCCGGCGCGCCAGACCATCTTCGGCGGCGGCGAAATCCTGCGCGCCATCGCCGACGGCACCGCCGCTCTCGCCGGCGCGGCCGCGGTGTATCTGCTCGCCTGGCGCGCCGGCCTGGCCGAGGCGGAAATCCGCGCGCTCGCGTTCACGGCCATCGTCGGCGGCAATCTCGCGCTGCTCGCGCTGAACCGCGACGAGCGCGGCGCCGGCGGTGCGTTCATCGCGGACAACCTCGCGTTCTGGATCATCCTCGGTGCGACGGCGGCGCTGCTCGCGGCGGCACTGTATCTGCCGGCCGTCGCCGCGATCTTCCGCTTTGCAGCGCCGGCCGGCTGGACGGCCGCGGCGGCCTTCGCGCTGCCGGGTGCGGCCATCGTCGCTACGCGGCTTGCGCTGCGCGCGGTTCGCCGCTGAGCGGTATCGGCAGCGGTTGGCGGCAGTCGCCGGCGGCGGATCACAGCGCGAGGAACCCGGCGATCGGACAGTGCGACGCGGCGGCCCGGCCGAAGACCGGACGGCCGCGACGGCGACGACGTTGGGAGGGAACGGCAGCCACAATGGGCGGCCGCACTGCCGTCAGGCGGCGGCGCGGGCGGGCGCCGCCGCGTTGGCGTCATTCATCGAAGCCGACGGATGGCGGCGGGCGCCCGCGATGCGGCGGCTTCAAAGCGTCAGGCGATGAATGACCTGCATCGCATCATCCGGATCGGGCTCCCGCCGGAAACCGAGCCCGGCGGCGAGGTCGCGCATCGCGCCGTTCTCGGCCAGGTCGATCGACACCATCTCGCGGATGCCGCGGTCGCGCGCGATCGCGATCAGGTGCGTCATCAGCACCGTCGCGAGGCCGCGGTTCTGCCATTCGTCGGAAACCGTTACCGCGCATTCGCAGCTGCCGTCGGCCGAGACGCCGTAGCGGGCCACGCCGACTTCCTGCTTGGCGCCGTCGCGATGCAGCAGCGCGACGAGCGCCATGTCGTGTTCGTAGTCGATGTCGGTCAGCCGCCGGATCAGCTCCGCGCTGGGCTCGCCGATCTGGCCAAGAAAGCGCAGACGGCGCGACTGCGGCGACAGGCGGCGGATGAAATCGCGCTCGAGGCCGGCGTCGGCCTTGCCGATCGGACGGATCAGCACGTGCGTGCCGTCGCTGAGCACCTCGACCCAGTGCGGTGATTCCGGCGACAGCGGACGCGGCGCCAGCGCCTGCGGGGCCGGCACTTCGGACGACGGTGGTTTCGTGGTCATGGCGGTTCTCCGGTAGGGTGAGGCGATCGTGGGCCGGCGCGCTTGCCGGCATGTTGATCTGCATCATCTGGATGCCTCGCCGTCGCCCGCCGGCGCCCCGCGACGGAACGTTTCCGCGCCGGCGATTCCGTGACGAAAACGTCCGCAGGAACCAGCGCCGGCCCGTATTGACCCTCCACCGGTCGCCGACTACGCTGCCGGATCACTCGGGGGATGGGCATGCAACGACGAGGCGGCGGAATCGCTGTGCGCGTATTCGCGGCCGTCGCCTCCGCCCTGGCTGCCTGCCCGGGCGGCGCCGAAATCGCCGGCACGAACGAGGCGGCGGAAACACGCGCAGCCGCCCATGCGCTCGATGCGCGCATCGTGGCCAACGGTGCTTCGGTCACGTCGGGCAATGCCTTGATCCTGGGACTGGCGCAGACGATCACCGTGCCGGCCAACAGCGTCGTGCACGTGCACAGCGACGGCGGCGTGCAGAGCACCGGAGCGACGTCGACGAGCTATTCGGTCGTCGACATCGGCCTGTTCGTCGACGGCGTCGTGTCGAGCTCGGCCGGGCAGCGCCGGCTGTCGATCGCCAACACCGCCGCGCTCTCCCAGCTGATCGCGAACTGGTCGATCGACCGCACGTATGCCTTGCCCGCGGGCAGCCACACGTTCGAGGTCAGGGCCGTCAACGGCGCGTCCGGCACCAGCGCCGCGAACGTCAGCAGCGGTTCGGCGCCGCAGCTGATGGGTGTGCTGACGGTAACCGTGATCAACAAGTAGCCGCGCGAGAGACCGGCCTTGCGATTCCTTCGACCGTTCCGCGTGCAAGAGCAGACGGTCCCGCACACGCATCGCCGGCGCGGGCTGCCGGGCCTGGGCTTCCTTCTGTCGGGCTACGTGCTGACGGCAACGGCAGTCGCGGGCGCCGATGCAACCCCGCCTGCGCGGCCGACCATTGCGATCGTCGGCGTGAACGTCGTCGATCTCGAACGCGCCCGCCCGCCGGCACTGCGCACGGTGCTGATCGAGGACGGGCGCATCGTCGCCGTCGCCGATCCGCGCCACGCGGTCGTTCCGGCACGGGCGCAGCGGATCGATGGCCGCGGCCGTTTCCTGATCCCGGGGCTCGTCGACCTGCACGTGCATCTGTTCAACCTCGCGTCCCGGCGCGCGCCGAACGACTGGGCATTCCCCTTGTTCGTCGCGAACGGCGTCACCGCGGTGCGCGAGATGAGCACGGACGCCGCGGGCATCGCGCAGATCCGGAACTGGCACGCCGCACGCGAGCGCGGCGAACTCGTCGCGCCGCGCATCGCCGCCGCCGGCATTGCGGTTCGCGGCGAATCGCCGGAAGCGGCGGTCGCCGCGGTGGAGGCGGCCGCCGACGCCGGCGCGGATTTCGTCAAGGTGTTCTCGCCCCTGCCGCAGGCGCAGTGGCAGGCCGTGCTGGCCACGGCGCAGCGCCGCGGGCTGCCGGTCGTCGGCCATGTGCCGGCCCAGGTCGCGCTGCAGGCCGCGGCCGTCGCCGGTCAGCGCGACAACGAGCATCTGATGCAGGCCATCGAAGCCTGTTCGAGCGTGGAGACCGAACTGCTGCAGGCCCGTGCCGCCGGCGGCCAGGCCGTCTCGGAGCAACGGCTCGATGCCGAGGCCTTGCAGGCCGTGCGGCAGTTCGATGCGCGGCGCTGCCGTGACGTCGCCGTCGCGCTGGCCGCGGCCGGCCAGGTCCAGGTCCCTACCCTCGTGCTGCCGCAGACCGAAGCGCGGGACGGCGCCGCGGCACTGTCGGCCGATCCGCGCTGGATCTACCTGCGCGCCGACGAACGCCTGCGCTGGCAGCGCGCGCATGCCTCGCTGACTGCAGCCGATCATCGGCTGTTTCGCGCGCGCTGGCCGGCGCTGCGCCGCATCGCCTCCGTTTTCCGGCGTGAGGGGGTCGAGTTGCTGGCCGGCACCGACGCGCCGATGCCCGGCGTCTATCCGGGCTATTCGCTGCACGAGGAGCTGGCGCTGCTCGTCGCGGCCGGATTGTCCCCGCGCGCTGCGCTGCGTGCAGCGACCCTGGCGCCGGCGCGTCTTCTCGGCCAGGACACCGACTTCGGCACGGTCGCCGTGGGCCGGTGCGCCGACCTCGTGCTGCTCGATGCCGATCCCACCCGGGACATCGGCAATGCGCGGCGCATCCGCGCCGTCGTGCTCGACGGCCGCGTGCTGACGCGCGACGCGCTCGATGCGTTGCTCGCCGATGCGGCGCGTGCGCAGTGAACCGGCGGGGCTTGCGCTCGGTGCGACCCGTGTTCGCCGGCGCGATGTCCCTGCCGTGCGCGTCGCCGACGTCGCCGAGGCGCCGGATCCGCGCTGTGCCGACCTGACGAGAAAGCGGCCGCGGCGCGAGCCGTTCGTCCCCTGGGACCGGGGCGGTGCGCAACAGTTGATGTCGATCAAACGGCGCCGCCACGGTCGGCGGTAGCGTGACCGGATCGAAGCCGCCGCTTCTCGCCGGACCGCCATGGGCACCACGCCTGCCGCTGAACTGGAAAGCCTGCTCGGGACCGCTGCTGATCACCGCCGGCGCCGTGTCCTGGTCGTGCTGCTCGCCCTCGCCCTGGCGGCTGCAGTCGCCTACGGTGTCTGGTCCAGCCTGCGCGCGACGACGAACGCCCCGCTCTACCAGACGGCCGAGGCCACGCGCGGCGATATCACCGTCAGCGTGACGGCGACGGGAAATCTGAAGCCGACTACGCAGGTGGACGTCGGCAGCGAACTGTCAGGCATCATCGAGAGCGTCGCCGTCGACGCCAATGTCCAGGTGCGCTCCGGCCAGGTACTGGCTCGGCTGGATACGGCGAGGCTGCGCGACCAGGCGGAAAAATCGCGCAGCGCCGTGACGACGGCCCAGGCGCAGACCCGCCTCGCCGAGGCGACCGCGCGCGAGGCGGAGCTGGCGCTGCAGCGCCTGCGCGGCATTGCGCGTCTGAGCGCAGGCAAGCTGCCCGCCGCGGCGGAACTGGATGCTGCGGAAGCCGCGCTGGAACGAGCCCGGGCCGCCGTCGCCGGGGCCGCCGCCGACACGCTGCAGGCGCGCGCCGCGCTGCATGCGGACGAGACCAGCCTGGCCAAGGCGTCGATACGCTCGCCGATCGACGGCGTCGTGCTGACACGCAAGATCGAGCCGGGCCAGACCGTCGCTGCTTCGCTGCAGGCGCCGGTGCTGTTCACGATTGCGCAGACCCTGTCGCAGATGGAGCTCGACGTCGACGTGGACGAGGCCGACGTCGGCGGCGTGCGCGAAGGCATGGAAGCCACGTTCGCGGTCGATGCGTATCCGGCGCGGACCTATCGCGCGCACGTGCGTCGCGTCGACCTGGGCTCGCAGGTCAAGGACGGCGTGGTTTCGTATGTCACGGTGCTCGATGTGGACAATACGGACCTTTCGCTGCGACCCGGCATGACGGCCACGGCGGAGATCGTAACGGCCACCGTGCGCGGCGCCGTGCTCGTGCCCAGCGCAGCGCTGCGCTTCCAGCCCGAGGAACAATCCCAGGCGCAGGGTTCGGGCAGCCTGGTCGAACGCCTGCTGCCGCGCATGCCGCGCGCGACCACGGCGAAGTCGCCGCGCGGTGCGCATCAGGTCTGGATCCTGCGCGACGGTGCGCCGCAGGCGGTCGACGTCGTGGTCGGCGCCAGCGACGGACAGCTGACCGAAATCGTCTCCGGCCTGGCCGCCGGCACGCGCGTGATCACCGAAACGGCTGCCCCGCCGTGAGCGCGCCGACCGCGCAAGAGGTTCCGCTGCTGCGCCTGCGCGGCGTGACCAAGTCGTACGGCGCCGGCGACGCCCTGCTGCAGGCGCTGCGTGGCATCGATCTCGTCGTGCGCGAGGGCGAGTTCGTCGCGATCATGGGCCCGAGCGGCTCCGGCAAATCGACGGCGATGAACATACTCGGCTGCCTCGACGCGCCGACCACGGGCAGCTACGAATTCCGCGGCATCGCCGTGGAAAAACTCTCGCGCAACCAGCGCGCCCTGTTGCGCCGCCACTGCCTGGGCTTCGTGTTTCAAGGCTACAACCTGCTGGCTCGCACGTCGGCGCTGGAGAACGTGGAACTGCCGCTGCTCTATCGCGGCGAGACGGCGGCTGCGCGCCACGCGCAGGCGCGGGCGGCGCTGGAGGCCGTCGGCCTCGCCGACCGCGAACGGCACACGCCGGCCG
>NZ_JANFVR010000029.1 GCF_024609805.1 Tahibacter caeni | reverse complement strand
GCCGAGCACGATCGCGTCGGCGCCGATCTCCGCCGCGACGCGCAGGATGCCGGCGGCCGGCGCTTCGCGCGTCGTGAGCTCGGCGCAGGGCAGGCCGACGCTCGCGCAGGCCGCGCGCGCATAGCGCAGCGGATCGCCGCGGCCGTCGCCGTCGTCCGCCGCGATGGCGTGATAGAGCAGTACCGACGGCGCCGGATCGCACGGCAGCCAATGCAGCGCGACATAGTCCATCATGCGTTCGCTGGAGTCGCTCGCGTCGATCGCGACGAGCAGTTTCATGGCGGCAGTCCGCAGACCCGGGTCTGCGCATGCTGCGCAGCGCTGTGGCGGCCGTCATTGATCCAGGTCAAGCGGCGATTCGCCGCCGGGACCCAAGCTCGCGGCGTCGGGTCGCGCAGCCACGCCGGTGCGGCGCGGGAATCGTCGAAACAGCCAGCCGGAGACGCAGTGGATACGAGGGTCGGAACGGGCAAGGAAAGAGCGGTGAACGGCCACGGCGAGACCGGCGGCTTCTGCACGACCTGCGTGTTCGGCTTGCAGTTCGTGCCGCACGGCATCGACCGCAGCCTGCTCGACGAACTGCAGCTCGTGATGCGCCACGTCGGTCCGTTCCGCCGCGGCGCCGTCGTGTTCCGCGCCGGCGAACCGCTGCGCGCGCTCTACGCCGTGCGCAGCGGCGTGCTCAAGACGGTCTACGCCGGCAGCGCCGGCCGCGAATACATCGCCGGCTTCCATCTGCCCGGCGAGATGGTCGGCCTCGCCGCGATCCATGCGGGACGCTTCCCGTGCGACGCGGTCGCCGTCGACACGGCCTATCTCTGCCGCTTCGAGTTCCGTTCGCTGACCGCGCTGACCGCGCGCGCGCCGGCGATGCAGGAGCAGCTGCTGCGCCTGCTGAGCCGCGACATCGGCAGCGCGATCCTGCTCGCCGGCGACCATTCCGCCGACGAGCGCGTCGCCGCGTTCCTGATCCGCCTCGGCCGCCGCTTCGCCGCGCGCGGCTGCTCGGCCAGCGAATTCCGCCTGCCGATGGGACGCCGCGACATCGCCAATCACCTGGGCCTCGCGCCGGAGACCGTGAGCCGCGCGTTCGGCCGCCTGCAGCAGCAGGGCTGGATCCGCGTACGCGAACGTAGCGTCAGCCTGCTGCGCGCCGACGAGCTGCTGCGGCTGGCCGGCGCCTTGCTGCCGGCCTGAGCACGCGCGGCGATTTGCCGCAGCCGCCGAAAGCGCGCGCGGACACGCTCATCGCGGCGGCAACGCGGCAACCGGACGAGCCTTGACTTGGATCATCGCTTTCCGCGCGGGCCGATCGCAGGCTGGGGTTTTCCAAGGGCTGCGAATTCGCCACATGTCCACGACCAAACGTCTCTGGTTTGCACTCGGCACCTTGCTTGCCGTCACCTTCGCCGCGCTGCTGTGGGTCGGCGGCGGCATCTATCAGCAGGCTCCACCCCTGCCCGAACGCGTCGTCGTCGCCGGCGGCCAGACCCTGTACACGCGCGCCGACATCGAGCGCGGCCGCCAGGTCTGGCAGAGCATGGGCGGCCACCAGGTCGGCTCGGTCTGGGGCCACGGCGCGCTGGTCGCGCCGGACTGGACCGCCGACTGGATACACCGCGAATCGCAGGCCCTGCTCGACGCCTGGGCGCAGCGCGACGGCGGCCGGCGCTACGCCGAGCTCGACGAGGCGGCGCAGGCCGCGCTGGCCGTGCGCCTGCGCAAGGAAGTGCGCACGAACACCTATGACGCGGCCTCCAACACGATCCAGGTGTCCGCCGACCGTGCCGCGGCGATGGAGGCCGTCGCCGGGCACTACGTGAGCCTGTTCGGCGACGATCCGGCCACGGCCGGCCTGCGCGCGACCTACGCGCTGCGCGACAACACGGTCGATACGGCCGAGCACCGCCGCGCGATGAGCGGCTTCTTCTTCTGGACCGCCTGGGCGGCGACCGCGCAGCGTCCCGGCGCCGCAGCCAGCTACACGAGCAACTGGCCCTACGATCCGCTGGTCGGCAACGCGCCGACCAGCGACGCGTTCCTCTGGAGCGTCTTCAGCGTGCTGTTCATGATCGCCGGCATCGGCCTGCTGGCCTGGCACTACGCGGTCTGGCACGGCAAGGAAAAGCCGCTGACGCCGCCGGCCGTGGATCCGATGTCGCTGCTGACGATCACGCCGTCCATGCGTGCGACCGCGAAATATTTCTGGGTCGTCATCGCGCTGTTCCTGAGCCAGATCCTGCTCGGCGCGCTGACCGCGCACTACCAGGTCGAGCGCGACTTCTACGGCATGGAGCTGTCGAGCATCCTGCCGTATTCGCTGACCCGCTCCTGGCATACCGAACTCGCCGTGCTGTGGATCGCGACGGCCTGGCTCGGCACCGGCCTGTACATCGCGCCGGCGGTCTCGGGCCACGAGCCGCGCTTCCAGCGCCTCGGCGTGAACCTGCTCTGGGTCTGCCTGCTGATCATCGTCGTCGGCGCGTTCGCCGGCCAATGGTTCGCGGTCATGCAGAAGCTCGGCCTCGAGCACAATTTCTGGTTCGGTCACCAAGGCTGGGAATTCGTCGATCTCGGCCGTTTCTGGCAGATCTTCCTGTTCATCGGCCTCGTGCTCTGGCTCGTGCTCATGGGCCGCGCGCTGTGGCCGGCGCTGCGCCGCCGCGACGACCTCGCGTCCATAGTCGCTCTATTGTTCCTGTCGACGGTCTGCATCGCCGCGTTCTATGCGGCCGGGCTGATGTGGGGCGAGCACAGCCATCTGTCCATCGTCGAATACTGGCGCTGGTGGGTCGTGCACCTGTGGGTCGAAGGCTTCTTCGAGGTGTTCGCCGTCGCGGTGGTCTCGTTCCTGTTCGTCAAGCTCGGCCTCGTGCGGGCGCGCACCGCGACCGTCAACGTGCTGTTCGCGACGATCGTGTTCATGGCCGGAGGCGTGCTCGGCACCTTCCATCACCTGTACTTCGCCGGCACGACGACGGCGGTCATCGCGCTGGGCGCGTCGTTCTCGGCGCTCGAAGTCGTGCCGCTCGCGCTGATCGGCCTCGAAGCGCACGAGACCTGGTCGCACGGCCGCGCGACGCCATGGATGCAGCGCTACCGCTGGCCGATCCTGTTCTTCCTCGCGGTATCGTTCTGGAACCTCGTCGGCGCCGGCCTGTTCGGCTTCCTGATCAACACGCCGCTGGCGCTGTACTACATGCAGGGGCTGAACCTGACGCCGCTGCACGGACACACGGCGCTGTTCGGCGTCTACGGCATGCTCGGCCTCGGGCTGATGCTGGTCTGCCTGCGCGGCCTGCGTGCCGACCGCCCGTGGGCGGAAGGCTGGCTGCGCGGCGCGTTCTGGTCGATGAACATCGGCCTGTCGCTGATGGCGCTGCTGACCCTGCTGCCGCTCGGCGTGCTGCAGCTGTCGGCCGTGCTCGACCACGGCTACTGGCAGGCACGTTCGGCCGAGTTCATGAACCAGCCCATCGTGCATCTGCTGGTCTGGATGCGCGTACCCGGCGACACCCTGTTCGCGGTCGGCGCGCTGCTGTTCGCCGGCTTCGTCGCACGGCTCTGGCTGGGCCGCCGCGGCACGGCGCCGGACCTCGCCGTGCTGCCGGAAGCCGGGTCATGAAAACGCCGGCGGGCTTCGCGCCGGCCGAGGCGGCGGCGCTGCTCGCGAGCGCGCCGCACCGGCTGATGTTCTTCGCTGGTGCGGCCAGCGTGCTGCTGTCGATGGCCTGGTGGGCAGGCGTGCTGCTGCTGCAGGCCCGCGGCAGCGGCGTCGCGCTCGCCGTGCCGCCGGCCTGGGTGCATGCGGCGCTGGCCCAGTACGGCATGCTGCCGCCTTTCATCTTCGGCTTCCTGCTGACCGTGTTTCCGCGCTGGCTCGGCCAGCCGGCGTTGTCGCGCCGCCGCTACGTACCCGTGTTCGCCGGCGTCATGGGCGGCTATCTGCTCGCGCTGGCCGGCGCGGCCGGGTCTTCGCCGCTGCTCGCGCCAGGCTTCAGCGCGATTCTCGCGGGCTGGCTGTTCGGCCTGTACCAGCTGGCCGGCGTGCTGCGCCGCTCCGGGCGCCGCGATGCGCACGCGCTGTCGTGTCTCGCCGCGCTCGGTGTCGGCGCGGCCGGCGTCGCACTGTTCTGCGGCCATCTCTGGGGCCTGCTGCCGCCGGCGTGCGCCTGGCTCGGCAGCCGCATGGCCGCGCTGCTGTTCCTGCTGCCGGTCTACTTCACGGTCTGCCACCGCATGATTCCGTTTTTCAGCAGCGTCATCGTCGGTCCGGCCTACAGGCCGTTCCGGCCCGCCTGGAGCCTGCCGGCGGTATGGGCCCTGCTCGTCGCGCACGTCGCGCTCGACGCAACCGGCTTCGCCGGCTGGCTCTGGCCCGTCGACGGCCTGCTCGCCGTACTGTTCGCGCTGCATGCACTGCGCTGGCAGCCGTGGCTGTGCCGGCGTCCGGGCCTGCTGCTCGTGCTGCACCTGGCCTTCGCATGGCTGCCGGTCGCGTTCGCGCTGTTCGCGCTGCAGAGCGCGGGCTTCGCGCTGTACGGCGTCGACGCCTGGGGCCGCGCGCCGCTGCATGCGCTGACCATCGGCTTCTTCGGTTCGATGCTCGTCGCGATGGTCACGCGGGTCTCGCAGGGGCATTCGGGCCGGCCGCTGGAAATGGGGCCGACCGCCTGGTTCGCGTTCGCCGGCGTGCAGCTCGTCGCCGTGCTGCGCGTCGCCGCGGAATGGCTGCCGTCGTCGCCGGTCTGGATGGCCGCGGCCGCCGCCGGCTGGCTGCTGGCCTTCCTGCCTTGGGTCCTGCGCTATACGCTGATCTACTGGCGTCCGCGCGTGGACGGCAATCCCGGTTGAGAGTCCATGGTCGAGTTCTATCTGCAGATCAAGTTCGTCCACATCGCCGCCGTCATCGCCTCGGGCAGCCTGTTCGCGCTGCGCGGGCTGCTGATGCTCGCGGACTCGCGCTGGAGCCGGCATGCGCTGCTGCGCTACACGAGCTACGCGATCGACACCACGTTGCTGACCGCGGCGCTGATGCTGACGACGATCATCCACCAGTATCCCGGCGCGCAGTCCTGGCTGACGGTCAAGGTGCTGTGCCTCGTCGTCTACATCGTGCTCGGCACCTTCGCGCTCAAGCGCGGCCGCACGCGCGGCATACGCCTGGCCTGCTTCATCGCGGCGATCGCGGTCTACCTGTTCATCGTCAGCGTCGCGCGCGCGCATCATCCGCTGGGCTGGTTTGCATCGCTGTAGCGCGGCCGGCCGTCACGCGTCCCACCCGTTGGCCGGCTTTCGCGTATGCATTCAACCAGCGAAGCAACCCATCCCCACCCATGCCCGGCCGGCCGGGCATGGGCGGATCGGCTTGGCCTCGCATCGGGAAACAAAAAAACGCCGGCGGCGCCGGCGTCGTGGAAACGGAGATGGGCCTGGGCCTGTTGAAATCAGGTCTCGGTATTCAATCTTTCGCGGCGTCCACGGCGGTCTTCACCGCCTCGACGAACTCCGCGTCGGCTGCGCCGCCGAGGCGTTCGGTGCGCGCGATGCGGCGGCCCTGCGCGTCGAGCAGGACCAGCGCGCTCGTGTGGTTGAACTCGCCGTCGGCGAGTTCGCGGTAGCGCACGTCGAGCAGCGAGGCGAACTGGCGCACGGCGCCCTTGTCGGTGCGCGCGAGGGTCCAGCGCTGCGTGTCCAGCCCCCGCTTGTCGACGACGCTGCGCAGCATGGCCGGATCGTCGCGCGCGGGATCCATGCTGACGATCAGGAAGGCGACGCGTTCGCGCTGCGCCGGCGTCAGGGCATGCTCGACGGCCTTGGCGCTGTCGATGATCAGCGGGCAGACGTAGCGGCACGAGGTGTAGAACAGCGCGACGACCTGCGGCTTGCCGGCGCGGTCGGCGAGATGGAAGTCGCGGCCGTCCTGGTCGGTGAAACCGGCGGCGAGCTGATAGACCGAATCGGTCGGTACGGTGTCGGCGGCCGCGGCCGTCGCGAGCAGCAAGCTGCCGCACAGCGCGAACGCAGCGGTACGGGCGAAATTCATGGTGTTGCTCCGGCAAGGTTGCGGGCGCAGCGGAAGCCCAGGTTGGCGGTGACATCCTCGGCCTGCAGCGCGGACAACATCGCGGTGCGCATCAGCACCGCATAGTTCTCGCGATCGGCCGCCGACAGTGCGCCGGCGCCGCAGAACTGCAGCTTGTCGGCGCCGCCCTGTTCGCGGTTGTCGGCCGACATCAGCAGCGAGCCGGCGTCGTCGACCCATTCCCAGATCAGGCCGTGCAGGTCGTGGATGCCGTGCACGTCGGCAGGCTGGCTCGCGACGTCGGCGAGCGGCCGCGAGCTCGGGTTGGCGTACCAGCCGAGTATGCGTTCGCGCCAGACGGGATCCTGGCGCGCGTCCTCGCGCGTCTCGTCGGCCGCGGCCGCGTATTCCCATTCGGTCCAGCTCGGCAGTCGCGTGCCGAGCGATTCGCAGTAGGCCTGTGCGGCGAACCAGCTGACGTGGACGACCGGCTGGGCGGCCGCGGCCTTTCCGGGATCCAGCGCGCCGGTCCAGTGCTGCAGATAGCGCGATTCGGCGAACACGGCCGGCACGCCGCCGCGCTGCCACTGCGGATGCGCGCGGACGAACGCGAGGAAATCGGCGTTGCTGACCGGCCGGCGCATCAGTTCGAACGCGCGCACCGGCACGCCGGCGCGCGTGTCCTCGTAGGCCAGCACGCTCTTGAACGCCGGATTGCCCGGCAGCCGCGCCCAGTCCGGGTCCGCCGCGCCGGGTCCGGCCAGCGCGGCGGCGAAGGCGAGGGCGAGCACGGTGTTCAATGCGCGGCGCCTTCGGCCCGCGGCGTCGCCGCGCGCACGGCCTGCACCTCGTCCTTGCGCACGCGGTCGCCCTGGTTGCCCCAGCTGTTGCGTACGAAGGTCAGGATGTTCGCGATCTCGTCGTCGGTCAGCTGGCTCATCGGCGGCATGACCGAGTCGTAGCGCTGGCCGTTGACATCGACCGGACCGGTGAGGCCGCGCAGCACGATCCTGATGAGATCCTCGGCCTTCTGCCTGGCCAGGAAGTCCGACTTCGCGAGCGGCGGGAACACGCCGGGCAGGCCGCTGCCGGAATCCTGATGGCAGACCGAGCAGGTGCCCGCATACAGCGCCTTGCCCGCGGCGACCTGTTCCTCCTGCGACAAGGTGCCGGCGGCCGCCGACTTCGCCGCCGTGTCGACCGCGGCCAGGGTCGTGGCCTTGTCGCCGAGGTAGACCGAGTCGACTTCCTTGCCCGAATAGATCGCCAGGTCCTTCGGACCGTCGACCTTGAGCACGCCGAGCGCGCCCTTGTTGAACGCGCGGAAGATCGAGTGGTCGACGAGCACGTAGCTGCCGGGCACGTCGAGCCTGAACTCGGCGATCATCGCGCCGCCGGCCGGGACCAGCGTGGTCTGCACGTTCTCCTGGAAATGCGTGCCGCCTTCGTACCAGACCTTGTCGAAGATCTCGCCGATCACGTGGAAGCTCGACACGAGATTGGGACCGCCGTTGCCGACGTAGAGGCGCACGCGCTCGCCGACCTTGCCGGTCAGCGCGCGGTCGCCGGTCAGCGCGGTCTCCGAGCCGTTGAACAGCACGTAGGTCGGGTTCTCGTCGATGGCCTTCTGCATGTCGAAGGCCTGCAGGCCTTTCTCGCGGAACTTGCCGACGGTGTAGAAATCGCCCTGCATCACGTAATACTCGCGATCCACCGGCGGCAGCCCTTCAGGCGGTTCGACGAGGATCAGGCCGTACATGCCGTTGGCCACGTGCATGCCGACCGGCGCGGTCGCGCAGTGATAGACGTAAAGGCCGTGATTGAGCGCCTTGAACGTGAACTGGGACGAATGCCCCGGCGCCGTGAAGCTCGACGCCGCGCCGCCGCCGGGTCCGGTGACGCCGTGCAGGTCGATGTTGTGCGGCATCTTGGAGCTCGGGTGGTTGTTCAGATGGAACTCGACCGTGTCGCCCTGGCGCACGCGGATGAAGCTGCCGGGCACGGTGCCGCCGAAGGTCCAGAACGTGTAGGTGCTGCCTTCGGCGATCGGCAGTTCCTTCTCGATGACCTCGAGCTCGACCACGACCTTGGCCGGCTTGCTGCGCCCGGTCGGCGGCGGCACCTGCGGCGGCGAGGTCAGCACCGCATGTACCGTTTCGGCGGCGGCCGTGCCGCCGATCTTCGCGGCATCGGCCGCGTTCGCGACGCCGGCCAGGCCGGCCGCGGCGAGCGCCGCGCTAATCGTCAACGCCAGTATCGCTTTCATCGTCGTTCCCGTTGCGGATTCGGCGACAGGTTGCGCTCGCTCTCGCTCGGGACGCATTGACCAAGGTCAAGCGAAACGCGCAACGACGACCCGTGCGCCGCGCTGCCGGTCGTCGTCGATGACGCCGTCAGCGGAACGGGCTCGCCTGGCGTGCTCCGCGCGAGTCAGGCGACTTCGGTCGGCGGCAGCCCCGTCTGCACCTGGGATGACAGCCGGCAGACGGGCGATTCGCGCCTGGACACGGCGACAGCCACGTTGCCGCATTTCCGCTATGCGGCGGCCGTCGACCGCGACTGCGGGCGGCTGCACTGCGGCGCTACTGAAGACGCCGTTCGGCCGCGAGTCCGTGCTGTCGGAGGCGAGCTGCGCTGCGATTCCGGCGGCGTCGGATAGGCGAGACCTCGCGGACCACCGCAGGACAACGTCTGCCCGGCCCGGCCGCGCGCCTGCATCGCGCTCGTGCCGTACGAGCTCGACGGCCGCACCCGACGTCCGTCTCGCTCGCCGCGCTGCTCGACGTCTACGACGACGGCCTCGATCCGGACGGGCCGCCGCACTGCACGGAAGACTCGACTTCCGGAGGCTGAGAAGCTGACGCGAGCGAGCCCGACGAAGCGGGACGCGTGAAATCGCCGCCCCCTCTCCCGCGAAGAAGAGGGGCTTTTCTCCGCGCGCACCGGTGCGCCGCGCCGCCGCGAATCCGCTGCTCAATGCACCGGCGTGCGCGCCGACACGTCGGCGACGCGAATGGTCGAGCCGCGCGCGGACGGAGACGGGCCGCCGGCCTCGTCGGTGAGTTCCTGCTTGAGCTCGAGCATCTGCTCGCCCAGCGCGGCGAGGTCGAGGCCGAGCTTTTCGACGCGCGGGAACAGTTCGTTCTCTTCCTCGCGCACGTGGTGCTGCACGTATTCCTTGAGCACGGCCACATGGGCCTGGATCATTGGCTGCGCCGCGTCGCCGCCGTTCATGCCGGCGATCAGGCCGCGCAGGGTGCCGTGCTCGACGGTCGCCTCGCAGACGAGATCCGCGTCTTCCGTGTCGAGCTCGTTCAGCACGGTCGGATAGAACAGCGTCTCTTCGATTTCCGCGTGGATCGTCAGCGCCTGGCCGATGCGGCTCGCGAGCTGCGCTTGCTGCCTGGCGTCGCCTTCGGCTTCCTCGAATGCCTCGAACAGTTCCTCGACCTCGCGATGGTCGGCCTTGAGCAGATCGATGATCGATGGTGGGTTGCGCGATGCCATTGGCTAGGTCCTTGTGACTGGCTGGTGGTCGGTGATGAGTCTGCGCCGGCGTGCGGCGTTCCCGGTGGCAAGGAACGGTCGCGACGCCGGCGCCGGTAGTTGCGTCGGGCCGCGTCAGCGGTCGTCGCGGCCGCTTTCTTCGCGGTTGCGATTGCTCTGGCCGGTATCGTTGCCGTCCTTGCCGGCGGTGCGACGCTGTTCGCTCTGATCCATGGAGCTGCCGTCCGGGTTCTGCTTGCCGCTGCGGTTCTGGTCGTTGCGGTCGGCCTGGTTGCTGCCGCGGTTCTGCTGGTCGTTGGACGGGTTCATCGGTTTGTTGGCCACGATGGAATCTCCTCTGTCGGATGCGCGGGAGCGCCTTCCGCCTGGAGCACGCCTCATGCCAACGCGGCCGTGCGCGGCGGATATGCGATCGGCGGCATCAGCGCCTGCGCCTGTGCACGACGGCTTCGTGCGGAGCCTGCAGGATGCGCGAGCGGACACGGCATTTTCGTCGCACCGCGGTTCAAGGGCTTGCTGCGGCGACCGCGCCGGCGCGGAGACGGCCGCGCCGCCGTACGCACGAGCCCGCCCATGTAGTTCCGGACGGAAAATAGGTAAAATTTGCACAAATCATCCGGTTTGGCGGCGCAGCGGCTCGGTCATTCACCGCGGCGGCGCGGGCCAGCGGCCGCGGCGCGCTGGCCCGGCTATTGCGAGACCGGTTCGCGTCGCCAGCGGAGCCCTTCGCATGAACGCGCAGTCACGGTCGCTGTGGATGGAGCGGCAGTCGCCGCCGCTGGACACGCTCGTCGAGACGGATCGCGACGCGCAGGTCTGCATCGTCGGCGCCGGCATCGCCGGGGTCTCGATCGCGCTGGCGCTGGCCGAGGCCGGCCAGCGTGTCGTCGTGATCGACCGCGCCGGCATCGCCGGCGGCGAGACCGCACGCACGAGCGCGCACCTGGCCAGCGCGCTCGACGACCGTTTCTATCGGCTGGAGCGCTGGCACGGCGCCGACGGCGCGCAGCTCGCCGCTCGGAGCCACGCGGCGGCGATAGACCGCATCGAGGAATGGTGCACGCGCTACCGCATCGACTGCGATTTCCGGCGTGTGCCGGGCTATCTCGTCTGCGGCGATCCGGAACATCGGCAGGAATTCGAGCGCGAGCAGGCCGCGGCCGTGCGTGCCGGGCTCGCGCCCGAGCGCAGCGACAACGGGATCGGCGATCTGGCCGGGCCGACCCTGCGCTTCGACAACCAGGCGCGCTTCCATCCGCTGTCCTATCTCGCCGGGCTCGTCGCCGCAGCGCGCGCCTGGGGTGTGCGCTTCGTCGGGGCCGAGGCCGTCGACGTCGACGGCGGAACCTCGCCCGGCGTGACCCTCGCCGACGGCAGCCGCATCGGCGCCGGGGCCGTCGTGGTCGCCGCGAACGTGCCGTTTCACCGCCGCTTCGCGCTGCACACGAAGCAGGCGGCGTACCGGACCTTCGTGATCGCCGCGCGCGTGCCGGCCGGATCCGTCCCCGACATGCTGCTGTGGGACATGGAAGACCCCTACCACTACGTGCGCCTGCAGCCGGCGTCCGACGGCAGTGAATGGCTGATCGTCGGCGGCGCCGACCACAAGACCGGGCAGGAGCCGCGCGGCAGCGACCCGTTCGGCGGCGACCCGTTCAGCGAGCTCGCGCGCTGGGCACGGCAGCTCTGTCCGGGATTCGGCGAGCCCGAGTACGCCTGGTCGGGGCAGATCATCGAGCCGATCGACGGGCTCGCGTTCATCGGGGCCGACCCGGGCCAGCGGCAGGTCTACGTCGTCAGCGGCGACTCGGGCAACGGGCTGACCCACGGCACCCTGGCGGCGCCGCTGCTGACCGCGCTGATCCGCGGCGAGGGGCATGCGTGGCGCGATCTCTACGACCCGGCGCGCAAGCGCCTCAACGCGACCTGGCTGGAGGAGAACGCGAACGCCGCCGTGCAGTATCGCGACTGGCTCGGTCACGGCGACGCGGCGGCCGTGGCCATGGGCTCCGGCGCCGTCGTGCGCCACGGCCTGCACCGCTTCGCGTTGTACCGCGACGACAACGGCGAGCTGCATGCGTTCTCCGCGCGTTGTCCGCACCTGGGCTGCGTCGTGCACTGGAATGCGCTCGAGCGCAGCTGGGACTGTCCCTGCCACGGCTCGCGCTTCGGCGCGACCGACGGCCAGGTCCTCAACGGCCCGGCCGCAAGCGGCCTGGACCCGCTCGAGGTCGTCGGCGAAAACCGCGACGATGCGGCCTGACGGCCGCGAGCGCCGGCCCTCGTCGCGGCCGCTGCCGCGTGCCGGCCCAGGGCCCGAGCGCGAACACCGCGTAGATCAGCGCCATCTGGCGCGGGCGCAGATGTGCCTCGAAACCCTGCATCAGCCGCGCCGGCACGACGCGGTAGTCGACCCAGGCCGCGAGCGCCGCGATCGTCGCCGCAGGCAGCGGCCTGCGCTGCGGCGTCCGCCGCCAGGCTTCGTAGAACAGCGCCCACCATACCGAGCTCGCATGATGGATCGCGTAGCCGAGCGTGGTGTGGCGCAGATCGGCGCCATGCCGGCGCAGCGCCGGCCGGCCCCAGATCCAGTGGCGCGCCGCGTTCGTGGTGCTCGCGGCCGAACCGGTGCGCCGCCGGCTCAGCAATGCGGCGGCGACGGTCGACGCGATCGCCGCGACGCTGCCCGAACGCAGCGCGGCCGCGAGGAACCGCCGCGTCGCGGCGGAGAGTCGTGGTCGCGGAACGGTCGGGGCGGATCGGCGCGGCATGGCAGTCTTCCGGGGTGCGTATGCGGGTGCTCGTGATCGGCGCGTCGGGGTTTCTCGGCTCGGCGTTGGTCGCGGCGCTGCAGGATGCGGGCCATGCCGCCACCTGGCGCGCGCGCGACGTCGCCCGGCTGCGCCGGCTGGGTCCGCAGGCCGCGGCGATGACCGTGGATTTCTCCGCGGACGTGGAGGCGGCGCAATGGTCAGCGCGATTGCGCGGCATCGATGCCGTCGTGAATGCCGCCGGCATACTGCGCCAGCAGCACCGCAACCGCTTCGAGCGCTTGCACGATCGCGGACTGCGCGCGCTGTATGCGGCCCGCGCCGACGCCGGCGTGCGCCGCATCGTGCTCATTTCCGCACTCGGCGCCGACACCCTGTTCACCGCGACGACGATGTTGCTGCAGCCGCTCAGCGGCGCCTGGCCCGTGCATCGCTCCGGACTGCCCTGGAGCACGCACTGGCTGGCCGCGTCGCTGCTGCTGTTCGGCGTCGCGGCGCTGGTGTGGCTGCGCGTGGTCGTCCTGCAGCTGCAGATGCGCGGCCTGGCGCGCGAAGCCGTCGCGAACGGCGCCGCGTTGCCGCCGCCGTTCGTGCGGTGCTTCCGCGAATGGGTCGCGCTGGGTTTCGTCGCGCTGCTGTGTTTCCTCGCGATCTTCTACCTGATGGTGGTCAAGCCGGCCTGAGGCCACCGACCCGGTACGGAGGCAGCGGCGCCTTGACGCGGCGCCGACGGTGCGGCCGGACAATCCCCGGCGAAGCCGCGACCGCGCGGCGCTGCGTTGCCGGAAGCGAGCCATGATCGTCGACGTCGCCCGTTTCGCGTTCTACGTGCTGCTGCCGCTCTGGGCGCTGGCCGGGCTCGGCGATTACCTGTGCCATCGGGCCTCGCACATCGAACGCACGCCGTTCGGCGCCGGCGAAGCGCTGCTGCATCTGCTGCAGTGGGCGCAGATCGTCGCCGCGGTCAGCCTGCTGGCCTGGCTGCCATCCGAACCCGTTGCGCTGGCGTTCGCGGCGTTCTGCGTCGTCGCGCATTCGGCGACGGCCTGGTGGGACGAATACCGGACGCGGCCGCAGCGCTGCATCTCCACGGCCGAACACTATTGCCATGCCTACCTGATCGCGCTGCCCGTGGCCGGCCTGCTGCGTGTCGTCTGGGCCTGGCTGCAGCCGGTGCCGTCGCCTGCGCCGGCATCGCCCGGCGCCGCGATTCTCGCGATGGTCTACGCCGCGTTCGCCGTGGCCGGCCTGCTGATCGCCGAGGGGTGGCTGCGCTGCCGCCGGCAGCGCGGCGTTCCGGCGGCGGCCGCATGAGCCCGGCGACGCCGCTGAAAAAACCCGGCGACGGCGCCACCGACGCGCTGCTGCTGATCGACTGGTTCGGCACCTGGGACCAGGCCGAGCCGGCGCTGCTGCCGCGCGTCGCCGCCGCCGCGACGACAGTGGCGCGGCTCGTCGCACAGGCGCGGCGCAACGACGTCCCGGTGATCTTCGCGAACGACAATTTCGGCCAATGGCGCTCGGACTTCCACGCGGTGATCAATTCGGCCGTCGACGCCGGCGGCAAGGGCGCCGCCGTCGCCGAGCGGCTGGCGCCGGGACCGGGCGACTACGTGATCTTGAAGCCCAGGCACTCGGCGTTCTTCGGCACGCCGCTCGATCTGCTGCTCGCGCATCTGCAGACCGAACGCCTGCTCGTCGCCGGCGTGGCCAGCGATCTCTGCGTGCTCGCGACGGCGATCGACGCGCATCTGCGCGATCGCGAGGTCGTTGTCGTGCGCGATGCCTGCGCCGCCGCGAGCGCGGCGCGGCACAGGCGCGCGATGGACGGCATCGCCGCGTTCGGCATCGGTGTCGCGAGCGCGCGCCAGGCGGCGGGCCTGCTCGCCGCGGCGCGACGGCGCTGAGGCGCGGTTACCGCGCTCGCAGCCTGCGCGCGTACAGCGCGCCCCAGGACAACCCGAGCACCGCGGCGACCAGCGAGCCGAGCAGTACGCCGAGCTTCGCCGCCGCGAGCATCTGCTCGTCGCGGAATGCCAGCAGCGCGATGAAGATCGCCATCGTGAAGCCGATGCCCGCGAGCAGCCCGACGAGCACGATGCCGCCCCAGGACGTGTCCGGCGGCAGTTTTCCCCAGCCCAGACGCACCATCAGCGCGCTGGCTGCGATGACCCCTAGCGGCTTGCCGGCGACGAGCGCGAGCGCGATGCCGCCCATCGCGTACAGCGGCGCGGCAGAGGAGAAATCGACGCCGCCGAGACTGACGCCGGCGTTCGCGAGCGCGAACAGCGGCATGATCAGGTAGGCGACCCACGGATGCAGCGCCGTCTGCACGCGCACGACCGGCGGCAGCAGCTCGCGCTGTGCGAGCCGCAGCTGCCGTGCCGGCCGCTCGAGCTGTTCGGCGTGCTCGGCTGTGTGGTTCTGCGACAGGCTCTGCGCGACCCGCGACACGATGTCCTCGGGCCTCTCGCGCGCGGGCGTCGAACGCACGGGCGTCAGCAGGCCGAGCACGACGCCGGCCAGGGTCGGATGGACGCCGGCTTTCAGCAGGCCGGCCCAGAGGATCGCGCCCGGAAAGACGTAGGCGAACGCCGCGCCGATGCCGATGCGCTGCAGGCCGAGCACGAGCGCGACGCCGAGCGCGGCGACGGCGAATCCGGAGTAGTCGAGGCCGCCGGAATAGAACAGCGCGATGATCAGGATCGCGACGATGTCGTCGATGATCGCGAGTGCGAGCAGGAACACGCGCACGCCGCCGGGAATCGAGCGCCCGAGCAGCGCGAGCACGCCGACCGCGAACGCGATGTCGGTCGCCGTCGGCACGGCCCAGCCGCGCAGGCGGTCCGGCGTGCCGTTCAGCGCGACATAGATCAGGGCCGGCGCGGCGACGCCGCCGATCGCCGCGGCGACGGGCAGGGCGGCCTGGCGCAGGTCGCTCAGTGCGCCCTCGTGCATCTCGCGGCGGATCTCCATGCCGACGACGAGGAAGAACACAGTCATCAGCGCGTCGTTGATCCAGAAATGCAGCGACTGCGAGAACACGTGGCTGCCGATGCCGATCGACAGCGGCGTGTGCCAGAGCGCGTCGTAGCTGGCCGCGACCGGCGAGTTCGCCCAGACCAGCGCGACGACCGCGGCGGCGACGAGCACGATGCCGCTGACCGCTTCGATGTGCAGGAAGCGTTCGACCGTCGCGAACGCCCGCTCGGCCAGGATCTGTGCACGCGGAATGTGGCGGTCGGGTACGCGATGCATGGACGCAATGGCTCCGCGCGGCGGCCCGACCTGCGCTGATGCCTGTCACGCTGCACCGTGCAGCGGACACCCGAAGTGGCGGAGTCTACCCGGCAGCGGCGGCGGCCGCGAGGCCTCGGCAGCAAGCGCGCGGCACGCCGATGCGGAACGCCGCACTCCCGCGGTTTGCTGCCGTCGGCGATGGTGGCTACATTCGACCGATGACGCAGAAATCGCGGTCCGGTGCTGCAGTGTCCGGTCGCGGTGCGATGTGGAAGCGACGAGTGGATCCGAATCCCATCCCCGACGAGGTGCGTCGGTTCATTCTGATGAATGGATTGACCGTGCCGGATCTCGAAGCCCTGCTGGTGCTGCGCGAACGCGGCGCCGCCGGCCTTCCGGCCACTGGGCTGGCGTCACGGCTGTATATTTCGCCGGACCATGCGCGGACGCTGCTGGCGAAGCTGGACAAGCTCGAACTGGTCGCCTTGGCGGACGAGCCGGGATTCCGCTTCAGCCCCCGCACGGACGCGCTGCGTGCCATCGTCGAGGCCGTGCTGTCGTGCTACGAGCGACACCTGGTGCCGGTGTCGCAACTGATTCATTCCGCCGAACGCCGGTCGTCCGAAACGCAGTCGGCGCAGGCATTCGCCGACGCGTTCCGCATTCGCAAGGAGACCTGAAATGGCCAGCGTGCTGTACGGACTCTGCGCGTTGACGGCGCTTGCCTGCGCACTGCTGCTGCTGCGCGCGTACCGCAAGACCGGGAGTTCGCTCCTGTTGTGGAGCGGCCTGTGCTTCTGCGGTCTGATGGCGAGCAACGTCGTGCTGATCGTCGACAAGCTCGTCGTTCCCGACGTGGACCTCAGGCCGATCCGCCTGCTCCTGACGGCCGCATCCATGGGGCTGTTGCTCTACGGGCTCATCTACCGGAACGAGCGCTCATGACAGATTTCCTCGCCGGCGCGGTGGCCATGGCCTCCTGGGTCGCCGGGCTGATCTTCCTGCGATTCCACGGGCGCACGCAGGACCGGATCTTCCTGTTCTTCGCCGCATCGTTCTGGCTCGACGCGGTAGGCCGCACGCTCGAGGTGGCCTTGCGCTGGACCGACGACGGCAGTCCCGGCGTCTACGTCCTGCGCGTCATTGCCTACGGCCTCATCCTCGCCGGCATTCTCGACAAGAACCGCGCGCGCGAGCGTTAGCTGGCCGCTTCCGCCGGAGGCGCCGGCAGTCCTGCCGGCGCGGCGGGTTCATCGAGGCTCTCCTTACTCCGGCAGGATGATGCGCACGCCGGGCTTCACGCCGGAAACCATGTTTTCCTCTGTTTTCTTCTGCACGGCGCCGTCGCTCTTGAGGTGACAGCGCGGATGGTCGACGAAATAGGTCCCCGTGCCTTCGTAGGTCCAGGCTGTGCAGGCCTCTTCGGCGAGGCATATGGCCTGGCATTCCTCCGGCGTCTGGCCGGTCGTGAAATCCACGGCGCGATAGGATCCCTGGAACAGGTTCACGTCGACCATCCAGGCGTCTCCGGCTTTCAGGTCCGCCGGCGCTGCCGGAGGCGGTGCGGCGACCTGCTCGAGCGCAGCGGCCAGAGCGGCCGCGTCGCGCGCCTCGAAGTAGCGTCCTCCCGTCGTGTTCGCCAGACACTGCAGTTGCGCGCGGGCCTTGCCTTCGGGCAGGTCGAATCCGACGACGTGCGCGGTGAAGTCGACTCCCAGCTTCTCGAGTTCGGCGCCGAGCTCGCAAGGATCCGCATCGCAGGTTTCTTCGCCGTCGCTGACGAGAATGACGCTGACCTTGTGCTCGGTGAATTTCAGGGCTTCGGCCGCCTTGCGAACGGCGGCGCTGATCGGCGTCATTCCCTTCGGCGACAGACCGGCAATGAGTCCGCGAATCGCGCCGGCCCCGGCTTCTCCGGGACTGCGCAGGATCTCGATGTCGTCGCAGTCGCCCTTGCGCCGATGTCCATAGGCCATCACGCCGAGCCGGGCGTCCGGCGGCCAGGCGTCGAGCATGGCGGCCACGGCCTTGCGCGCGGCATCGATCTTCGTCGTCCCACCGACCGTGCCCCACATCGACCCGGAGGCATCCAGCACGAGCATGGCCTGGTCGGCGGCGCTGGCAAGGGTCGCGGCGCCGGCGAAGCCCAGCGCGCAGGCGAGCGAAGTGAAGCCGGAAAGGTGGCGCATCAGTCGTTCTCCGTCGGTCAAATGTGGAACCGGCGGTCGCCGCGACGCACCGGACATCGAGCGGCCCCTTACGAGGCGGCGCGCGAAAAGCGGACATTCGCGGCGAAACGTCGGGCCGGAAGCGGGACATCTGCTAAGGTCGGCGCAGGACGAGGCGGGAGACCGGGATGCGGGAAGACGATCAGACGGCCGATCGGCCGTCTGCGGCGAGCACCGCGGAATCGCTGCTGCCGCTGCTGCTGGACGACCTGCGCAAGCGCGCGCGTCATGAGCGTCGCCGCATGCGGGCCGGCGAAACGCTGTGCACCACCGCACTGGTCCACGAGGCTTATCTGAAACTGCGCCGCAGCGACAGCTGGCAAGGAGAGCTGCATTTCCTGCGCGCGGCCGCGCTGGCGATGCGCCAGGCTCTCGTCGACCATGCCCGGCAGAAACTGGCGGTCAAGCATGGCGGCGGGGCGGTGGATTCGCTCGACGCCATGACGGCCGAGCCGTTCTGGACTTCCGATGAACGCCTCGTGGAACTCGACGAGGCGCTGCAGGAGCTGAGCAGGCTCAATCCGCGGCTGACACGCGTGATCGAGTGCCGCTTCTTCGCGGGCTATTCCGAAACCGACACGGCGCGCGTGCTCGGTGTTGCCGATCGCACGGTGCGTCGCGACTGGATCAAGGCGAGGGCGTGGCTCTTCCAGGCGCTGGGGGAGATGCCGGAGCCGGCAGGCGCGTCCGCAGCGCCGCCGCCTGGCTGACCAGGCGCGCGCCGGAAGGACCGGAAGCGGCAGCAATGCGTTCGACCTTGTCGAGCAGGACGGCCGCTTCGCGCGGTCGCCGCTGGTCAAGGCGCAGGCGCGCCATCGCCAGGCTCGCCAGCGCCGTGCCGACGTGGTCCGGGCCGAGCGTGGCCAGTGCGGCGTCCAGCGCGGCGGTGGCGTCGCCGGCGCCCGCCTCGGGATGGCCGAGTTCCAACTGCGCCTCGGCCGACGCGGCGAGCGCGGCGACATGGTGCAGGCTGCCATGGCCGGCGAACTGGGCTCCCATGGCGGCGGCATCCTGCAGCACCGGCAGCGCCGCGTCCGCGCGCGCTTGCTGCAGCAGCAGCTTGCCGTAGTTGTTGAGCAGCGCGGCTGTGGCCGCGGACGGTCCGTACAGCTGCCGGCGCAGCGCAACGGCTTCGCGCAGCAGCGGTTCGGCCGCGTCGACATTGCCCGAGGCCAGTTCGAGCGAGCCCCAGTTGTTGAGGGTGTTCAGCGCGTCGGGCGATTGCTCGAGCCCCGCTGCGCGCCAGACTTCGGCCGCGGCTTCGAAAGAAGCGCGCGCCGCTTCGGGCTGGCCGCTCGCGAAGCGAGCCACGCCGAGATTGTTGTGGAACACGCCGGTTTCGCGATGATGTGCTCCGCTCAGTTCGATGCGGCGCGCCAGAGCCGACTGCAACAGTTCGGCCGCCGCCGCGTGATCGCCATTGCCACGGATCAGTTGGGCTTGCAGCAGCCGGCTGTCCACCAGGCGGCTCTCCCAGCGCAGGGTATCCGCCGCCCAGTAGTTCTGCGCCTGGACCAGCAATGGTCCTGCAGCGGCGGCGTCGCCGCGCCGGTAAAGCACCTGGGCGAGGTCGTAGCGGCCGGCGGCAATCAGTGCCGGGTCGACGACGCCGGGGTCGGCAGCGGCCAGGCGTTGCAGCAGCGGCTGCGCCGCTTCGTAGTCCGCGATCAGGAAGTACAGTTCGCCCAACGCGTGCAATACCGGAGCGGCCTGCGCCGGCTCGCGCGCGAACTCGCTCTCGATGCGCCGGGCCGCTCCTTCGAGCACGTCGGCTGCGGTGGCCGAGCCGCCCTTCATTTCGCCGGCGCTGCGAAACATGTGAAAGACCGATTGCTGCACGGCTTCGAGGCGCGCCTGTTCCCGTCGCGCCTGATCGCGTTCGCGCGCGGCCTGATCGGCATAGCGCAGGGTGAGGCCCAGGCCCAGGATCAGGCTGGCGCCGACGGCGACGGCCGCCGCCAGCGGCCATTTGAAGCGCCACAGCGTGCGACGCAGACGATGCCGCGGCTCGTCCCGTCGCGCAGCTACGACGCCGCGACGCAGCGCCTGCTGCAGATCCTCGCCCAAGGCTTCGACGGTCGCATAGCGCCTGGTCGGATCGGGAGCGAGCGCCTTGGCGAGAATGGCGTCGAGATCGGTGCGCAGCGCCCGCGCGGAGCCCGAACGGGCGGTGGCGTGCGGCAGACCGGCCAGTCGCCGGGGCGAGGTGTCCCGCGCGCTCATCAGGGCAAGTAGGCCCGGGAGTCCCGCCGCCTCGCGCGGCGGCTGTCCGGCGATCAGCCGATACAGCACGGCTGCGACGCCGTAGACGTCCGTCGCCGTGGATACGGGTGCGCCGTCGATCTGTTCCGGCGCGGCGTAGGCCGGCGACAGCGGCGCGGCGGCCGGAACGCGCTCCGCGGCATCGGCGAGATGGACCACGCCGAAATCGATCAGCCGCGCACGGCCCTGCGCGTCGACGAGAATGTTCGAGGGCTTGACGTCGCGATGCACGACCAGCTTGCCGTGCGCATGTGCCAGGGCGTCGCAGACCTGCAGCACCAGGCGTACCCGTGCGGCGGCATCGGACTGCCGCCGGTCGCACCACTCGTCGATGGGAAGGCCGTCGACGAACTCCATGACCATGAACGGCCGGCCGTCGTCGAGCAGGCCGCCGTCGATCAGGCGGGCGATGCCGGGATGTTCCAGTCGTGCGAGCGTCGCCCGCTCGATCTCGAAGCGCGATGCGTCAGTCGCGCGCGTCCGGGCGATGCGCTTGAGCGCCGCGCGCTGCGCGAAGTGGCCGTCGGCGCGCTCGACTTCGTAGACGTCGCCCATGCCGCCGCGACCGACGGGACGCACGACGCGCCAGGCGCCGGCACGCTCGCCGGCGGGCATCGGCGCGGACGCCTCGTAGGCGTCGTCGGCCGCTTCCTGCGTGGCCAGGAATCCGTCGCTGCGGTCGGCCGCATCGAGCAGTCGCAGGACCTCGGCGCGCACCTCGGCCGCGCACTCCTGCGCCTCGATCCAGCGGCGGCGCTGCGTTTCGGGCAGTTCCCACGCCGCATCGAACAGTGATTCGACCAGGGCCCAGCGATCGGGACTCTGCATGCGCGTTCTCCAGGGATCGGCGGGTCCGCGAGCATCGGCGATACGGCGGGTCCGGACAACCGCGCGTCCGGGGCGCGAGGCCCGCGTCAGGACGGCTGTTGTCCGGATCCGGAGTGTTCCGCCGTAAGGAGCGATTCCGCGGCACGGCCGCTTCCACGACGGACCGTCATGCGTCGCTCGATCGCCTCGGTATTGCCGTTCTTGCTGATCGCCGGTTGCGACCGCTCGGCACAGCCTTCTGCGGAAATTGCGCCGCGGGTCGTTGCGCCCCCGCCGGAGGCCGTGATGTCGGGAGCTTCCTTCACGAACTGGCGCGACCGTCTCGATGCGCTGCTCACGCCTGACGATCTCGTCGAACTCGCCGGCATGCCGGCAGGCGGTGCGGAGCAGACGTCGCGGCCGGATCAACTGCGCTACCGCTGGGACGCCGGCCGGTTTTTCCACTATGCCGGCGCGCGCGTGAACAGGAAAAACCTCGTGTCGCTGGGTCAGATCCGTGTCGGCGTTCGCGCCGAGGAGTTCGCGGCGCGGCATTTCGGTCGGCTCGACGCGACGGCTCGCGCGCGCCTGCGCGAGGAAGTCGCGCGCCAGGCGCAGCGGCGAAATCTCGACGAGCACGCTGCGGCGGCTGCCGATCGGTTGGCGCAAGGCACGGCCGAGCGAGAGCCGGCCGAGCCCGTCGCAGGGCTCGGCGATGCCGCAGCCTGGGCCGCCGCCGCACGCGAGCCCACGCTGCATCTGCGTGTCGGCGACAGCTCGATCGTCCTGGTCGTGGATGTGTCGGACGATCCCGCGGGGAACCGCGATACGGCCGCGAGGCTCGCCGGGCGCCTGCTCGACCGCCTGCACGGCGGCCGTTCGCGATGACGCCGGAGTCCTGCGTGTCCGGATATGCGCCCGGTTGCCGTAAGAGCCGGCTCGTTTCCCGCTGGAGTTCGCTCATGCCCATCGTTCCGTCTGACCGGGGCCCGGTATCGCCATGGCGCCCTTGCCTTCGGTTGCTCGCCGTCGCACTGGTCCCGGCTGCGCTGACGACGGCCTGCCCGGCTCGGGCCGCGACCTATCTGGTGACGTCGGCGCTGTCCAGCGGTGCCGGCACGCTGCGCGAAGCCGTGACGCAGGCGCAGTCGGCGTCGGGGGCGCCGCACACGATCCTGTTCTCGCTGCCGATCAACAGCGTGATCGGTCTGGCCGCACCGCTGCCGAGCCTGTCCGCGACGGCGTTGATCGTCGACGGCAGCGGTTCTCCGGGTCTCGTCATCGACGGCAACGACACGGTGCGCGTGTTCGACGTCGGCGCAGCAGCGTCGCTGACCTTGCGCGATCTCGCACTGCGCCGCGGCTTCGCCAACAACGACCGCGGCGGCTGTGTGCGCGTTTCCGATGCCGCGTCCACGCTGACGCTCGACCGCGCGACACTGCAGGACTGTCGCGCCACCAGCATCCAGCCGGGCGGACTAGCGCTCGGCGGCGCGGTCTACGCCGAAGGCGACGTGTTCGTCTACCGCAGCGCGTTCATCGGCAATCGTGCGCGGGCGCCCGGCTCCACCGCGGGCGGTGCGCTCGACGTGCGCCGCAATGCATGGATCGAGAACTCGCGCTTCGAACGCAACGAGGCCGTGAGCGCCGGCAGCACCGGCGCGGCCGGCGGTGCGGTGATTGCGGGCACGGGCACGTTGACCCTGCTGCGCAGCCAGTTCTTCGACAACCGCGCCGTGCAGACGTCCACGGCGAATCTGAGCTTCGGCGGCGCGGTCTACGTGCGGGACCGCAGCGGCACGACGATCCGCCAATCGCTGTTCGTGCACAACGAGAGCGGCCAGGGGGCCGCGGTCTATGCGTCGCTGTCCACGATTCCCGGCACGATGAACGTCGCCGTCGGCAACACGACCTTCGCCGGCAATCTCGGCGGCCCGGCACTGAGCCTCGCGGGAGTCCGCATGGATCTGCGCAACAACAGCTTCTGGAAGAACAGCGGACGGGCCGGATTCGGCGCGCATCTGCATGCGAGCGGCAACAATACCTCTGTCGCGGCCGTCACGCACAACCTGTTCGCCACCAGCGGCGACGGCGGCGCGGCGTGTTCGTCGGCTTCTCTGCCGGTGGGAATCGACGGCACCGGTTCGAACCTGTTCGCCGATGCGAGCTGCACATATCTCGCTGCGTTCAGCTACATCGACGGCGGCGATCTGCGCATTCGCGGCCTGCGTACGACCGGCAGCGCGCTGCACGACATTGCCGTCGTCGACGTGTTCGCCGGAAGTCCCGTGATCGATGCCGGCAATCCTGCCGATCCGGGCAGCGGCGGCGTGTTCGTTTGCACCGCCGGCGACGCGCGCGATGAGATGCGGCCTGCCGACGGAGACGCCGACGGCGCGGCGGTCTGCGACATCGGCGCGCACGAGCTGCAGCGCGAAGCCTCGCTGTTCGCCGACGACATGGAGTCCCCGCTGCTGCGCTGACGGGCAGCAGAGCGGTCGGCCCCGGGGCGGCCGGGAGCCGCATCAACCGCGCAGCCGCGGCCGCGCGAAATTTCGACGTTGCCTCAAGAGGAATTCAATGCGCTCCGGATATCTGCTCCTCGCCGGCCTGCTCGGCGCAAACTGCGCGCCGGCGGCGACGTTCGCCGTGTCCAACATCGAGGACGCTGGTCCCGGTTCGCTGCGGCAGGCGCTGCTCGACGCGAATACCGCGTCCGCACCGCCGCATCGCGTCGTATTCGACACCGCTTATCCGGCGCTGGGCATGATCGAGTTGTTCTCGCCGCTGCCGCTCGTGCAGGTGGATCTGGAAATCGACGGCGCCGGCCGCAGTCCCGTCGTCACCGTCTTCGATCCCGGCAACAGTTTCCCGCTGTTGCGGACCGGCCGCGGACTCACACTGCGCAAGCTGTCGCTGAACCAGGGCCGCGGCAGCGGAGCAGGCGGCTGCCTCAGCGGCGAAGGCACCGGCGACACGCATCGGCTGGTCCTCGACCGCGTCGCGTTTTCGGCGTGCACGACGGTCGCGGTCGGAACCGGTTCGGCGCTGGGCGGCGCGGTCTCCTGGTCGGGGACTGCGCCGGTCAGCATCGTCGGCAGCGCTTTCCATGGCAACGGTGCGGTGTCGCTGGGTACCGGCGCGGCCCTCGGCGGAGCGGTTCGCGTCGGTGGACCGCTGCAGATCGAATCGTCGTCGTTCACCGGCAATCTCCTCAACGGCGGATTCGTCGCCGGCGGGGCCGTCTCGGTCTATCTGGCCCGCTCTGGCGAGATCGATATTCGGGACAGCGCGTTCACGGACAACTCGGCGGAACCCGATCCGGTCGCGTCGCCGTCCGGCATCGGCGGCGCGCTCAGCCTGGATTGCGCAACGAGCTGCACGGTCACGCTGGCGCGAAGCTACTTCGGCGCCAACCGCAGCCGCAGCGCCGGCGCGGTGTTCGTCCGCGGCAATGACGTCGTCGTCCCGCTTGCACTTCACAACACGGGTTTCGTCGGCAATCGGGCAGTCGATCGCGGCGGTGCGCTGTTCGTGCAGTCGACGCAGCTTGACGTGCGGCACGCGACCTTCTTCGACAATGGAGCCGCGGTCGGCGGCCACATCTATGCGGCGCTGTCTCCGGTCGGCGAGGTGAGCAACAGCGTCCTGGCGCCGGTCGCCGCGGGGTCCGGCGCGTCCTGCTCCATCGGCGCCGCGGCGACTCTGGCGATCGGCAACTATCGCGCTTCGGCGGACTTCAGCTGCAACGTATCGGTGCCGGGCGCCACGCCCATCGCCGACTTCCGCATCGCCGGCGTCGACAGCTCGACTCCGCTGCCCGTGCTCGTGTTCGATGCCTCCAGCCCGGTCGTCGACGGTGGCGATACGGCGCGCTGCCTGCCCGACGATGTGCTGGGCGACGAGCGTCCACGAGACGGAAACGGCGACGGCAATGCGTTGTGCGATTCGGGCGCGTACGAACACCCCCGGAACGACCGCATTTTCAGGGACGGCTTCGACGGTTGAGCCGCTGTACCCGGGGTAGCTGCAGTCGACGCCGCATGCGGCGCCGTCCCCGGCCTGCGCGCGCGATGACGGTCGAGTCCGGCTGCGCTTCTTCTGCGTCGAGGGGGCGTCGTCGGCGAGATCGCTGCTCGAGGGCGCCTCGGCCAGCAGAGCCTTCATGCGGTCGACGACATCGTGCAACCGCGTCGCCTCGGCGAGCGCCTGCTCGGCGACGTCGCTGAGCGGCGGCCGTCGGTGTGCTGCAGCAGTCGCACCGAACACTGCAGCGGACCCGCCACATTCTTCTCCGTCAGCAGCAAGGGCTGAGGTGCGGCGGTGACAGACGATAAAAGTGCATCTGTGGACGAATTCGGCATGGCCACAGGCTGCCACCGGCCGGCCAGTGAGAGGCGATGGAGCGAAATCCAGGAGTCACAGGAAAGCCACTATCCGGCTCGGATCGTGACGTGACCGCGTAAGTGTTTGACGAAAATGGTGGCCGGGGACGGAATCGAACCGCCGACACGGGGATTTTCAATCCCCTGCTCTACCAACTGAGCTACCCGGCCATGAGGTCTTGCGATGTGCGACCAGAACGGCCGCAGCGGGAAGGCCGCGTATTAAATCGGGGCGGGCAGGCGGAGTCAAGCGCGGATTTCGCTTGGGCAGAAAGTGAGCAGCGCCGACGGCGGTGGGCTCGCGCGTTCGCCGGCATGACTTCCGGCCTGTTGTCCGCGGCGGGTCGTTCTACTACAACTGTAGTACGACAACTGTAGATGCAGGTGGCGGCATGGCGGCGGAATCCGGGGACGTGGTGCTCAGCGATCTGCAGATCGCGTTGATGCGCGTGCTGTGGGCGCGCGGCGAATGCAGCACGGCCGAGGTCGCCGAGGTGCTCGCGCAGTCGCGCGGGATCAAGCATACGACGGTGGCGACGATGCTGATGCGGCTGGAGAAGCGCGGCGTCGTCGCGCTGCGGCGCGATGCGCGCCAGGTCCACTACCGGGCGCTCGTCAGCGAGCCGGAGGTGCGCCGCTCGATGGTCGCGGAGCTGCTCGGCAGCCTGTTCGGCGGCGACGCGCGCGCGCTGGTCTCGCATCTCGTCGACGAGGCCGAGATCGCGCCGGGCGATCTGGAGAAGTTGCGCAAGCGCCTGACGCGTGGAGGGCGCGAACATGATTGAGACCGGTCTGGTCGTCGCGGCGACCCTGCTGCTGCACGCGTGTGTGTTTCTCGGTCTGGCCTGGACGCTCGAGCGCGGCGGCGTCGTGCGCAGTTTCGCGGCGCGCGAGTACCTCTGGCGCAGCGCCGTCGTCGGCAGTTTCGTCAGCGCGGTGCTGCAGCTCGCGCTCGTGCCGGCAGTGTTGCCGGGATTCCGCGTGACCGTCGCCGCAGCGTTGCCGCAGGCGGCGACGGCGATCGCGATGCACGAGTCCGGTGCAGCAGCGAAGCTGCCGATCGCGGCGCAGCAGGCCGTGGCCGACGCCATGCGGACCGCGGCGATGCCGGTGCGCGATGCCGCGGCGACGGACGCTGCGTCGACGGTCCTCGCATCGGCGGCCGGCGATTCCGCCGCGCCGCGCCGCGCGACAACGGACGCTGTGCAGCCGGCAACGAGCGAAGCGGCCGCATCGCGCCCGACGTCGACCCGACCGGATGTGGTATCGAGATCGCCGTTGCCGTCGGCGATCGATGCCGATAAGGCCGGTCACGCGTCGCCGGTCTCGATGCCGTCGGCAGACCGTGCCGTCGACGCGCCGATTGCCGTCGCGGTGTCATGGCTGCGCACCGCCTTGCCCTGGCTGCTCGGCGTCTGGGGGTTCGCGGTCGCGCTGGCCTGGCTGCGTCTTGCGGGTTCGGCGCGCGCGCTGCAGCGGCTGCTGCGCGAATCCGCGCCATTGGACTGTGCCGACTGGCAGCAGGACGGCGCGGCGCTCGCCGCCCATTTCGCGCTGCCGCGTCAGCCGCAGCTGCGCCGTCATGCGGCGCTCGCGAGCCCGCTGGCGACGGCGGGCAATACGATCGTCGTGCCGGACTGGGCGCTGGACCTGCCGGCGTCGCAGCGGCGTGCGCTGCTCGCGCACGAGGTCGCGCATCTCGCGCGGCGCGATCCGCTCTGGCGCGGCGTGCTCGCGTTCTGGCGCGGTCTGCTGTGTCCGTTGCCGCTCGCTGCACTCGCCGCGCAACGGCTCGACCTCCTGGCCGAGTGGCGCTGCGACGCGGCCGCGGCGCAGGCGACCGGCGACGGCCGCGCACTCGCCGCCTGCCTCGCGCATTGCCTGGAACGGCGTCTTCATCCCGACTATCCGGCGTTCGCCGCGGCCATGGCCGCGGCGCGGTCGCCGCTGCTGCAACGTGCCGAGCACCTGCTCGAAGGAGTTTCCATGTCTTCCGTTTCCCTGCCGTGGCGCGTCCGTCTTGCGCCCATAGCGGCCGTGGTCGCGGCCGTGCTGGCCGTGCCCGCTTTCGTCGTACCTGTCTCCCATGCTGCCGAGCGCGTGCCGGTGCCCGCACCGCCGGTGCCGCCGGCACAACCCGCAGTCCCGGCGGTGCCTGCCGCGCCAGCCCGGCCGGCGGCTGGCGGCTGCAAGGTCGTCATCGGCCATTGCACATCGGTGCGCAGTCACAACGGTGATCTCGACGTCGACATCGGCGGGACCGGGCGGCAACTGACCTATCGCTCGCGTGGCGACGTGCGCTTCAACGATCAGGACGACGGCATTGCCTCGCTCGGCGCAGGTGCCAAGGTCGAATGGGAAGAGACCGTCGGGACCGAAACCCGCCGCGTCGAATACCGTGGCGACGGCGCTACGCTGACCACCCGTTACTGGAAGGACGGCAAGGAGCAGCCGCTTGATGCCGAAGGGACCGCGTGGATCGCGCGCATCGTGCCGCAGCTGTTGCGCGAGGCCGCGATCGACGTCGAAGGCCGCGTGGCGCGGCTCGTCGCGCGCGGTGGCAACGGCGCGGTCCTGGCCGAGATCGGGCTGATCCGTTCCGACCACGCCCAGGGTCGCTATCTCGGCGAGCTGCTGCGGACGCGCAAGCTCGCCGACTCCGAGCTGGATCGCGCGCTGGAGTTGATTGCCGCGCTCGATTCCGATCATGAGCAGCGCCTGGCGCTGACGGCGGCGTTGGCCAGCCAGCAGCTCGGCAAGCCGCAGTGGCGCAACGTGCTCGCCGCTGTCGCCGAGATCGATTCGGATCACGAGCGCGCCACGCTGCTGGTGGAGACGGCGGCCCAAGTCACCGGTGACGACGAACTGCGCGGCGCGTGGCTGGCGGCGACGGAGGAGATCGGATCCGACTACGAGCGCCGACGCAGTCTCGAGGCGTTGCTGGCGGTCGCACGCGACGACGCGGCGCTGCTCGCGGCGATGGAGGCGGGCGGCGGGATCGGATCAGACTACGAGCTGCGCGAGCTGCTGAGCCACACGGCGCAGAAAGCCCGCGACCCGAACGCGATCGCCCGGCGTTACGCGCAGACGGCAAAGCGTATCGGCTCGGATTTCGAACGCCGCGAGGCGCTGGTCGCGCTGGTGCGCGCGGGCGCATTGGCGCGGGAAGGCGCGTTGGCGGTGCTCGATGCGGCGAGCGGCATCGGCTCGGATTTCGAACGCCGTGAGGTGCTGGTCGAGGTCGCGCGGCGCGTGCCCGATGACGCCGTCCGCGCGCGCGTGTTGCAGCTCGCGGACGACCTGTCCGACTTCGAGCGCAGGCAGGTCGAGGAAGCCGTGGGCGCGGTGCGCGGCTGAGCTGGACCGCCCGGCGCCCACGTGGGTGCCGGGCGGTCCGCTGCGTCGGATCATCCATTCGTCGACATCGACGATGCTCGCTGCGACCCTGGAGCCCGCTCGGACCGTCTCTATCTCGGAGACGATCCGCTACTGGAGGATTTCCGATGTCGCCACTTTCTTCGTTCGCCGTGGCCGCGCTGATCGCGCTGGCCGCCGTGACCCCGGCCCAGGCCATGACCGACAGCGAGCGCGAACGCCTCGCCGAGTACGAGCAGTTCGCCGGCGCACCGGTCGGCGACATGCCGTTCTGGCGGCTGCAGAGCTACGAGGCGCTCGGCACCGAGGCCGTCGTGGTCTGGACCGCGGTCAACAAGGCCTGGCTGATCAAGGTGCTGCCGCCGTGCACCGATCTGCCCTGGGCCAAGGCCGTCGGCCTGAGCTCGACGAATCACCGCGTCAGCGCGAAGTTCGACCATGTCGTCGCGGGCCGCGACCGGTGCAACATCGCCTCGATCCAGCCGGTCGACGACAAGGCGCTGCGCGCGGCGCGCCGCGAGAAGCGCGAAGGCAAATGATGCGGTGATTTGTCGCCGGCCGCGTGTTGCCGGCGGCGCTTGCTAGGCTTGCCGCGAGAGGATGCGCGGGGGGAGCGGTGCGCCGGAGCCTGGATATCGCGGTCGTCGGCTACGGCACGGCCGGGCAGGCGGCGGCGCGGCTGCTCCAGCGCCAGGGGCACCGGCTCGCGGTGTTCGAGCGCGCGCCGCAGCCGCG
>NZ_JANFVR010000289.1 GCF_024609805.1 Tahibacter caeni | reverse complement strand
CGCGCTGGCCGACAGCCTGCCGGCCGCGCATCCGCGCCGCGCGCGGCTCGAACTCGTGCGGCTGCGCATCCGCGTCGCGAACGGCGACTGTGCCGGCGCGCGCGGCGGGCTGCAGTCCGCGACGGCGAGTCTCGCCACGGGCGGTCCGCCGCTGCTGCCCGACCTAGCCAGCGCGCAGCTGCTGCTCGCGCGCTGCCTGCCGGCCGTCGAAGCGGCCACGGCAAGGACCGCGGCCATGGCGACCCTCGCGCGCCTGCCGTATCTGCCGCGCCGGCTGCGCGCCGAGCAGGCCGCGCTGCGACCCTGAACCGCGACGGCTGTCCTGCGCCGCCGTCGAACTGCGCTTACTCCGGCGTCCCCTGACTGGAGTCGCCCATGTTCCCGTTCCTCGCTCGCCTGTTCCTCGGCGCGCTGGCGCTCGCCGCGCCCGCCGTCACCGTCGCCGCGACCTGGCCCGGCGGCGCGCCGTGCAACACGACCCTGCAGGCCTGCATCGACGCGACGCCTGACGACGGCATCGTCGTCGTTGCCACGAGCGCCACGATCGACGAGAACCTCAATCTCTACAACCGCAGCCTCAGCGTCGTCGCGGCGACGGGATCGCAGCCGCGCCTGGCCTCCGGCCGCTGGATCAGCATCGGTTCGGCCGCGATCCTCGGCAACCAGGCCGTGACCCTGCGCGGGCTGAGCCTGTCCGACGGCTACGTCTGGGCCGCCTACAACGGCACCGGCACCGCCACGTTCGATTTCTCCGGACTCGTGCTCGACCAGGTGTCCTCGCCGACTTACATTCGCGTCGAGGGCCGCAGCGGCAACACCGTGAAGGCGTTGCTCTACGACAACCGCATCACGGCGATTCCGCGCAGCCTGAATGCCGGACTCATCGAGATCGCGAATGCCGGCGGCACGGTCGACGCGAACGTCTACTACAACACCGTGCGCAGCGGCGCGGCGACCGCCGGCGACGGCGCCGGCATCTTCGTCGACGCCTACGCCGGCGGCGGCGGCACGATCAAGCTCCACGGCAACACGGTGCGCGGCGGTTTCTTCCGCAGCGGCATCTTCGTGTCCGAGGGCCTGTTCTCGAGCACGGCCAGCGATTTCGAGGCGCGCGTCTACAGCAACGTCGTCGTCTGCGCCGCGACGCCGGCCAGCGGCTCCACCGGCAGCGGCATCGGCTTCGTCGCGAACAACGGCCACATCGGTACCCAGGCGATCAACAACACCGTGAGCCGCTGCAGCAACGGCATCAGTGCGACGCAGTGGTCCGGCGGCGGCGCCGGCGCGTCGATCAGCGGTCTGGTCAAGAACAACCTGATCGCCGGCGAGCGCGGCCTCGTGTTCACCACCGCGCTGACGCCGTCGCTGAGCAACGACTACAACCTGCTCAACGTCGCGAGCAACATCGCGACACCCGGGGCGAACACGATCACCGCCGACGCGCGGCTCGTCGACCGCGACGCGCCCCGGCTGCGCGCGACCTCGCCGGCCGTCGACGCGGCCGACAACGCGACCCTGGCGCTCGGCCTTATCTTCAACGCACTGCCGACGAACGACGCCGACGGCCTGCGCCGCTTCAAGGGCGCCGGCGGCGCGACCGCCGACATCGGCGCCTACGAATACGGCGACCGCAGCCTGCTGCACCAGGCCAGCGCCGCGAATACGAGCAGCTACATCACGCGCATCGACGACGCCGTGCTCGACGGCCGGGCCGACGCCGATCCGATCGCGACGCCGAACTGGAACGCCGTCAGCAATGGCGTCGCGAACGACACGCCGCTCGGCATCTACTATTTCGGCGGCAAATGGCGCCTGTTCAGCGAGGACGCGACGACCCCGGTGCCGGCCGGCGCCGCCTATAACGTGTTCGCGCCGGGCGACGGCGGCGGCGCGTTCCGCCACGTCAGCAGCGCGGCCAACAGCAGCGGCGCGACGACGACGCTCGATGACAGTTCCGTCAACAACCTGCCCGGCCGCATCGTGCTCGTGACGCAGAACTGGAGCGCCGGCAGCGGCGTGTACAACGCGCATCCGGTCGGCCTCAACTACGTCGCGACCGGACCTTCGGCCGGCGTCTGGCGCGTGGCCAATCTCGACGGCGCGCCGATGCCGGCCGACGCCGGGTTCGACATCTATGCCCAGGAAGCCAGCCCGAACGCGTTCCGCGTCGACGCGCCGGCCTCGGGCAACACCGTCGTGCTCGACCATCCGCTGCTCAACGGCAACCGCTGCGCGCGCGCGAACGTCAGCCGCGTCGGCACCGGCAGCGCAGCGCCGCGCAATTTCGACGTCTACTACGGCACCGGCAGCGGCCGCTGGCAGATCTACAGCTACAGTCCGCTCCAGGCCGGCACGGCGTTCCATGTCGTCGTCGACCCGGCCCAGGTGTTCGACTGCAGCGACCGCATTTTCGCGAACAGCTTCGGGGGCGGCAGCTGAGCGATGGCGCCCCGTGATCGAACGGCCGGTCCCGGCGGCGCGCCGCCGGGCCGCCCGCACGATCCGCCATTACCGGCGGCGCGCCGGGCCGCGTACACTGCGGCGCTTTCGGCGAGGCCCTGCCATGCGTATCTGCGTCTATTGCGCGTCGAGCGAACGCGTCGATCCCGTCTACCGCGACACCGCTCGCCGCCTCGGCGCGACGCTCGCGCGCGCCGGCGCCACCGTCGTCTACGGCGGCGGCGGCAGCGGCCTCATGGGCGCGCTCGCCGACGGCGCGTTGGCCGAAGGCGGGGAAGTCGTCGGCATCATCCCGCGCTTCATGATCGAGGTGGAATGGCAGCACCCGGGCGTGGCCAATCTCGAGATCGTCGAGGACATGCGCGAGCGCAAGCATCGCCTGCTGACCGGCTCCGACGCCGTCATCGCAATGCCCGGCGGCAGCGGCACCCTGGAAGAGCTGTTCGAGGCGATCACGCTCAAGCGCCTCGCGCTGTATTTCAATCCGATCGTGCTGCTGAACACGCGCGGCTTCTACGATCCGCTGCAGGCGTTCCTGCGCAACGTCGTGGCCGAGCGCTTCATGAACCCCGAGCACATCGACATGTGGTCGCTGGTCGATGAAGTGGAGGACGTGCTGCCGCGCATCCGCGCGACGCCGCGCTGGCACGACGACGCCCTGCGCTTCGCCGCCGTGCGCTGAGCCACGCCGCGGCGGTCAGGACTGTCCGTCCGCGGCGAGCGGCCGGCCCTCGGCCAGCCAGGCATTGAGCCCGCCGGCCAGCGACAGCGGCTGCGCGAAACCGAGACGGCGCAGCGCATCGGCCGCGAGCGCCGAGCGGCCGCCGCTGCGACAGACAAGCACGAGCGGAGCATCGCGATGCGACAGCGCCGGATCGCGACGGCCGTTCACCGCCGGATGTCCGTCGACTTCGAACTCGAGCACGCCGCGCGGAATGCCGACCGCGCCCGGCACGTGGCCGGCGGAGTACTCGTCGGGTTCGCGCACGTCGACGACCGGCACGCCGGCGCGCTGCAGCGCGAGCATTTCCTCGATGCTGATCTCGCGTATGCGTCCGCGCGCCTGCGCCACGAGCTCCTGTACCGTCGTCATGGTTCGTTCCTCGGTGAAGAATCCGGCGCGGCTGCCAGCCGCTGTCCGCGGCCGCGCAACAGCGCGTAGTAGAGCAGCGGGATCACGAACAGGGTCAGCACGGTCGAGACTAGGATGCCGAAGATCAGGCTGATCGCGAGACCGTTGAAGATGGGATCGTCGAGGATGAAGAACGCGCCGGCCATCGCCGCGACGGCCGTCAGCGCGATCGGCTGCGCGCGCACGGCGCAGGCGTCGACGACCGCATCGGCCAGAGCGCGGCCTTCGGCCAGCGCCTGATTGACGAAGTCCACGAGCAGGATGGAATTGCGCACGATGATGCCGGCCAGCGCGATCATGCCGATCATCGACGTGGCGGTGAATTGCGCGCCGAGCAGCGCGTGGCCCGGCAGCACGCCGATCGCGGTCAGCGGAATCGGCGCCATGATGATCAGCGGCACGACGTAGCTGCGGAACTGCGCGACCACGAGCAGGTAGATCAGCACGAGGCCCGCGGAATAGGCCAGGCCCATGTCGCGGAAGGTCTCGTAGGTGATCTGCCATTCGCCGTCCCATTTGACGGCGAACCGCGCCGCGTCGGCCGGCACCGAGAAGAAGTGCTGCGCGAGCGTCTCGCCGGCGACGGGACCTGAGCGCAACTGCGAGACGACGCCGAACATGCCGTACAGCGGCGAGTCCAGCGCGCCGGCCTCGTCCGCGGTCACGTAAACGACGGCCGCGAGATCCTTGTGGTAGCGCGTCTGCTCCCAGGCCTGCGTCTGCACGCGTACGAGTTCCGACAGCGGCACGAGCCGGCCGTCGGCGGCGCGCACGCGGATCGCGAGCAGATGTGCGAGGTCGGCCTGCTCGCCGGCCGGCAGGCGCAACCGGATCGGCACCGGATACTTGGACGCGCCGTCGCGCAGATAGCTCGCGTCGCTGCCGGAAACCGCCAGCGCGAGCGCCTCGGCGACCTGCTGCTGGCTGATGCCCAGCCGCGCGGCGCGTTCGCGGTCGACCGCGACGAGCTCGCGCGGCGCATCGGATTCGAGGCTCGTGTCGATGTCGACGAGACCCGGTGTCGCGGCGAACGCGGTTTGAACGGCGCGTGCGATCTGCTGCGCGCGGGCCGCGTCCGGACCGTAGATCTCGGCGACGAGCGGCGCCATGACCGGCGGGCCCGGCGGCACTTCGGTGACCTTGATCGACGCGCCGTAGCGGCGGCCGATGTCGGCCAGCCGCGGCCGCACGGCCCGCGCGATGTCATGGCTCTTGCGCGAGCGGTCGTGCTTGTCGACGAGATTGACCTGCAGGTCGCCGACGTTCGCGCCGCTGCGCAGGTAGTACTGGCGCACGAGACCGTTGAAGTTCACCGGCGCGGCAGTGCCGGCGTAACCTTGTACGTGGGTCACTTCCGGCACGTCGACGAGCGCTTGCGCGAGCTCGATCAGCAGCGCGTTGGTCCGCTCCAGCGGCGTGCCTTCGGGCAGGTCGGCCACGACCTGGAATTCCGACTTGTTGTCGAACGGCAGCATCTTGAGCACGACGAGCTCGAACACGGCCAGCAGCGCCGCGAACAGCACGGCCGCGGCCATGCCGCCGAACAGCAGCAGGCGGTGGCGGCCGCCGCGCGCCGGATCGAGGAACGGCGCCAGCACGCGGCGGAACACGCGCGTCAGCCGGCCGCCGCCGGCGGAACCGTGCGCGCCGTCGGCGCCGTGGCGTGACAGCAGCCGTGCGGCGAGCCACGGCGTCACAGTCAGCGCGATCAGCAGCGAGATCAGCATGCCCGCCGACGCGTTGATCGGGATCGGCCGCATGTAGGGCCCCATCAGCCCCGACACGAAGGCCATCGGCAGCAGCGCCGCGATGACCGTGAACGTCGCGAGTATGGTCGGCGCGCCGACCTCGTCGACGGCCAGCGGAATCGCCTCGCGCAACGACTTGGCGCCGAGCTGCCGATGCCGGTGGATGTTCTCGACGACGACGATCGCGTCGTCGACGAGGATGCCGATGGAGAAGATCAGCGCGAACAGCGACACCCGGTTGATCGTGAAGCCCAGCGCCCAGCTCGCGAACAGGGTCAGCGCGAGCGTCAGCACGACGGCGCTGCCGACGACGAGCGCTTCGCGCCAGCCCAGTGCGAACAGGACCAGCAGCACGACCGACAGGGTCGCGAACACGAGCTTGCGGATCAGGGTGGCGGCTTTGTCGTCGGCGCTGCGGCCGTAGTCGCGCGTCGTGGTCACGCGGACGCTGTCGGGCAGGTGCGTGGCCCGCAGCGCGTCGAGGCGCGAGAGGATGGCCCGCGTGATGTCGGTCGCGTTCGCGCCGGGCTGCTTGGCGACGGCGATCGTCACCGCCGGTGCGAGCGCGAGGCTGCCCGGCGCAGCGCCGGCCTGCGCGTGCCAGACATACTGCCGCGGCAAGTCGGCGCCGGCGCGGACGTCGGCCACGTCCGACAGCAGCAGCGGCCGCCCGTCGCCGAGGCCGACGACGAGGTTCGCCACTTCCGCGGCGTCGGCGAGCCCGATGCCGGCCGTGACCGGAACCTGCGCGCCCGGCGCGACGCGCAGCGCGAAATTGCCGCCGAGGGAGAAGCCGGCCACGGCCATCGGCCGCGGCGCGAAGCGCCGGGCGATTTCCTGCAGGGCGCCGACGACTTCGTCGAGGCGGCAGGAATG
>NZ_JANFVR010000288.1 GCF_024609805.1 Tahibacter caeni | reverse complement strand
GCTCGCGCCCGTACCGCGCGTCGAGGCCAGGCGTCCGCGGCGCTTCGGCGCACATCCGCCGCCGGTGCGCCTGCCGCCGCGCGAGGAGGCGCCGCAGACGATGGCGCCGGCGCCGCGGCTGCCGGCGATACTGGGAAGTGCATTGTTCGAAAGTAAACGTGTGGAAAGCGCGGTCGTCGAGCGCAGGATAGGCGAGTCCGCGGCCGGCCTGCCGTCCGTTGCCGCGTTGCCGCGCGCCGCAGCGCCGCTCTTGCGCGCGGCGCATCCCGCATTGGAAGGCATCCGCGCCGAACTTGCTCGGCTGGCTGCCGCGCAACAGGCATTCACGGAAGCGCAAACCAGCGCGCATGCGCAATTCCTCGCCCTGCAGGCCAAGGCGACCGGCGTGCTGTTGCGCGCGGGACGACAAGACACGAGCCTGCTCGCGATTCCAGCAGTGCCATTCCCGCAGCAGCGGGAACCCGACGGCTCTGCCGGCGAGGGGCAAGCGCAGCATCGCAGCGGAGCTGCCGTCGCAGGGGAGGGCGAGCGCACCGTTCGCTTCACGCGCGAAGACCTCCTGGTCCACGCCGACGGCGATATCTCGCAGATCTTCGGCCCGCCGTTCGCTGCGCAGGACGGCTTCGCGCGCCAGGTCCGCATGCCGCGTCCGCCGCTGCTGCTCGCCGACCGCGTGACCGCGCTCCATGCCGGACCGATGAGCATGGGCAAGGGCTCGATCACGACGCAAACCGATGTCGGCGCCGAGCCCTGGTACCTGCACCAGGGCCGCATGCCGGGCGGCGTGATGGTGGAGGCGGGGCAGGCCGACCTGATGCTGATCTCCTGGCTCGGCGTCGACGCACTCAATCGCGGCGAGCGCGTCTACCGCCTGCTCGGCTGCGAGCTCACCTATCACGGCGAGTTGCCGCGCGCAGGCGAGACGATCACGTTCGATATCCATCTCGACGGCCATGCCGCACAAGGCGAGGTGCGTCTGATGTTTTTCCACTACGACTGCGTGAACGGCAGCCGGAAGCAACTGACGGTCAGGAACGGCCAGGCCGGATTCTTCACCGACGCCGAGCTCGCAGGCTCGGCGGGCTGCCTGTGGACGCCTGAGGGTCAGGAGATCGTCGCGAATCCGCGCCTGGATCCGCCGCGCGCGATGAGCGCGCGCACGCGTTTCGATCGCGCCGCGCTCGAGGCGTTCGCGAACGGCGATACGCATGAATGTTTCGGCGCCGGCTTCGAGCTCGCGCGCACGCACACGCGCAGCCCGCGCGTCCAGTCCGGCGACATGCTGCTGCTCGACCGCGTGACCGAATGCGTGCCGCGCGGCGGTCCCTGGGGGCGCGGCTATCTCAAGGCCGAGCTCGACATCGATCCCTCGCGCTGGTTCTTCGACGGGCATTTCAAGAACGACCCGTGCATGCCCGGCACATTGATGCTGGAAGGGTGCCTGCAGGCGCTCGCATTCCATCTCGCCGCGTGCGGCTACACCCTCGAACACGACGGTGCGCGCTTCGAACCCGTGCCCGAGCTCGCCTACAAGCTGCAGTGCCGCGGCCAGGTGATCCCGAGCTCCCGGCTGCTGGTGACCGAAGTGTTCGTCGAGGAGATCGTCGCGGGACCGGTGCCGACGATCTGGGCCGACCTGCTGTGCACGGTCGACGGACTGAAGGCGTTTCACGCGCGGCGTCTCGCGCTGCGCCTCGTGCCGGACTTTCCCGATGCGGACAGCGAGGGCCTGCTCGCGTCGGCGCTCGGCCGTCCGTCGCGCGCGTTCGGCGCCCTGTACGAGCGCTTCGACGGCACGCTGCGCGCGCCGCGCCTGCCGGCGCCGCCGTATCTGTGCATGAGCCGCATCGTGCGCGTCGACGGCGCGCAGGGCGAGATGCGCTCCGGCGCGCGCGTCGTGGCCGAATACGACGTGCCGCGCGATGCCTGGTATCTCGACGACGCCGGTGTCGTGCCGTTCGCGGTGCTGCAGGAAGCCGCGCTGCAACCATGCGGGTGGTTGTCGAGCTGGGCCGGTTGCGCGCTGTCCGGCGAGGAAGAGCTGCGCTTCCGCAACCTCGACGGCCGCGGCACGCAGCACTCCGAACTGCACGGCGGCGAGACACTCGTCACGGAAGCCGCGCTCACGTCGGTCTCCGCGTCGGGCGGCATGATCATCGTCGCGTTCGACGTGCGCTGCTCGGTCGGCGCGCGCGAGGTCTACACGCTGAAGACGGTGTTCGGATTCTTCCCGCGCGCCGCGCTCGCGGCGCAAGCCGGCCTGCCGCGCAACGCGCTGCACGAGGCGCTGCTGCATCGCGAACCGAACGCCGGATGCGTGCTCGACGAACCGTCGATGCTGCGCATGATCGACCGCGTCGACGGCGTCTGGCCCGAGGCGATACGCACCCGCAAACGCGTCGACGCCGGCGAGTGGTTCTTCAAGGCGCACTTCTTCCAGGATCCCGTGCAGCCCGGCTCGCTCGGCGTGCAGGCGATGATTCAGACGCTGGAGCAGTGGCTGCGCGCTGCGCGCGGAGCGTCGCCCGGCGCCGTGGCGCCGCTGCTCGGGCGCGAGCACACGTGGAAATACCGCGGGCAGGTGCTGCCGCATCACGGAGAGGTGGTTGTCACCGTGCAGGTCACCGAAGCCGCCTCCGACCACGCCGTTGCCGATGCGAGCCTGTGGGTCGACGGCGAACGGATCTACGAGGCGGGCGGGATAGGTCTGCGGCTTCGCGACCGGGGCTGAGATTGCGCGATGAATTCCGGTTGCTTCGTCGCGACGCCGGGGGCGACGGGCATGCGAGGGGCGACCTCGATCGGAGTTCGCTCTGCGCTCGCCGGCGGTCCGGGATCGATCACGCGGCGCCGCCAGGTCTGTTGCCGTAGCGACGCGCGAAGGCCGGCGACCGCCAAAAGTCCAATTTCGACGTCGATACCTTCTGATATCCTCGACGCCCTATGCGCCGCCGTGACAAGGTGCTCTTCGGTTCCGCCGCCGCCGCCCTGGTCGGCGGAGGGCTGCTGTTCGCGACGATCGGCTGGGTGGTCTGGCGCGAATCAGTGGCGACCGAGACGACCTATGCCGGCAGTCTCGCCGCGTCGCTCGGCCAGCGTGCCGAAGCCATCTTCGTCGACACGCGCGACCTGCTGGCGGGCTTCGACCGGTCGGACACCCCGCGCTGCTCCGCCGATCACCTGCGCGCCCTGCAGCAGGCCGCCATCTCGCGCCCCTACATCCGCGCCATCGGCTACTGGCAGGCGAGCGAGCGTCGCTGCGGCGTCGGCTTCCTGCCGCCGGAAGGGCTCAAGCCCGCGCGTGCCGACCGCATCTACGACACCGGCGTCATCGCCTGGTGGCCGAACAAAAGTACCGAAGTGGGCGGCGTGCAATTGTTCCTCATGCGCTACGGCGACCACGACGTGGCGATCGATCCGCGCCTGCTGCTCGACCTGGGGCCCCTGCAGCAGCGCCGCGCCGGCCTGTGGGTGGAGAAGCTGCGCCTGTCGGCCTCGCCCTGGGATGCGGAACTGCCCGTGCCCGACGCGGTGAGCGCCGGCGTCACCGTGGATCGCAGCAACGGCGTCGTGGTGTCGCGTTTTTCGCGCAACGACCTGCTGCCGATCGACGTGGTTGCGGTCGAGCCGCTCGACAGCGTGTGGAGCCGGCATGCGTCCACGCTCATCGCCGGCGCAGCGTTCGGGCTGGTCCTGGTCGCGTTGTGGATCCTGTTCATCCTGCGCTATTTGCAGCATCAGCTCAGCCTGGCGACGGAGCTGCGCCGGGCCGTGGCAGGCGAGCGCATCCGTGTGCAGTACCAGCCGGTCGTGGAACTGACCACCGGGCACTGCGTCGGTGCCGAAGTGCTGGCGCGCTGGACGCGCGACGACGGGGAGGTCATGCGCCCCGATGTCTTCATCGCGCTCGCCGAAGAAGCCGGCTTCATTCAGGACGTGACGCTCGCCGTGATGCGCATTGCCGTACGCGACCTCACGCAGCTGCGCCGCGAATTTCCCGACGTCGCCGTCAATCTCAATCTTGCTCCCGCCGACTTGCATGACGAACGCGTCGGTACGATCTTGGCGTCCAGCCTCGCGGCCGCCGGCCTGCCGCCGGGGGCGGTCAAGCTCGAGATCACCGAGCGCGCCCTGGTCAACAGCAACACCTCGCGGGCGCTGATCCGCGAGTTTCGCCGCCGCGGCCACCAGGTCGCCGTGGATGACTTCGGTACGGGCTACTCGAGCCTGTCCTATCTGCAGACATTCGAGCTGGATGTACTCAAGATCGACAAGTCCTTCGTCGACGCGATCGGCACGGAGGCGGCGACCAGCCAGGTGATCGTGCACGTCATCGAGATGGCCCGGTCGCTCGGCCTTGCGACTGTCGCCGAAGGGGTCGAAACGCCGGAACAGGAACGCTGGCTGCAGGAACATGGCGTAGCATTCGGGCAAGGCTACTACTACAGCAAACCGCTGGACCTGGGGGATTACGTTGAATTCCTGCGTCGCCGCCGCACGCGCACCGCTGCGTGAAGGGCATCGTCTCTGCATGAACCCGTACCGGTGCGGGCTGCTGATCGTCGCGCTCGCGTCGGGCGCCTGCGCGACGCACGCGCCGCGTCCCGCCGCGCCGGCGGCGGCGACTGCACCCAAGCCGCAGGTCGCCGCGCCGATCGCGCCGGCGCAGGTGGCCACCGCGCCGGCGACCGGCAAACCGCGGGTCGCGAAGGCGTCCGCGCCGCCGGAGGTCAAGGTAGTGCCGCCGGCCGGCTACGAACAGGAGAAGACGCGCCTGAAGCAGGCGCTGGCGAAGAACACGGCCAACACGCTCGCGCCGGACGACGTCGGCTACACGCTGGACGTATTGCACGGACGCCTGCGCCAGGAGATCGGCAAGTCGGCGCATATCACGCGCCAGGCCGATCGCGTCGTGATCGACCTGGCGGGCCAGCTCGGCTTTGCGCATGGCGCGGACCAGATCGACGCCAAGGGCCAGCAGCTCCTGGGAGCGCTGGCGCGCGTCCTCGTCGAATACCGCACGACCTTCGTCTCCGTCCTCGTGCGCGACGGCGAAACGCCGCAACCCTCGGACCGGCGCGCGCTGGCCCTCGCGCGCGTGCTCATCCAGGGCGGTGTGGCGCGGCAGCGCATCGTCGTGATCGGCCAGGACACCGGCGGAGCGAACGTGGCTGTCGAATCCGCCACGCGCGCCGAGCTGCTGATCGAGGCGATCGTGCGCGGCGGGTAGGGCGACACGCCTGTGGACCGGCCGTCGGGCGATGTTCCGGATCGCTGCCGCGCGAGGCGCGCACCGTCGCGCGGGATTCATCCGCCGAAGCCGCTGCGGAAGATCACGAGCCCGCCGTCGACGGTCGCGCTCGCGGTTTCATAAGGGTAGGGGCCGGTCGCGTCGACGCGCGTCGGAATGACGCCGCGTTGCGCGTCGTCACGCACCGAGATTGCGGGCGAGGCCGGCGTCGTCGGCGCCGATCACGCCGCTGCCGTCGTAGCAGAGGCCCGGTGGCGGATCGTCCATGCCGTACGCCTTGTGCTGCCCGGCCGGCGGCGTGATCGTCAGCGGCGCAGGCTGGATCGTGACCGAGCCGGGCACGACGTCGATGGCGTAGCCGTGCTGCGTGGACTACAGCCCCGTCAACCGTGCTGATGCGACCGCCGGCATCGTTCCGGCCGGCCAGGCCGCCGACGACCAGCGTCCGCGCGTCTTTCGGTTTTGCGAACGGCAGGGATCAGACGTATTGCCGGTCATCCCGGTCTGCGCCGGGATGACCGGCAATCGATCCGGAGGACGTTCCGGGCCGTCCGCGAGGAGCGGGCGGGTCCAGGAAACGGTGTCCCGAAGTGGGCTGAAGTACCTGGCCGCCGGGAAAGTGGGTGTCCCGAATCCCCGGCACGGCCCGAAGGCCGTGCCGCGGGATGCCGGACGGGCGTCCTCAGAGCAGCACGTTCTCCGGTGCCGGCGTGATCAGGCTGAAGGTGTAGCCGGCCGCTCCGGCCGTCGCGGGCGTGACCGCCTGGCCCGCGACCGGATTGCCGAAGCCGCCGTTGCCGCCGTTGCCGCCGCAGGCGCCGCCCCCGCTGCCGGGCTGGTTGGTGCTGGTCGAGGTGGCATCCGTGCCGGCGGCGCCGCCGCTCACGAGCAGCTGGCTGCCGGGCGCGTTGATCGTGCCCGCGGATACGAGCTTGATGATGCCGCCGCCGCCGCCGCCGCCGCCGCCCGCACCCG
>NZ_JANFVR010000287.1 GCF_024609805.1 Tahibacter caeni | reverse complement strand
CGCGCGGCGATCATCGCCGCGGCGACCGAGGCGTGCACGCGCTCGGCCGGCGCGGCGCGGCCGCAGAGCTGGCCGAGGAAGGACTTGCGCGACAGGCCGACCAGCAGCGGCGTGCCGAGGTCGGCGAACTGGCGCAGCTCGCGCAGCAAGGTCAGGTTGTGCTCGATGGTCTTGCCGAAGCCGAAGCCCGGATCGATCAGCAGCCGCGCACGCGGAATGCCGGCCAGCTCGGCGCTGAATACGCGGTCGGTCAGGAAACGCTTGATCTCGCCGACCACGTCGTCGTACCGCGGGTCCTGCTGCATGCCGCGCGGTTCTCCCTGCATGTGCATGAGGCAGACCGGCACCTGCAGCTCGGCTGCGGCCGCGAGCGCGCCATCGCGGCGCAGCGCGTAGACGTCGTTGATCAGACCGGCGCCGGCTGCGACGGCCGCACGCATGACGGCGGGCTTGGACGTGTCGATCGAGATCGGCACCGACGTGCGCGCGGCGAGCGCCGCGATGACCGGCACGACGCGCGCGATCTCTTCGTCGGCCGGGACTTCGTCCGCGCCGGGCCGTGTCGACTCGCCGCCGACGTCGAGCAGGTCGGCGCCCTGCTCGACGAGAGCCAGGCCGTGCGCGATCGCGCGTTCGGCGTCGAGGAATTCGCCGCCGTCGGAAAACGAATCCGGCGTGACGTTGACGATGCCGGCGATACGCGGGCGGTCCAGCGCGAGCGGTCGGCCGGCGCAGTCGAGAGTCGGAACGAAGGGATCGAACATGGCAGGGAAACCGGGCCGTGAGCGGACGGAAGCGCCGAGGCGCCGTGGCCGCGCATCATAGACGCGACGGGGCGCGGATTGGCGCAACGCGTCCACACGGCCGCAGTCGCGGCGATTGCCGGCGGCGACGGGCGGCCGACGGAGGCGCGAGATCACGCTACCGGGCCCGGCAGCCGCCGGCGGTTTCGACATCGCACGCCGCGCCTGCAGCGGCCACGGCGGAACCGATAGGGGAATCGGCATCGAACGGCGGCTTCACGTCCCGCCGCGTGCGCGTCACGTCCATCCCGGGGAGGACACGGCGCACGACTCGGCGGGTTCGCCGGCGAGCCGGAAGAATGTCGGCCTCGAAAACGCACGCGCCGCCCGGGATCGCTCCCGGGCGGCGCGCAGTGACCTGCGTTTTCGTCAGTGCTGCTGTGCCGGCGTGCCGAGACCCGCGGGCTTGGTGTCCGGCGTGCCGCTGGCGTCGCCGCCGGACTTGCGCCGCGGATCGGTCCAGTCCTTCGGCGGCGGCGGCTCGCGGCCCTCCATGATCGCGTCGATCTGCGCCGCGTCGATGGTTTCGTACTGCAGCAGCGCCTTGGCCATGACGTCGAGCTTGTCGCGGTTGTCGGTCAGGATCTGTGTCGCCTGCGCATAGGCCTTGTCGAGTATCGAGCGCACGACTTCGTCGATCTTGCGCGCGGTCTCGTCGGAGACGTTCTTGTGCTGCGTGACCGAGCGGCCGAGGAACACCTCGTCCTCCTGCTCGCCGTAGGCGATGGGACCGAGCTCGTCGGACAGGCCCCACTTCGTGACCATGTTGCGCGCCATCTCGGTCGCGCGCTTGATGTCGTTGGACGCACCCGTAGTGACCTTGTCCGCGCCGAAGATCAGCTCCTCGGCGACGCGGCCGCCGTACAGCGAGCACAGGTTGCTGTGGATGTAGGTGCGGTTGTAGCTGTAGCGGTCGCCCTCGGGCAGGAACATCGTCACGCCGAGCGCGCGGCCGCGCGGAATGATCGTGACCTTGTGCACCGGATCGTGCTCGGGCATCAGGCGGCCGACGATCGCATGGCCGGCCTCGTGATAGGCCGTGTTGCGCTTCTCGTCCTCGCTCATGGCCATCGAGCGACGCTCGGCGCCCATCATGATCTTGTCCTTGGCGCGCTCGAAGTGGCTCATGCCGACCTCGCGCGAGTTCTCGCGCGCGGCGAACAGCGCAGCCTCGTTGACGAGGTTCGCCAGGTCCGCGCCAGAGAAGCCCGGTGTGCCGCGCGCGATGACCATCGGATCGACCTCGGTCGACACGGGCACCTTGCGCATGTGCACCTTGAGGATCTGCTCACGGCCGCGCACGTCGGGCAGCGGCACGACGACCTGGCGGTCGAAGCGGCCCGGACGCAGCAGCGCCGGATCGAGCACGTCGGGACGGTTCGTCGCCGCGATGACGATGATGCCTTCGTTGCCTTCGAAGCCGTCCATTTCAACGAGCAGCTGGTTCAGGGTCTGCTCGCGCTCGTCGTGGCCGCCGCCGAGGCCGGCGCCGCGATGGCGGCCGACCGCGTCGATCTCGTCGATGAAGATGATGCAGGGCGCGTGCTTCTTGGCCTGCTCGAACATGTCGCGCACGCGCGCGGCGCCGACGCCGACGAACATCTCGACGAAGTCGGAACCGGAAATCGTGAAGAACGGCACCTTGGCCTCGCCGGCGATGGCCTTGGCGAGCAGGGTCTTGCCGGTGCCCGGCGAGCCGACCATCAGCACGCCGCGCGGAATCTTGCCGCCGAGCTTCTGGAACTTGCCCGGATCGCGCAGGAAGTCGACGAGCTCCTTGACGTCGTCCTTGGCCTCGTCGCAGCCGGCCACGTCAGCGAAGGTGACCTTGACCTGGTCCTCGCCCTGCAGGCGCGCGCGCGAACGGCCGAAGCTCATCGCGCCGCGGCCGCCGCCGCCGGACTGCATCTGGCGCATGACGTAGATCAGGAAGCCGATGAAGATCAGGAACGGCGCCCAGTTGACGAGGATGCCGAGCAGCGAGATGCCGTTGTCGCTGGGCTCCACGCGCATCTTGTCGACTTTCTTCTGCAGCTCGGCGATGTTCTCGTCGGTCGGCAGGAACGTCGTGCGCACCGAGCTGCCGTCCTTGAGTTTGGCCTCGATCGTGCGGTTGTCGTTGCGCACGAGCACTTCGGCCACGGCGTTGTGCTCGACCTTGTCCATGAAATCGGAATAGGCGAGATCCTGCGTGCCCGATCCGCGCGGGTTGAAGCTCTGGAACACCGTCAGCAGCACCACGGCGATGATGAGCCAGAGCAGCAGGTTCTTGGCCATGTCGTTCATCAAAACACTCCTTACGCGCGCCGGCCCCGGGCCAGCGCATAGACTTCGTTGGATCGCGCCCGCGAAGCCTTTGGTTTACGGATGCTGACGCGCGTAAAGGCCGTCCGCAAGTTTCTGACGTAGTCGTCGAAACCGACGCCCTGGAACAGCTTGATCAGGAAATCGCCGCCGGGCTTGAGCCAGCGGCTGGCAAAATCCAGTGCCAGTTCAGACAGATGCATCGCACGCGCCTGATCGACGAGATCCACGCCGCTCATATTGGGGGCCATGTCCGACAGCACAAGATCCACCTGGGCGCCGGCCAGTCGCGCCTCGAGTTCGGCCAGCACGGACTCCTCGCGGAAGTCGCCGCAGATGAAATCGACGCCGGAGATGCCCTGCATCGGCAGGATGTCGAGCGCGACGATTCGGCCGCGACCCTTGAGCCTTTCGTTGACGAGCTGCGACCACCCGCCCGGCGCGGCACCGAGATCGACGACGGTCATGCCGGGCTTGAGCAGTTCGTCGCGTTCGAGCAGCTCGTCGAGCTTGAACACCGCGCGCGAACGATAGCCCTCGGCCTGGGCCTTCTTGACGTAGGGATCCTTGAAATGTTCCTGCAGCCAGCGCTGGCTGCTCTTGCTGCGTGACATGGGCGTGGGCGGCCGGCGCGGGCCGCAGGGGCTGCGGCCGCGCATGATACCCTGTACGCCTTGCCCGCGGTGCAGCACCGCCCCCATGCCCGGAACCCCATGCCTCTGAGCAACAGCCAGCGCCGCTATCTGCGCGGCCTCGCCCACGATCTGAAACCCGTCATCCTGGTCGGCGCCAAGGGCGTCACCGAGGCGCTGATCCAGGAGTTCGGCCTGGCCCTGGACCACCACGAGCTGGTCAAGGTTCGCATCCCGGCCGAAGACCGCGAGGATTTCGCGACCCAGGCCGCCAGGCTGGCCGAGGCCACCGGCGCCGAGACCGTGCAGACCATCGGCCGCACGGCCGTCTACTACCGGCGCAACGCGGAAAAGCCGGTCATCGCCCTGCCCCGCTGAGTCCGCCATGCAGCTGTCGCTGAACCGGCCCGGCGAATACCTGTTCATCCGCAAGGTCGACATCGGCGCGATCACCGTCGTCGACCGCGCGCTCGCACGCAGCTTCGTGCTCGCGCCCGACCGGGCGATCGAGGAGTGGCCGGTCGCCGCGGTCGCCGAACTCGACGAGGCCGCGATCACGCCCATACTCGAACTCGCCCCGGCCGTCGTGATCCTCGGCAGCGGCCAGCGCCTGGTGTTCCCGGCCCAGCACGTGCTGGCCGCCTTCCTCCAGCGCGGCATCGGCCTCGAGGTCATGGACAACGCCGCGGCGGCGCGGACATTCAACGTGCTCGCGAGCGAAGGCCGGCGCGTCGTCGCCGCGTTCATCCTGCCGGTGGCCTGAGCCACCGCCACGCCGCTTCATCGAGCCCGCGCAGCTCGCCCCCGGTTCGGCTCGCCGCGTCACTCGCGCGCGCTGCAAACTTCTGTAAACCGACCGGTCGGGGCTCCTGCGATCGGGAGCGCGGCGCCGCGCAACGCGTGATCGCGCTCCGCCGCCGGATTCCCGTCGCCGTGCCGACTCAACGGCGCGTCCCGAGCCCCTCCGCCTCGCCGAGCCGGCGCAGCCGGTTCAGGGCCTCGACCTGGATCTGACGCACGCGCTCGCGCGTCAGGCCGAGCTCGTCGGCGATCTCGGCCAATGTCTGCACGGCATGGCCGGACAGGCCGTAGCGCCGCTCGACGACGAGACGCTGGCGCGGGGTCAGCTTGGCGAGCCAGTCCGGCAGCCGCAGGTCGGCGAGCTCGACGAATTCGCGGCTGCCGTTGCCGGCGCCGGTTTCGGCGGCGAGCTGCTCGACCAGCGCGCGGTCGTCGGCGTCGGACATCGGCGCGTCGAGCGAGCGGATCTCTTCGGTCACGCAGAACAGCGCGGCGACCTCGGCCACAGGCCGGTTCAGCGCGGTCGCGAGCTCGTCCTGAGTCGGCTGACGGCTCAGCGCGAGCAGCAGCTCGCGGCGCGCGCGCAAGGCCTGGGCGAGTTCGCGCAGCACGTGCACCGGCACGCGCACCGTGCGGCCCTGCTGCATCAGCGCGCGCTGCACCGACTCGCGTATCCACCAGGTCGCGTAAGTCGAGAACCGCAGGCCGCGCGCCGGCTCGAATTTCTCGACCGCACGGATCAGGCCGAGATTGCCTTCCTCGATGAGGTCCAGCAGCGGCACACCGCGGCCGACGTAGTTGCGCGCGACCGCGACGACGAGACGCAGATTGGCTTCGATCATCTGCCGCCGCGCCTCGGCGTCGCCGGCGACGACGCGCTCGGCCAGGCTGCGCTCGCCAGCCGCGTCGAGCAGCGGAATCAGGCCGATCTCGTTCAAGTAGGCGCTGGTCGAATTGCGCGCTTCGTCGCCCTGCGGCGGCTCGATCGCATCGAGCAGCGCCAGCATGTCGTCGGCATCCAGCGAAGGGGATTCGCGCTCGGTCGAGCTCATTGCGCCAGCATACTCCGGGCGAAGGGCGGTCTGGTCGCGGGGATCGTAGCCGATGCCGGGCCGGAAGCTCCCCGGCGAGGCAGAGCGCGGACCGCCCCCGCCGCACCGTGCCGACGGGACCGGACCGCCGCCGCGACGGCGCTCGCCGGGTCTTGCCGCTTACCGCGCCGGCAGATACTCCAGCGGATTGACCGGCTTGCCGTTGCGGCGTATTTCAAAATGCAACATTTCCCGATTGGAACCGCCCATCTCGGCGATGACCTGGCCGGCCTTGACCGCGTCGCCTTCCTTCACGAGGCGCTTGCGGTTGTGGCCGTAGGCCGACAGGAACGAGGTCGAGTGCTTGACGATGACGAGCTCGCCGTAGCCGAGCAGGCCGTTGCCGCTGTAGACGACGGTGCCGTCGGCGGCGGCCGAGACGTTGGCGCCGGCGCTGCCGGCGATGTCGACGCCCTGGCGCGTCTGGTCGCCGGCGACGAAGGTGCCGACGACCTTGCCGGCCGCCGGCCAGCGCCAGGTCACCCCGCCGCTGGACAGGGTCGGCGCGGCCGGATTGGCGGTCGCGGGAGCCGTCGTGTTCGCGCCCGGCGCGAGCGCGCCGCCTTTGGGCGGCACGGCGACCGGATCGGCCGGCGGGGTAGATCGGAAGAGCGTC
>NZ_JANFVR010000286.1 GCF_024609805.1 Tahibacter caeni | reverse complement strand
GGCCGGCGTGAGCTCGGGCTCGGCCTCGCCGCCCAGCGCCTGCTTCACGATCGCCTGCGGCGCCGTCAGTGCCGCGGCCGCCGCCGTCGCCGACGCGCAGTCGGCGGCGGCCGGCAACGGCGCCGCTGCGAAACCCAGCAGCAACGACGACAGCGATAGACGGGCGCCAGGCATGGACGACATCCGCGGGCAGCGACGAGGCGGCCGACTATCGCGCATCGCGACGGCCGACGATAGCGAGGCGTTGCCTCGCAGCGCCCGATGTACGTCTCGGGCAATCGCATCGCGGCAGGATCGCATCGCGCTGGTTAGGCCACAAAAAACCGGCCGCGGATTCCGCGGCCATGCGCGAATCAGAACAGAGGCTGTTCCAGACCGTCGGCGAAGATGCGGTCCGGATCGCCGTAGGCGCGCAGCACGGCGAAGTCGTCGTGCGGGCCACTGGCATTCAGCGCCAGGCCGGCGACGAGCAGCTTGCCCGAAGGCTCGACCGCCAGCGAGCGGGATTGCTCGGTGCCGGCGGACACGCCCACCGTCATGCGGCCCTGGCCGTCGCCGAAGCCCTGGTCGGGCAGGCCGTCGGCACTGAGGCGCACGATGAAGAAGTCCGGCTGCGGCGCGCCGGACGGCGTCGTCGTGGCGTAACCCGAGGCGACGATCTTGCCGTTGCCCTGCAGCGCGAGCGCGCGCGGCTCGTCGTACTGCGACACGGTGCTGAGCTTGACCAGTGTGCGGCCGTTCATGCCGAAGGTCGTGTCCAGGCTGCCGTTGGCGAGCAGACGCAGAAAGGTGAAGCCGCGGTCGTTGCTGGTGCCGACGAGAACGAGGCGTCCCGCATCGTCGATGCGCGCGGCACGCAGATCCGACAGACCGGTCTGCACGCCGCTGCTGGTGCCGGCTACGAGGTTCACGCGACCGGTGCCATTGAAGGTCGTGTCCAACACGCCGTCGCGGGTCAGGCGCACGACATAGGCGTTGTTGCGGTTGGCGGTGTAGCCGGCCAGGGTGATGCTGTCGTTGGCCGGCAGGTCGCCGCGCTGGTTCGTCGCGATCGCGGTCACGTAGTCGCCGGTCTGCGCATCGGCCGGATACGCGCCGTCGAGCACGACGTAGCCGGTGTTGTTGCCGCCGAAGCTCGTGTCGAGCACGCCGTCGGCGCTGAAGCGCGCGACCGTGGTGCGGCGGTAGCGGAAGCCGCCGACCGGAACCGTGGTGTGGCCGGCGACGATGATCTTGCCGTTGCTCTGCACCGCGAGCAGACGGCCTTCGTCGTGCTGGCTGGGGCCGCCCACGTCGAGCAGCACCGAACCGGTACGGCCGCCGACGCCGGCAGCGCCGAAACTCGTGTCGAGGCTGCCGTCCGGACGCAGCTTGACGAGCGCGAAGTCCTGATATGCGGTCGGCGCCTGGGAACCGGCCACGAGCACGCTGCGATCCGGCAACACCTTGACCGCAAACCCCTCGTCGACGTTGCCGGAACGATCAAACATCGCGAGACCATTCGTGCCGAAGGTCGGATCCAGCGTGCCGTTGGGCAGATAGCGCGCGACCGCGAGATTCGGCGAGCTGCCGGTGCCCGTGAGGTTGCGGCCCGTGACGGTGCCGGCCGCGACGAAGCGCCCGTCCCACATCGCGGCGACTGCATTGATCTCGTCGGGGGCGCCGAAGAAGTCGGTCGTGAGCTTGCCGACGCTGCCGAACGTCTGGTCCAGTGTTCCGGGCACCCACTGTTGGGCCATGACCGGCGCGGCGGCCAGGCAGAGGGCGGCGGCAGCCAGTGCCGATCGATACCGGTGCAAACCGTGCGTTGTCTTCGTATGCTTCACGATGCTTTTCCTCGCAGATGGAACGGATCGGGCCGCAAGGTGCGGCGCCGACGTGCCTGCCGAGGACGGGATCGCGGCGGCGATGCTGTCATCGCCGCGATTTCCGCAACATCGCAGGAGGCTCGCTCGTGTCCGAACCCGCATCGCCGGCTGCCGCCGACCATGAAGTCACCCGTCTGCTGATCGCCTGGAACCAGGGCAATGCCGGCGCGGCCGAGGAACTGACCGAGCTCGTCTACGCCCAGGTCCGCGCGATCGCCGGCAAACACCTGCGCCAGTTCGACGGCAACGTGACCCTCGCGCCGACCGAACTGGCCAACGAACTGTTCCTGCGCCTGCTCGGCAAGGACATCGACTGGCGCGACCGGCGGCACTTCTTCGGCGTCGTCGTTGCAGCGATGCGCAACATGCTCATCGACATGGCCCGCGCGCGAGGCAGCGAGAAGCGCGGCGGCGGCCAGATCCACGTGACCCTGTCCTCGGCCGAGGACCAGCCCAGCGAGCCGCGCGAACAGGATCAGCTCAACAGCGCGCTCGACGCGCTGCGCGCGCTCGATGCGCGCAAGTGCGAAGTCATCGAGCTCACCTACTTCCTCGGCCTCAAGCGCGAGGAGATCGCCAACACGCTCGACGTCTCGCTGGCCACGGTCGACCGCGAGCTGCGCTTCGCGCGCGCCTGGCTCAAGGAGCGGCTGGAGGCATGAGCGACGCGCGCTGGCTGCGCCTGCAGCAGCTGTTCGACTCCCTGCTGGAGCTGCCGGCCGACCGGCGCGAAGCCTGGCTCGCGGCGCAACCCGACAGCGACGACCTCAAGCAGGAAGCGCTGCGCCTCGTCGCCGCCGACGAGCGTGACAACGCCGCGGTCACGCGCCAGTTCGGCGCCGCGGTCGGCGAAGCCGCCGCGTTGGGCGAAGCGGCTGCACTGCCGGTCAGCGGCCTCATGCTCGGGCCTTACCGGCTGCTCTGCGAGATCGGTTCCGGCGGCATGGGCACGGTGTTCCTGGCCGAACGCGCCGACGCGGAATTCGACCGCCAGGTCGCGATCAAGCTGATCCGCGGCATCCCGACGCGCGACGCGGCCGAGCGCCTGCGCCGCGAGCGGCAGATCCTCGCCAAGCTCGAACACCCGCACATCGCACGCCTGCTCGACGGCGGCACCAGCGCCGACGGCCAGCCCTATCTGGTCATGGAATACGTCGCCGGCGAGCCGATCACGCGCTGGTGCCGCGAACACAAGGCCACGCCGGCCGCGCGCATCGAGCTGCTGCGCAAGGTCTGCCTGGCCGTGCAGTACGCGCATCAGCGGCTCGTCATCCACCGCGACCTCAAGCCGGCCAACGTGCTCGTGCGCGCCGACGGCGAACCGGCGCTGCTCGACTTCGGCATCGCCAAGCTGCTCGATCCGAACGCGAGCGGCCGCCAGGAAGCCACGCACGCGCAATGGTTCACGCCGACCTACGCGGCGCCCGAGCAGCGCCGCGGCGAGGCGGTCAGCACGGCGACCGACGTCTACGCGCTGGGCCTGCTGCTCTACGAGGTGCTGACCGAAAGCGTGCCGGTGCAGAACGGCGACGGCCTCGTGCTGCCGGCCGTGCTCGCGCGCGCCGACGGCACGCGCCTGCCGGCCGAGCTCGCGCTGATCGTCGCCCAGGCCACGCACGCGGACCCGGCACGGCGCTACCTGTCGCCCGAAGCGCTGTCCGAGGACCTGCGCCGCTACCTGCGCGGCCGCCCGGTGCTCGCCGCGCCCGACAGCTGGTTGTATCGCACGAACAAGTTCCTGCGCCGGCATCCGTTAGCGATCGGCGCGGCCAGCGTCGCGCTGGCCGTGATCGCCCTATCCACCTGGCGCCTCGCGGCCGAACGCGACCGCGCGCTCAGCGCCGAGCGCCGCGCGGTCAGCGAGACCGCCGCCGCGCGCGCGGTCGAGCACTACCTCGTCTCGCTGTTCGAGGCGGCCGATCCGGACCGCAGCGGCCGGCGCCAGCTGAGCCCGCGCGAACTCGTCGACCTCGGCAAGCAGCAGCTCGCGACGAGCCTCGGCAACGATCCGGCCCAGCGCGGCCGCCTGCTCGTGACCCTGGGCCGGCTGTACGCGCGCCAGGGCCTGCCGACCGAGGCGATCGCGACCCTCGAGGAAGCCGCGACCCTGCTGCGCGCGGCGGCGCCGCAGTCCCCGGGCCTCGTCGACGCGCTGGAGGAGCTCGGCAACTCCTGCCGCGACAACCACGAATTCCCGCGCGCGCTGGCGCTGCTGCAGGAAGGCTTGCAGCGCGCGACCGCGCTCGACGGAGACGTCGGCGCGCGCGTGCTGCGCCTGCGCTCGGAAGTCGGCCTCGTACTGTCGCGCGCAGACCGCGCGAACGAGGCCGTCGGCATGCTCGCCGACGTGGTCGCGCGCTACGACGCCGCGCCCGAGCTGCGCGGCGGCGAGGATCACGCGAACGCGCTGCTGTTCCAGTCCGAGGCACTGCTGACCGACAACCAGGCCGAAGCTGCCAACCGCGCCGCCCAGCGCGGCGTGACCCTGCTGCGCGTCGCGCGGTCGGCCGACGACCCGCTGCTGCTCGCCTCGCTCGGCTTCCTCGCCAACACCTACCGCGCGATGGGCGATTTCCCGGCCGCGGAGAAGGCGCTGCAGGAAATGCTGCGCGAGCGTCTGAAGATCTACGAGCCCGACAGCGAGATGATCGCGCTCGTGCGCAACGAACTCGCGGTGATCTACCACAACCAGGGCCGCCTGGCCGAAGCGCGCGAGCAGATGCAGCTGTCGCTGGCCAGCGCGCGCGCCAACCTCGGCGAGGACAGCCTGTCCTACAGCGTCAGCATCAACAACCTCGCGAGCGTGCTCGAGGAGCTCGGCGACTTCGCGCAGGCCGAGCCGCTGCTGCGCCAGTCGGTCGGCATCGCCGAAAAGCACGCGGCCGAGGATTCCTCGGCGCAGGCGCTGGCCCACCAGAACCTCGGCCGCCTGCTGATGCTGTCGGGCCAGATGCGCGAGGCGCGCGACTACCTCGAACGGCCCATACCGACCGACGGCGAAGAGAACGCGGTGCTCGACCTGCAGCGCGGCCGCCAGCAGTTCCACCTCGGCGAATGGGAACGCCGCTCCGGCAACCGCGTCGCCGCGGCCGCGCATTTCGACGCCGCCGAAAAGCTGTTCAAGCCGCTGGTCGCGGCCGAATCGCCGCGCTGGGGCCAGCTCGCGCGTTCACGCGCACTGCTCGCCGCCGAAGCCGGCGACCTGCCCGGCGCAATCCTCGGCATGCGCGAAGCCCTGCGCATCGTCAAGGCCGCCCGCGGCCAGAACTACCCCGGCACCGCCGAGATCGAGATCGAACTCGCCGACCTGCTCGCCCGCAGCGGCGACATCGCCGCCGCAAAGGAGCTCGTGCCGGCCGCCGCGCGCACCCTGCAGGCGCAGCTCGCGCCGGGGGCGCCGGGGTTGAAATCGCTGGAGAAAATTCAGAACCGGCTGGCTGACGTCGACCACTGAGCGCCGGAACAGCGCAAGGCCGGCTCATATCGATCGATGATCGAAACGGCAGCGCCGCTTATTACGAAAAATCCACTGTTCCAACCACCTCGACATATTGGGTCGAGCTCTCGTTCGACGCGTCGTAGTAGATCCGAGCCGTCATTACGTACGGCTTCTTCTCCAGGCAGTAAAGCTCCCTGAGCTCTTTCTTCGAGAAGCGCTGCCCCAGGACGTTGCCGGAGAACAGCATCCGTTTCGTCGGAAGCTGCTCAGGCGACACGTCGATGATCGGACAGAGTATTTTCTTGTCGGTCTTTCCGCTTTTCGGAACAAAGCTGATGTCCAGCCCTGACCTGTCTTCGCCATAAAGCAGCCGGAAGGGATATTCGACCGTCGGCCGTTTCACACCGTTGTTCACGAGCAGAATCGTGACGTCGGCTGTACGTACATTCAGTTCCAGGGAAAGACCGTCCCCACCGGCAACAGCTCCCTGGGAAGCGGCCACCTGGCAATAGGCGGTCCCCAGCACGAGAACGATCTTCGAAAGAAAACGGACAAGCAATCGTGACCGCCTCGCTGTTTCCGAGCATGCCAACATCATCAATCGCCTATCGATTTTTTTATCAACGAAGGCGGTGGCGTCTGGAAGCCCCAAGGACCTAACGCAGAACCGGAAGCGTCAACAGTTATGCTGCCGCCAACTAATACACTAGATTCATTCCCGGTGGACAGCAAACGATCGGCAGCTCGATAACGACCAATAACAATTACAAAAGATCTATTTTTAACTATCAATGATTTTGCGACATCACCGCCACTTACCTTTAAGGAAGGTCTGAACAAGTCCGCCCCATTGTGCTGAGATAGTGCCACTACCCGACGAGGACCGCGCGCGATGGACCAGATGAGCTTTGGCGACGGGGAGTACGCGAGCAAGCGCAAGCG
>NZ_JANFVR010000285.1 GCF_024609805.1 Tahibacter caeni | reverse complement strand
ACCTGCTCGCCTTCGGCGCGCAGGCCCGCGGCGATGCGCAGCGCGCGCGCGGCGTCGCCGGCCAGCGCCGCGTCGGTCAGCTTGAACGCGTCGTAGCGCGCGCTGTCGGCGACGAGGTCCTCGAGCGTCGCCGCGTCGAGCACGCGGTCGCCGGCCAGCAGCGCGAGCTTGTCGATCTCCTGTGCCGCGGCGAGCAGATTACCCTCGCTGCGCTCGGCCAGCACGTCGATCGCGTCGCGGCTCGCCTTGATGCCGCGCGCGGCCATGCGCTGGCCTATCCAGGCCGGCAGGTCGTCGGGACGCAGCGGCGCGATCGGCACGAACGCGCCGGCCGCCTCGACCGCATCGACCCAGGCCGCATGATGCTGCTTGCTCCACTGCGTCGCGGTGATCAGCAGCACGGTGTCCGGCGGCGGCCGCTCGCAGTATTCGATGATCGCCGCGGCGCCGTCCTTGTTCGGCTTGCCGGTCGGCACGCGCAGGTCGATGAGCTTGCGCGAGGCGAACAGCGACATGCCGCTGGCCGCGCGCGCGAGATCGTCCCAGTCGAAGCCGCTCTCGGCGTCGAGGATCTCGCGTTCGAGATAGCCGAGCTCGCGCGCCCGTGCGCGCAGCGCGTCGCTGGCCTCGATCAGCAGCAGATGCTCCTCGCCGGCCAGGAAGTAGACCGGCTTGAGCGCGTCGCCGGCGAGCTGCTGGCGCAATTGCGACAGGCTCAGGCTCATGGCGAAACCTAGTCGGTCCGCCCCAGTGCGGCGAGGCGGCGCAGGATGGCCTGCACCATGTCGCGCTGCAGCTGCTTGCGCAGTTCGTCTTCCTGCGCGGCGACGCCGAGCGCCTGGGTCTCGTCGAACGTGTAGTCGCGGCTGAGCTCGATGAGCTGGCGCGGCAGCACGGTCTTGCCGTCGGCGTCGACGGCCTCGATCTCGACCTTGTAGCGCATGGTGTACTCGCGCACGCGCGCGCTGGCGCCGACCGACAGGGCCTCGGGCGCGAGCGAGCTGACCGGGATGCGCAACGTCGCTATGCCGCTGCCGGCGTTGTCCTCGACTTTGGCGCCGGCGCGCTCCAGCGCGTCGGGCAGGTCGCGGTGCAGCAGGCTGCCCGGATCGGCGATGTCCAGGTGCAGGCGCTGCAGGCTCGCCGGCAGTCGCGCCTGCTCGCGCAGATGGAAACCACAACCGGCCAGCGCCAGCGCCGTCGTCACGAGGATTGCCCGCCACAGAGTCCGCATATCAGCCCGCCACGATGTTGACGATCTTGCCGGGCACGACGATGACCTTCTTCACCGTCTGTCCGTCGAGGAAGCGTGCCACGACCGGATCGGCCAGGGCCAGCCGCTCGCATTCGGCCTTGTCCGCCGCTACCGCGACCTCGATCTGGCCGCGCAGCTTGCCGTTGACCTGCACGGCCAGCACGAGCGCGTCCTTCTTCAGTGCCTCGGCATCGGCCTGCGGCCAGGGCTGGTCCTCGATCAGGCTTTCGCCGTGGCCGAGCGCCTGCCACAGCGCATGGCAGACGTGCGGCGTGATCGGATTCAGCAGCAAGGTGACGGCTTCCCAGGCTTCCTGACGCACGGCCGCCGCCGCCGGCGTCGCGTCCTCGAATCGGGCCAGCGCGTTGAGCAGTTCCATGACCGCGGCGATCGCGGTGTTGAACGCGTGGCGGCGGCCGATGTCGTCGGAGACCTTGGCGATGGTCTCGTGCAGCTTGCGGCGCAGCGCCTTCTGCTCGGCGTTCAGCGCGATCTCGCCGCGGCGCAGCGCGGCGGCGCCGGCCTGCGATTCGGCCACGGGCGCGGCGTTGACGTGCCTGTGCACCTGGGCCCAGACCCGGCGCAGGAAGCGCGCCATGCCGTCGACGCCCGATTCGTTCCATTCCAGCGACATGTCCGGCGGCGAAGCGAACATCGAGAACAGGCGCACCGTATCGGCGCCGTAGCCGTCGACCATGGTCTGCGGGTCGACGCCGTTGTTCTTGGACTTCGACATCTTCTCGATGCCGCCGATCGCGACCGGTTCGCCGTCGCCGGCCAGCGCGCCGATGATGCGCGCGCGGTCGTCGCGCTGGATCTGCACGTCGCCCGGGTTGAACCAGGTCCTCGAGCCGTCGGCTTCCTGCCGGTAGAACGTCTCGGCCACGACCATGCCCTGGCACAGCAGGTTGGTCGCCGGCTCGTCGCAGGCCACCAGGCCCGCGTCGCGCATGAGCTTGTGATAGAAGCGGAAATACAGCAGGTGCAAGATCGCGTGCTCGATGCCGCCGATGTACTGGTCGACCGGCAGCCAGTAGTTCGCGCGTTCGTCGACCTGGGCCTGCGCGCCCGGCGAGGTGTAGCGCGCGTAGTACCAGCTCGACTCCATGAAGGTGTCGAAGGTGTCGGTCTCGCGCTCGGCCGGACCGCCGCACTGTGGGCAGGTCGTCCTGCGCCATTCGGGATCGGCCTTGATCGGCGACTGCACGCCGCTGAAGGCGACGTCCTCGGGCAGGGTCACCGGCAGCTGCTCGTCGGGCACCGGCACGGCGTCGCAAGTCCTGCAGTAGACGATCGGGATCGGGCAGCCCCAGTAGCGCTGGCGGCTGACGCCCCAGTCGCGCAGGCGGTAGTTGACGCGGCGTGCTCCTGCGCCGAAGCGCTCGGCCAGCGCGGCGAATGCCTGCGCATAGTCCATGCCGTCGTAGTCGCCCGAGTTCACGAGGTAGCCGCGCTCGGTGTAGGCGCCGTCGGCCAGCACGCGCTGCTGGAACTCCTCGATGATCTGCACGGCCGCCGTCGGTTCGTAGACGTCGCGCGGCGCGCCGCCGCCGAGGGCCGTATTCATCGCGTCGCCGCCGGCGGCGACGTCGCGCTGCAGTTCCTCGATCGCGTCGCGCACGTCCTCGTTGACGATGACGAGCTTGACCGGCAGGTGATAGGCCTGGGCGAATTCCCAGTCGCGTTCGTCATGGCCCGGCACGGCCATGACCGCGCCGGTGCCGTAGCCCATGAGCACGAAGTTCGCGGCCCAGACCGGCACGCGCTCGCCGGTGATCGGATGCAAGGCGTAGACGCCGGTGAAGACGCCCTTCTTTTCCTGCGTCTCCAGGTCGGCCTCGGCCGTGCCGCCGTGGCGGCATTCGTCGATGAACGCGGCCAGGTCCCGGTTGTCCTTCGCGGCGGCCAGCGCGAGCGGGTGCTCGGCCGCGACCGAGACGAAGGTCACGCCGAACAGGGTGTCCGGACGCGTCGTGAACACCTCGAGCTTCTCGTCGCTGCCTTCGATGCCGAACGGGATCTGCAGGCCTTCGGAACGGCCGATCCAGTTGCGCTGCATGGTCTTGACCGCGTCGGGCCAGCCCGGCAGCGTGTCGAGTTCGGTCAGCAGTTCCTCGGCATAGGCCGTGATCTTGAGGAACCACTGCGGGATCTCGCGCTTCTCGACGACGGCGCCCGAACGCCAGCCGCGGCCGTCGATGACCTGCTCGTTCGCGAGCACGGTCTGGTCGACCGGGTCCCAGTTGACGACGCTCATCTTGCGGTAGACCAGCCCCTGGCGGAACAGCCGCGTGAACATCTGCTGTTCCCAGCGGTAGTACTCGGGCCGGCAGGTCGTCACTTCGCGCGACCAGTCGTAGGCGAAGCCCATGCGGTTGAGCTGCGCCTTCATGTGCTCGATGTTGGCGTAGGTCCACTTGGCCGGCGCCGTATTGTTCTTGATCGCGGCATTCTCGGCCGGCAGGCCGAAGGCGTCCCAGCCCATCGGCTGCAGCACGTTCCTGCCCTGCATGCGCTGATAGCGGCTGATCACGTCGCCGATCGTGTAGTTGCGCACGTGGCCCATGTGCAGCGCGCCCGACGGGTACGGCAGCATGGACAGGCAGTAGTACTTGGGCTTGCCGGCGTCTTCCTTGACCTCGAAGGCGCGCGTTTCGGTCCAGAATTTCTGCGCCGCGGCTTCTACCGCAGCGGGTTCGTAGGTTTCGTGCATGGGAGGCCGTGACGGGCCGCGCGGCAGGAACCGCGCAGCGGGCAGGAAAAAGTCGCCGCAGACTACCGCAGCGCAGCAACCCCGCCAAGCCTGGCCCCCCTGCCGAACGACACGGGACCGGCGGCGGCGGCCGGCCAAGAATCGGCGCTTCGTGTCCACCGCCGGGGAAATCCGCCATGCCTGCGTCACCGTTGCGCCTTCTGAGTCTGGCCCTGATCGCCGCCCTGCCCGCCGTCGCCGACGCGGCCGAGGGCATCACCGCCCTGCACTGCCCCGCGCTGATCGACACGGCCGCCGGCAAGCGCCTCGGCGCGACCACGGTCGTCGTCGACGGCAACCGCATCCGCGAGATCAAAGCCGGCACGGTCACGCCCGACGGCGCGCGCGTGATCGCGCTGCCGGCCGGCAGCACGTGCCTGCCCGGCCTCATGGACATGCACACACATCTGACTTCCGAGACCAGCCGCGACTCCTATTCCGAAGGCTTCCGCCTCAACGACGCGGACATCGCGTTCAAGGGCGCCGTGTTCGCCGAACGCACATTGATGGCCGGCTTCACGACCGTGCGCGACCTCGGCGAGCGCGGCGCTGGCGTATCGATCTCGCTGCGCAACGCGGTCAACCAGGGCATGCTCAAGGGCCCGCGCATCTTCACGGCCGGCAAGTCCATCGCGAGCACCGGTGGCCATGCGGACCCGACCAACGGCACGCGCCGCGGCCTGCTGCCCGATCCAGGTCCCGAGGATGGCGTCGTCAACAACGTCGACGATGCGCGCAAAGCCGTGCGCCAGCACTACAAGGACGGCGCCGACGTGATCAAGATCACCGCGACCGGCGGCGTGCTGTCCTACGCCAAGAGCAGCGACAACCCGCAGTTCACGGTGGACGAGATCAAGGCCATCGTCGATACCGCCAGGGACTACGGCTACACGGTCGCCGCCCATGCCCACGGCAAGGAAGGCATGCGCCGCGCGATCGAAGGCGGCGTGACCTCGATCGAGCACGGCACGCAGATGGACGCCGATCTGTTTCCGCTGATGAAGAAGCACGGCACCTGGTACGTGCCGACGATCATCGCCGGCGCGTTCGTGACCGAGAAGGCGGCCGAGCCGGGCTACTACCCCGAGATCGTGCGGCCGAAGGCGCTGGCCATCGGTCCCAAGATCAAAGGTACGGCCGGCGCGGCCTACAAGGCCGGCATCAAGATCGCGTTCGGCACCGATGCCGGCGTGTTCCCGCACGGCCAGAACGCGCGCGAGTTCGAGCTCATGGTCGAAGCCGGCATGCCGCCGATGTTCGCGCTGCAGGCGGCGACCACGCACGCGGCCGAGCTGCTCGGCATGAGCAACGACCTCGGCAGCCTTGCCGCCGGCAAATACGCCGACGTCGTCGCCGTGCCCGGCGATCCGCTGGAGAACATCGGCGTCATGAAGCAGGTCAGTTTCGTGATGAAGGACGGCGTCGTGTTCAAGGCCCCGTGAGGCCTGCGGCCTCACGGGGCCCGGGAATCGGAATGGAGAATCGGGAATCGACGAGCCGAGCGTCGCCGCGACAGCGCCTCGCTGCGCTTTGACGATTCCCGATTCCCGCCCTTGATCGCGTACGCTCGCGGACCTACATCGCGACGATCTTTCAAGGAGCCCCTCATGGCCGAGTCCGCCCACGTCTTCGACGCCACCCAGAGCAATTTCGAGGCCGAGGTCATCCGCGCCTCGCTGCAGACGCCCGTGCTGATCGATTTCTGGGCGGACTGGTGCGCGCCGTGCCGCCAGCTCGGGCCCATCCTCGAGAAGCTGGCCGCCGACTACGCCGGCGCGTTCCGTCTGGCCAAGGTCGATACCGAGGCGCAGATGCAGCTGGCCTCGATCTTCGGCATCCGCTCGCTGCCGACCGTCGTGCTGGTCAAGGAAGGCCAGATGATCGACGGCTTCATGGGCGCGCTGCCCGAATCGGCCGTCCGCGAGTTCCTGACCAAGCACGGCATAGTGCCGGGCGCGGCCGAAGCGGTCGAGCAAATCGATCCCTACGCCGACGAGACGCCGTTCGAGGCGATCAACCGCCTGCAGCAGGAAATCGCCGACAGCCCGGACAAGCCCGAGCTCAAGCTCGATCTCGCGCTCGCGCTGATGCAGTCGGGCAACGCGGCGGCGGCCGAAGCCGAGCTCGATGCGCTGCCGGCCAAGTTCGCGACCGACACGAAGGCCGTGCGCCTGCGCGGCCAGCTCGATTTCGCGCGCGCGCTCGACGGCGCGCCGCCGCTGGCCGAGCTGCGCGCGCGCGTCGAGCGCGATCCGGCCGACC
>NZ_JANFVR010000284.1 GCF_024609805.1 Tahibacter caeni | reverse complement strand
GGCCCGGCGCGGCCTGCCGCCGCCGGCGCACGCGCCGCTGACCCTGCGCGCGCTCGGCACCGCGCGGCTGCCGAGCGACCAGGAAATCGAGCGCAATCCGCGCTCGCGCAGCGCCGTGTTGCGCGTGGCCGAACGCCTGGAGGCCGCCGCATGAAGCGCATCGGATTCGTGCTGTTCGCTCTGCTGCTGCTGGCCGACATCGCCAGCGCGATCGGCGTGGTCTACCAGCGCCACGAAGGACGCGTGCTGTTCATCGAGATGACCCGGCTGAACAAGGAGCGCGACGAAATGAATTTCGAATATGGCCGGCTGCAGCTGGAGCAGTCGACCTGGGCCGAGCCCAACCGCATCGAGCAGGTCGCCCGCGGCCAGCTCGGCATGGGCTCGGTCGACCCCGCCGACGTGGTGATCGTGCGCCGCTGATGAACATGCCGCCGCGCCCGCGCGAATTCGCCGAAGCAGCCACGCGGGCCAATACCGCGGCCGGGCTGCGCGCGGCCACGCGCGCCCGGCCGGTCAATCTGAAGGCGCGCCTGTCGGCCGTGCTGATGCTGCTGACCCTGGCCGGCACCGGCCTGGTCGTACGTGCGGTCGACCTGCAGGTGCTGCGCAAGGACTTCTACCAGGAGCAGGGCGACGCGCGCTATCTGCGCGACGTGCCGATCCCGGTCTCGCGCGGAACCATCCTCGACCGCAACGGCGAGCCGCTGGCCGTGTCCACGCCGGTGGAATCGATCTGGGCCAACCCGCAGGAGCTGCTGCAGCACAGCGGCCGCATCCCGGAGCTGGCCGAGGCGCTCGGCGTCGACGAGAGCGTGCTGCGGCAGAAGCTCGAGCAGCGTGCGGACAAGGAATTCCTCTATCTCAAGCGCCATCTGAACCCCGACGACGCCAAGCTCATCCTCGACCGCAAGATCCCGGGGATCAGCGCGCAGCGCGAGTTCCGCCGCTACTACCCGAGCGGCGAGGTCATGGCGCACGTGCTCGGCTTCACGAACATCGACGACCGCGGCCAGGAAGGCCTCGAGCTGGCCTACGACGAATGGCTGGCCGGCAAGCCCGGCGCCAAGCGCGTGATCCGCGACCGCCTCGGCCACGTGGTCGAGGACGTGGAGCTGCTGCGCGAGCCGCAGCAGGGCCGCGACCTGACCCTGTCGATCGACCGCCGCATCCAGTCGCTGGCCTATCGCGAGCTCAAGCGCGCGCTGCTCGAGCACGGCGCGACCTCGGGCTCGATCGTCCTGCTCGACGCCCACGACGGCCAGATCCTCGCGACGGTCAACCAGCCCTCGTTCAATCCGAACGCGATCAACAACGGCGACACCTCGATACGGCGCAACCGCGCGCTGACCGACGTGGTCGAGCCGGGCTCGACGATGAAGGCCTTCACGATCGCCGCGGCGCTGGAGAGCGGCAAGTGGAAGCCGAACACGCCGATCGACGCGTCGCCGGGGTCGATGCCGCTGGCCGGCCACATCATCCGCGACACAAGCAACAAGGGCCTGATCGACGTGACCGGCGTGCTGACGCGCTCGAGCAACGTTGGCGCGGCCAAGATCGCGCAGTCGCTGTCCAACGACCACCTCTACGACATGTTCAAGCGGGTCGGCTTCGGCGAGAGCACCGGCAGCGGCTTCCCGGGCGAGGCGCCCGGCGTGCTGCCGCCGGCCAGGAGCTGGGGCGTCGTCGAGAAAGCGACCCTGTCCTACGGCTACGGCCTCAACGTGACGCCGCTGCAGCTGGCCCAGGCGTATGCGGTGCTGGCCAACGGCGGCCGCCTGCGTTCGCCGACTTTCGTGAAGGACGGCATCAACAACCCCGAGCGCGCGGTGATCGATCCGGCGCTGGCGCAGACCTTGATCGGCATGCTCGAAACCGTCATCACGCCGCGCGGCACGGGCTTGCGCGCGGCCGTGCGCAACTACCGCGTCGCCGGAAAGACCGGCACCTCGCGCCGCGCCGTCGCCGGCGGCTACGACAGCCGCTACATCTCCACGTTCGCCGGCATCGCGCCGGCCAGCAATCCGCGTCTGGTCTGCGTGGTCGTGATCCACGATCCCAAGGGCGCCTATACCGGCGGCATGGTCGCCGCGCCGGCGTTCAGCCGGGTCATGGACGGCGCGCTGCGTCTGCTCGACATACCGCCCGACAACGTCGAGAAGTGGTATGCCGACGGCGCCGGCAACTGGGAGCCGGTGCAGGCCGGCGACGCCGCGCCCGAATACGCGCCGGGTGCGACCAGCTACGAAGAAGGGGTGCCGGAATGACGGCCGCCCTGCCTTCGCGTTTTCCGCACGCCGCCGCCCGCCGCGGCGGCCTGCGTTCGCTTGCCCCGGCGGCGCCGTCGCGGGAAGTGCCGGTCCGGGACGACCGGGCTCCCGCGCGGCCCGCTCCTATGGCGGGGCTGCCGTCATGCTGAATCTGCGCCTGTCCGAAATCGCGGTCTGGACGCGCGGCCACCTGGCCGGTGCCGACGTGACCGTGCGCGGCGTGGCCACCGACACGCGTGCCCTGCGCGGCGGCGAGCTGTTCGTCGCGCTGAAGGGCGAGCGCGTCGACGCGCACGATTTCCTCGGCGCGGCTGCGGAATCAGGCGCGGCCGCCGCGCTGGTCGCGCGCAAGGTCGACGCGCCGCTGCCGCAGGTCGTCGTCGCCGACACCGAGCGCGCGCTCGGCGATCTGGCCGCGGCCGTGCGCGCGAGCTGCGACGCGCGCGTGATCGGCATCACCGGCTCCAACGGCAAGACCACGGTCAAGACGCTGACCGCGTCCATCCTCACGCGCCGCGGCGCGACCCACTGGACCCAGGGCAATCTCAACAACGAGATCGGCCTGCCGTTGACCCTGCTCGCGCTGCCCGAGGACACGCGCTATGCGGTGCTCGAGATGGGCGCCGGCAAGCCCGGCGACATCGCGTATCTCGCCGGGATCGCGCGGCCGGAAATCGCGCTGGTCAACAATGTCGCCCCGGCGCACCTGGAACGCATGCACACCCTGGCCGGCGTCGCCGAGACCAAGGGCGCGCTGTACGAGGCGCTGCCCGGCGACGGCATCGCGATCATCAACGGCGAGGACGGCTTCGCCGCACTGTTTACAGGGCTGGCCGGGGCGCGGCGTACGCTGCGCTTCGGCTTTTCTTCGGTGTTCGAGGTCTGGGCCGACGCGCTGCGCCTGGGGACGCGGTCGCAGTTCCGCCTGCATGTGCCGCAGGGCGAGACCGACGTCGACCTGCCGCTGGCCGGCCGCCACAACGTCTCGAACGCCCTGGCCGCGGCGGCGATCGCCGTCGCGCTCGACGTGCCGCTCGAGGACATCCGCGCCGGGCTGGAGCAGGCCGGCGCCGTCGCGGGCCGCCTCGTTCGCCGCGAGACCGCCGCCGGCTGGACGCTCGTCGACGACAGCTACAACGCCAATCCGGGCTCGGCGGCCGCGGCGATCGACACGCTCGTGCTGCTGCCGGGCGAGCCCTGGCTCGTGCTCGGCGACATGAAGGAGCTCGGCAGCGACGCGGTCGTGCTGCATGCGGACATCGGCGCGCGCGCGCGCGCGGCCGGCGTGCGCCGGCTCTACGCGACCGGCGAGCTCAGTCGCGCCGCGGTGCAGGCCTTCGGCGACGGCGGCCGACATTTCTCCGCGCAGGCGGAGCTCATCGATGCGCTGCGTGCCGACCTGCACGCCGGCGTCTGCTGTCTGGTCAAGGGCTCGCGCTCGTCGGCGATGGATCGCGTGGTCAAGGCGCTGCTCGGAGCGCAGGGGGATTCGCATGCTGCTTGAACTGGCCCGCTGGCTGACGCCCTACGTCAGCGCCTTCCACGTCGTCCAGTACCTGACGTTCCGCGCGATCATGGCGACCCTGACGGCGCTCGCGGTCTCGCTGCTGCTCGGTCCCGGCATGATCCGCCGCCTCGCCGCGCTGAAGGCCGGCCAGGTCATCCGCCAGGACGGCCCGCAGTCGCACCTGTCCAAGGCCGGCACGCCGACCATGGGCGGCGCGCTGATCCTCGCCGCGATCGCGATCACGACCCTGCTCTGGGCCGACCTGGCCAACCGCTACGTCTGGCTCGTGCTGGCCGTGACCGTCGTGTTCGGCGCGATCGGCTTCTATGACGACTACAAGAAGCTCGTGCTCAAGGACAGCCGCGGCCTGGCCGCGCGCTGGAAATATTTCTGGCAGTCGGTCGGCGGCCTCGGCGCCGCGCTGTTCCTCTACTACTCGGCCGACGTGCCGGCGGCGACCGCGCTGTACCTGCCGCTGTTCAAGCAGGTCGCGCTGCCGCTCGGCGCGTTCCTGTTCGTGCTGCTCGGCTATCTGATGGTCGTGGGCTTCTCCAACGCGGTGAACCTGACCGACGGCCTCGACGGCCTGGCCATCATGCCCAGCGTGCTCGTGGCCTGCGCGCTCGGCGTGTTCGCGTATCTGGCCGGCAATGCGGTGTTTTCCAACTACCTGCAGATCCCGGCCGTGCCGGGCGCCGGCGAGCTGACGATCTACTGCGGCGCCCTGGCCGGTGCCGGACTCGGCTTCCTCTGGTTCAACACCTATCCGGCCCAGGTGTTCATGGGCGACATCGGCGCGCTCGCGATCGGCGCCGCGCTGGGTCTGATCGCCGTGATCGTGCGCCAGGAAGTCGCGCTGCTGATCATGGGCGGCGTGTTCGTCATGGAGACGGCCTCGGTCATGCTGCAGGTGGCCAGCTTCAAGCTGACCGGCAAGCGCCTGTTCCGCATGGCGCCGATCCACCATCACTTCGAGCTCAAGGGCTGGCCGGAGCCGCGCGTGATCGTGCGCTTCTGGATCATCAGCGTCGTGCTCGTGCTGATCGGCCTTGCCACGTTGAAGGTCCGTTGATGAGCGACGCCCAGGCCACCCGCCGCAGCGAACTGCCCGGTCGTTACGACCGCGGGCTGCTGCTGGCCGCGCTCGGCCTGGCCGGCCTCGGGCTCGTCATGGTGGCGTCGAGCTCGATTCCGGTGGCCGACAATCAGCACGTCGGGCCGTTCTACTACGTCACGCGCCACCTGATCTTCCTCGCGCTCGGACTCGGCCTCGCGATCACGGCGATGCGCATCGAGCTCGAGACGGTCGAGCGGCACAGCGGCGTCGTGCTGCTCGCGGGCTTCGCATTGCTGCTGGCGGTGTTCGTGCCGGGCATCGGCATGCGCATCAACGGCGCGCTGCGCTGGATCCATCTCGGCATTTCGGGCTTCCAGCCGGTCGAGGCGTTCAAGCTGCTGCTGATCCTGTATCTGGCCAGCTACCTCGTGCGCCATCGGGAAAGCGTGCAGCGCAATTTCTTCGGGGTGATCAAGCCGATCGGCGTCGCCGGCATCGGCGTGGCGCTGCTGCTCGTGCAGCCGGACTTCGGTTCGGCCGCGCTGATCGGGGCGACCACGGTCGGCCTGATCTGGCTGGGCGGCGCACGGCTGCGCAACCTCGTCTTCCTCGGCCTGCCGATCATGCCGGTCATGGCGTATGCGGCGATGTTCGCGGAATACCGGCTCAAGCGCCTGACCTCGTTCCGCGACCCGTTCCTCGATCCGTTCGGCGACGGCTACCAGCTCGCGCAGGCGCTGATCGCGGTCGGTCGCGGCGAATGGCTCGGCGTCGGCCTCGGCGGCTCGGTGCAGAAGCTGTTCTACCTGCCCGAGGCGCACACCGACTTCATCCTCGCGGTGATCGGCGAGGAGCTCGGCCTGCTCGGCATCGTGCTCGTGCTCGCGCTGTTCGCGTGGTTCTGCGGCCGCGGCCTGCTGATCGGCGCGCGCGCGGTGCAGCGCGGCCTGTATTTCCAGGGCTATGTCGCGTTCGGCGTTTCCCTGTGCATCGCGCTGCAGGCGCTGGTGTCGATCGGCGTGAATCTCGGTGTGCTGCCGACCAAGGGGCTGACCCTGCCGCTGATCAGCTCGGGCGGCTCGTCGGTGATGATGACCTGCGCCATGATCGGCGTGCTGCTGCGCGTGAGCTACGAACTGTCGCGCGAGGAAGCGCAGAGCGCCGAAACCACGCAGGCCCGCGTACAGGCCGGAGTCTGGGCATGAACGCGACGGCGCAGGCGCCCGTGCTGATCATGGCCGGCGGCACCGGCGGGCACATTTTCCCCGGCATCGCCGTGGCCGACGAGCTGCGCGCGCGCGGCGTGCCGGTGCTCTGGATGGGCGCGGCCGGCGGACTGGAAACCGAGCTCGTGCCGAAGGCCGGCATCGCAATCGAGACGCTCGACATAGCCGGGGTGCGCGGCAAGGGGCTGGCCGTCAAGCTCAAGGCGCCGCTGCGCATCGCGCGCGCCGTGCTGGCCGCGCGCCGCGTGC
>NZ_JANFVR010000283.1 GCF_024609805.1 Tahibacter caeni | reverse complement strand
CCGTGCACGAGTTGTCGCGCCGCTGACCCGCCGGTCGGGGTGAGCGCCGCGAACCCCGGCGTCGAGGCATTCCCTCCGCAGAGGGCCTGCGCCGAACCTGCCGGCGACAGGCATCGGCGCGGCGGCCGTGCCGGCGTTGAACTGGCCGGGACGCGGCGTCGGCACGGTCTGCGGCAGCGGACGCTGCGCCGAGACCGGCGTCTTCATGCCGATGACCGTGGCCGCCGCGGTCGAGATCAGCGGCTTGACGCCGATCGTCGGCGCGCCGGCCAGCAGCGGATGGCGGCTCAGGTCCTCGGCCAGCTCGTGACAGTTGTTGTAACGCTCGTTCGGGTCCTTCGCGATCATGCGCGAGAGGATGCGCGACAGCTCGGCGTCGACGTCGTTGTTGAGCTGGCGCACGTCCGGAATCTCAGCGCGCACGACTTCGAGCATCAGGCCCAGCGGCGATTCGTCGGTAAACGGCATGCGGCCGGTCAGCATCTCGAACAGCACGATGCCGAGCGAGAAGATGTCCGAGCGCGAATCCACCGGCTTGCCGAGGCAGACTTCGGGCGACAGATAGCCCGGCGTGCCGACGAATTCGCCGGTTGAGGTGAGCTTCTTGGAGAAGTCCTGCGTGACCAGCGCGATGCCGAAGTCGGCGATCTTGATCGCGCCGCGGCTCGTGACCATGAGGTTGCCGGGCTTGATGTCGCGGTGGATCACGCCCTTGTCGTGGGCCGTGGCCAGGCCCTGCGCAGTCTGGTAGATCACGCGCGCGGCCTGTTCCGGACGCAGCTTGCCGTCGCGCTTGAGCAGCGAGCCGAGCGACTCGCCCTCGACGAACTCCATGACGAAGAACGTCTGTCCTTCGTGCTCGCCGATGAAATAGATCTGGATGATGTGCGGGTCGTTCAGCGAGGCCATGCTGCGGGCCTCGCGCAGGAATCGCTCCTTGACGCTTTCGTCGTGCGCGAGCGATTCGGCCAGCACCTTGATCGCGACGTAGCGGTTCAGCGAGGACTCGTAACCCTTGTAGACCACGCCCATTCCGCCGCGGCCGAGTTCGGCGACGATGTCGTAGTGGCCCAGATGCGTTTTCATGACGGCTCCGGTTTAGGCGATTTCGCCTGTTGAATCTGTTGACAAGCTTAGCACCGTATGTTCTCGGTGCCGTGGCGGGATTGGCGCGTCCCGGTGTGAGCCGCTCACTCGGGGATCGTGATGCGGTTCGCAGTCGATGCTTCCCACCGCCGTGATCGATGACTACGCAAAACGGCACTCGGGGCTGGCAGCGAACAGGACCGCAGCCGCCTGTCGCTCATGAACCTGAATGCCGGCGGCGCGGCGCCGTTGCGCGGATTTCCGGTTCCGCTGCCACGAGACTTTCATCGGGCCGCCGCAGAATCGACAACTGCTTGCCCCGACGCTAACGCCTGCCGTGCTATCTGCCCGCGGATGATGAAGCCTGCGCCCCGTATCGCCCTGATCGCCATCGTCGCGCTGTTCGCGCTCGGCCTGCTGCGCGCGGTCCCGCTGCTGTCGCATGCGCCGCTGCTGGCCATCGCCAACAGTTTCGACCAGGCGCGCTATACCGGCTGCTTCGAGCTGTTCCCGGACCGGCCGGCGGCGATACGGCCCGACGAGAACAGCCCGAACGCGCCGTTCGAGTTCTACCGCTTCCAGCGCAACCCCGTGCGCCTGTGCTACGGCTCCAGCGAGCTGCTATCCCAGGCGGCCGCGGTCGCGGTCTACTCGATCGAACAGGCGCAGGGCATCGAGCGCCACTCGGTGCGCTGGCTCGGCGGACTGCGGCTGGTCGTGCTCAGTCTCCTCGTCACCGCGTTCTGCCGCGCCTGGTGGCGGCGCGGCAACCGGCCGGCCGCGCTGGCCAATGCCGCGGTGTTCGCGCTGGTGCTGACCGATCCGGCCGACACCATGTACTTCAACACCTTCTATGCCGAGGCCACGGCGCTGATCGCAGCCTATGCGCTGTTCAACCTGATCCTGCTGCAGGCGCACAGCGCCTGGAGCCGCCGCGGCGCCGTCCTGCTCGCGGCAGCGGCGCTGCTGCTGGCCACGAGCAAGATCCAGCACCTCGTGCTGCCGCTGTGCCTGGCGATCGGCGTGCTCGCGTTCGGCCGGCTGCATGCGCGGCGCTGGCCCTGGCAGGGCTGGGCGCTGCTGGCCGGCGCCGTCGTCGGCGCCGCGTTCCAGTTCGCCCAGCTCGGCCGCGACGACCTGATGATGCAGTCGATACGGTCGTTCAACCGCGCCAATCTCGTGTTCACCGGCTTGCTGCCGGCCGCGGCCGATCCGCTCGCGACGACGCGCCGGCTCGGTCTGCCCGAAGCCTGCGCCGCGCACAGCGGCAAGTCCGCCTGGCAGCTGCCGGGCCTGGCCGAAGCGGTCTGCCCGGGCATGGAGAAGATCGGCCGGGCGACCGTCCTGCGCGAAATGCTGCGCGAGCCGATGACTCTGCTGCGCTTCTTCCGCAACGGCGTGGTCGTGCTCAACCCGTGGCTGCCGCGCAATCTCGGCCATGTCGAGGGCGAGATCCTCGGCAAGCTGCCGCCGCAGTTCCTGAGCTGGAACGGCCTGCTCGACCGCACCGCGTGGCTGCGCTATCTGCTGTTCGCCCTGCCGCTGCTTGCCGCGATCCGGGCGCTATGGAGCACCGATCGCTTTGCGCTGCTGAGCCTGCTCGTCGCGATACTGATGCCGGCGACGTTCGGCGTCACGATCTTCGGCGACGGCCTGGCCGACGTGGCCAAGCAGGGTCACCTGATCTTCAACGCCGCGCTGAGCTGGAGCGTCGCGGCGCTGGTCCTCGGCCTCGGCGCCCTGCGCCGCGAACGGGCCGCCTCACGGACGGACGGTATGGACGCCGTCGAGCTCGACGAGCAGCTCGGCCCGGCAGATGTCGCCGAGCAGCACCAGCCGCTTCGCCGCGTCGGGTAGGCGCCCGGCGAGCAGGTCCGCCGTCGCGGCCAGGTCCTCGCGCCGGCGCACGTAGGCCTTGAGCACGCTGCCGGCGCCGAAGCCCGGCAGGTTGCCGGCGCTCGCGAGCAGGCTGTCGAGATTGGCGAAGGTTTCGTCGAGCTGGGCAGCGAGATCGCCGTCGTGGCGCGAGCGGTGGCCGACCACGGCGGCCGTGCCGGAAATGTACAGTTGGGCCGGCGCGCACGGGCTGCGCATCGCGCGCGCGAACGTCGGAGACGTCGGTCCGTACTCGCGCGGATAGCACCAGGCGCTCACCTGACGCGGATTTTCGACGGCCGCGCCGGCCGTGCGCGCGGCGAGCCAGTAGACCTGCAGCACCGGCACCTCGTCGCTACGGCCGATCGCGCTCGCCGCGGAGAAGCCCTGGCCGTGCAGCTCGCGCATGCCGGCCGAACGGCCGGTGCAGAAATGCTTGTAGCGCTCGTCGTCGCCGGCGCCTTCGTTGATCGCGGCCAGGTAGTTCCAGATGCGCAGCAGATGCGGCCAGCGCTGCGTGCGCGTAAAGCGGGTCAGTTCGCGATAGGCCGCCTCGGCCGCCGCCGTCAGGTCCGTATGGTCGGCCTCGGCGACTTCGATCGCGCCGAAGCAGTAGTCCGCCGAAGCGGCCCAGCGCACGGGACCGTCGCGGCCCCGCTCGATCGGACCGGCCGTGCGCCAGACCTCGAACGGCGCGGCGCCGCCGAACGGCTCCAGGCCGACGCGCAGATAGCGCGGATCGTCCGACACCGGCGCTTCCGCGCCGAAGCCGAGCACGGCGAGCACGTCGGGCTCGGCGAGCAGGCGGTCCAGTCGGGTTTCGACGTAAGCGACGTCCAGCGGCGGCAGGCCGTGCTCGCTGCTCATGCGGCAACGACCCCGCAAGGACAGGCGACGGTGCGCGGCATCGGTGGCAATGGCATCGGTGGAAGAGGTCCCTGTACCCGCCGGAATGGCCGGGCAAACCCGTATGATACACTCGCGCGCCGCAGCGGCCGCCGGTCCGGCGCCGCGCCGACCCAGTGGAATTCCCCGATGGCGCAACTGACCCCCGCCGAGCGCGAGCTCGCCGAGCTCCTTGTCGACAGCCTGAATCTGGAAGGCGTCAGCCCCGACCAGTTCGAACCGGAAGCCCCGCTTTTCGGCGGAGATCTCGGCCTGGATTCGATCGATGCGCTGGAGATCGCGCTGGCCGTGTCCAAGCGCTACGGCTTCCAGCTGCGCTCGGACAACGAGGAAAACAAGCGCATCTTCGGTTCGCTGCGTGCGCTGTCGGCGCATATCGAGCAGAACCGCGTCAATTGACCGCAGCGCCGGAGCGCCGTCTCCGGCCGGTCGTTCCCCGAACGAAGGACCTGGATCGGCGGCCGCCCTGCGGCTGCCGCGAAGCGTTCGCGGCATCTCGCACCGACGCCGAGCCGCGCGCGGCGCCGTCGGCCGGCGCCGCCGCAGGACCCTTTCCTCAGGCCGGATCGACCGGGGTGTTGCCGCCGCTGAACTCGCTGGCCGACTGGCGCCGGCGTTCGCGCAGGTCCTCGCGCCAGCGGCGGAAATTCGCCAGTCCCGTCGCTGCGTAGATCGCCTTGAACAGATGCAGACGGCGCATGACCGGGCCGCTGTCGAACACGTCGCCGGCCAGCATCGAGATCACGCCCTGCTCGACCTTGAGCACGTTGCGCGGCGCCGCGAACAGGCTGCGCATGACCGGCGAGTTGAAGCGGTAGATGAACCACGAGAACACGCGCACGCCGCGGCGTATGCGCTTCTCGAACGCCCGCTGCAGCTGCGCTTCGCGATCGGGATTCCTGAGGATGTCGTCGACGAGCGCGGCCGCGTGCTTGCCGCTGTGCATGGCCAGGTAGACGCCCGAGGAGAACACCGGGTCGACGAACGCGAACGCGTCGCCGACCATGACGTAGCCCGGCCCGCTCATCTGCCTGCAGGTATACGAGTAATTACCGGTTACGCGGACTTCGCCGACGATCTCGGCCTGCGCCATGCGCTCGACCGCGCCGGGCATCAGCTCCAGGGTCTCCAGCAGGAACTCGCCGGTGCGGCCCTTGCGCTGCTTGAGGTACTCCGGAAAGCAGACGCAGCCGATGCTCATGAGGCCGTCGGCCAGCGGGATGAACCAGCACCAGCCGTAGTCGAAGCGATAAATGCTGATGTTGCCGGCCTCGTCGCCGGGCCGCCGCGTGACGCCCTTGAAGTGGGCGAAGATCGCCGCGCTCTGGTGGTTCTGGTTCTTGACCTTGATCTTCAGCGCGTTGCCGAGCAGCGTGTCGCGGCCGCTCGCGTCGACGAGATAGCGCGCCTCGATCGTGAGCTTCTCGCCGTGCTCGGTCGTGGCCTGCGCGACGCAGCTGCGGTCCGGACGGATCTCGACCTTGTCCACCTTGACGCCTTCGCGCGCGTCGACGCCGTTGCGCTGGGCGTTGCGGAACAGGATCCGGTCGTAGTCCTCGCGCTTGACCTGGAATGCGTACGGCGGGGTTTTGCCGAGCGCGCGGCCGAAGTGATACGTGCGGTAGCGGTCGCCGACCTCGGGAAAATCGGCGCCGAGCTTGAGCATGCCGATGCCGCGGACTTCCTCGAGCACGCCGAGCTCCTCGAGGATCGGCATGTTCGCCGGCAGCAGGGATTCGCCGATGTGGAAGCGCGGATGGTGATCCTTCTCGAGCTGCAGCACCTTGAGGCCGCGCCGCTGCAGCAGGGTCGCCGTCGTCGATCCGGCGGGGCCGCCGCCGACCACGAGCACGTCGCAGCGGATGGCGCCGTCTGCCCGGTTGTCCACGTTCCGCTCGTCCATGTTCCGCCGTCACCCCGAATGAATTGAGCGCCGTATCATAGCCGGCTCGCGCGCCGCTCCGGCCGCCTCCGCCGGCCGCCCCGCATGAGTTCCGCCGCTCCTTCGCACCGTCTGCAACATCTGGCCCTGGGCCTGCTGCTGCTCTATCCGCTGCTGCTGCTCGCCGCGCTCTGGCGCCAGCAGAGCTGGCTGTCGGCGCTGGCGGCGCTGGACCTGATCAGCCTGTTGCTGCTCGGCGGCCTCTGGAACGGCCGCACGGCCGCCTGGCTGGCCTGGTTCGCAGCCGTCGCCGGCACGGCGCTGCTGCTGCGGCGCGGCCAGGCCGAGATCGCGCTGCTGCTCGTGCCGGTCGCGATCAACGCCGGCATGGCCTGGTTCTTCGGCCGTACCCTGCTCGCCGGCCGGCGGCCGCTGGTCGCGCGCGCGATCCTCGCGTTCGAGGGCGAGCAGCGCCTGGCCCAGCCCGGCGTCGCCGCGTACGCGCGCGGCCTGACCGGGGCCTGGACCCTGCTGCTCGCGCTGCAGGCGCTGCTGATGCTGGCCTGCGCC
>NZ_JANFVR010000282.1 GCF_024609805.1 Tahibacter caeni | reverse complement strand
GACCGGAAACAGGCTGTGGCAGGGTTCGCCGGCCGCGGCGCCGGCGATGCGCGGCGCATGCCGCGCGACGATGCGCGACGCGATCGTGCGCGCCGCGGCGACCGTGATCTGCTGGCCGAGCACCGCGCGCACGCCGAGCTCGAAACCGTCCCAGCAGCCCGGCACGCGGATGTCGCCGTGCTCGCGCAGCAGCGGCCCGAGACGCGCGTCGCGCGCGAAGCAGCGGCGGATGCCGGCCCGCGGCGCATCGAGATCGAACAGCCGGCGCGAACGCGCGGCGACCTCCGCCGCCGCTGCGGCATCCGCATGCTGCACCTCGAGCACCCCGCGCACGAGATCGGCCTGCAGCCAGCCGGGCGTGCCGTTGAACGCGAAGCTGCGCCGGTAGCTTGTGGCGGTCACGTGCTCCACGCCGGGAATGGCGCGGCGCGCGAAGAACGCAAGCACGGCTTCGGCCGGATAGCGCGACGGCAGATCGAGATCGATGGAGACGGACGGCGGCATGGTCGCAGTCTGCCGGCGCGGGCGGTCGGACGCCATCCGCATCCTGTTCAGAAGCCGTAGCGCAGGAAGCCTCCGTCGACGGCGATGCACTCGCCGCTGACGTAGCTCGCCGCCGGCAGGCACAGGAACGCGACGGCCGCGGCCACTTCCTCGGGCTCGCCGATGCGCGCGAGCGGCGTGCGCGCGAGCACTTCCTCGAGATAGTCCGGATCGGCCAGCGCCGGTTCCGAGCGCTGCGTGCGGATGTACCACGGCGCGACCGCGTTCACGCGTATGCCGTCGCCGGCCCACTCGCACGCCAGGTTGCGCGTGAGCTGATGCAGCGCGGCCTTGGTCATGCCGTAGGGCGAACCCGTGCGCACGTGGATCAGGCCCGATACCGAACCGACGTTGACGATGGCCGCGGCGCCGTGCTCGGCCAGCTGCGGATGCGCGAGCCGGCACAGCTCGAACGCGCTGAACAGATTGGTCTCGAACAGCGCGCGGTAATCGTTCTCGGCATAGTCCAGCGTCGGCTTCGGCCGGTTCGTGCCGACGTTGTTGACGAGCAGCGACAGGCTGCTGCCGCGGTCGGCGATCCAGTCGAACAGCTCCAGCCGCTGCTCGCGTTCGGCCATGTCGCCGGCGAACGCGGCGATGTCCTGCCGCGGAAATTCATCGGCGAGCTCGTCGCGCACGCCGTCCAGATGCGCCTCGTCGCGTGCGACCAGCAGCACGTCGGCGCCGAGCACGGCGAGTTCGCGCGCGCAGGCCAGACCGATGCCCTTGCTCGCACCGGTCACCAGCGCGGTGCGCCCGTCGAGTCGCCAGCGTGATGCAGTCGTCATGGCAGCGCGGCTCCGCTTGTTTGTCGGTGAGATCGGGGCGCAGACTTTAGCGCAGCCTCATCCCGGAGAAGCCGATGATCCGCACCACCCTGCTCGCCGCCGCCCTGCTCGCGCTCGCCGCCTGCGCGGCCGAGGACAAGCCCGCCGCGCAGCAGACGCCGCCGGCGCGCCAGCCGACGGTCGTCGACCCGCAGCTGCAGGCGCTGCAGAAGGCTAAGGCCGTGCAGGACACGGTCGATGCACAGAAGGCCGCGACCGACGCCAAGCTGCGCGAGGCCGAGGGACAGTAACGACACGACACCCTACGCCGCCGCCCGGATCGGGCGGCTGAACCATCGGTTACCATCGCCGCGCCTGTCCGCCGCCGCAGGCGGTCCGCTACCGCGATCCCGCGACAGCCCAGCCCACTCAGGAGACATGCAGATGCTTTGGCAGAAAGGTCGACGCAGCGACAACGTCGTCTCGGCCGGAGGCGGCGGCGCACGCCGGCTCGGCGGCGGTCCGGGACTCGGCATCGGCGGCATCATCATCGTCTTCCTGATCAGCTGGGCGCTGGGCAAGAACCCGCTCGAAATCCTGTCGCTGCTGAGCCAGGGCGACGGCGGTCCCGCGCCGCAGGCGCAGACCGAACGCGCGCCCGAAGCGACCCAGACCAACGAATTCGTGCGCGCCGTGCTCGGCAGCACCGAGGACGTCTGGAGCCAGATCTACCGTTCGGCCGGCGGCCAGTACCAGCAGCCGCGACTCGTGCTGTTCCAGGGCGGCGTCAACTCCGCCTGCGGCATGGCCAGCTCGGCCGTGGGCCCGTTCTATTGCCCGGGCGACCAGCAGGTCTATCTCGACACGAGCTTCTTCGACGAGCTGGAAAACCGTTTCCGCGCCAGCGGCGATTTCGCACGCGCCTACGTGATCGCGCACGAGGTCGGCCATCACGTGCAGAACCTCATGGGAGTCATGCGCAAGACCGAGGAGATGCGCCGCCGCGGCGCGCCGATGGAAGGCGCCGACGGCCTGTCGGTGCGCCAGGAACTCCAGGCCGACTGCTTCGCCGGCGTCTGGGCCAACCAGGCTCAGCGCCAGCTGCAGTGGCTCGAAGCCGGCGACGTCGAATCGGCGCTGGCCGCCGCGACCGCGATCGGCGACGACAAGCTGCAGAAGCAGGCGCGCGGCTACGTGGTGCCCGATTCGTTCACCCACGGCAGCTCGGCGCAGCGCGTGCGCTGGTTCCGCCAGGGCTTCGACCGCGGTGACATCAACGCCTGCGACACGTTCGGCCAGCAGGCGCTCTGAGGAAAATCTCGCCGCCGCCGGACCGTCACGGTCCGGCCTGCGCATGACCGCCGCCGGTAGATCCACGCCGGCGCGGGGCCATGCAGTGGGGCAACTGCAGGGAGGTGCGACCGGGGGGTGATGTCGCTGGCCGGGCGACGCCGGCGCGGATCTGCCCCCGAGTACGGAAAGCAGGCGGTCGCCGCCTCACGCGCGGCTTTGCCAAACCGACCGTCCGATCAGGAACTGCGCGAGCCAGTAGCTCGCGAGCACCCACAGCGCCGCGTACGGCAGCGGCGTGTGGAAGCGGTCGATCGCGAGCAGCGCATCCGACACGACGAAACTCAGGCCGCCGGCCGCGGCCGCGATGCGGCTGGCCGAGGCGCGCTGCGTGGCGACGACCGCAGCCTGTGCCGCCATCGTCGCGAGCGCCGCGACGTAGACCAGCACCGGCGCGCGCAGCGCGGCCGGCAGATGGCTCCAGAGCAGCAGCACGATGCCGGCCGCGAGCGCCGCGTAGGCCGCGAACGGCCAGCGCAGCGGCGCGAGCGGCACCAGCCGCGTGAAGGCGTACAGATAGGCCAGATGCGCGAGCAGGAAGCTCACGAGGCCGGCGACGAACAGATCCCAGGGCAGCATCAGCCAGATGTCGCCCAGGGTCGACAGCAGCAGGCCGGCGAGCACGGCGCGGCGGTAGGCCGGCTGCGCATCGACCGCGCGCCAGGCCAGCAGTGCGACGAGCAAAGTGGACGCCGGCTTGGCGACGTAGTGCAGCGCGTGCAGCGGCGGCCACAGCGCGCCGACGACCGCGAGCGCGGCGGCCGCGGCGACGAGCAGGGCCCAGCGCGACGACGGCGCGGTATGGGCGGAAACGGCGACATCCATGACCAGGCTCCGGACACGACAGCCGCGCAGCCTAGGAGCCGCCGCCGACAATCGCAACCGGCCGCCGTTCCGGACCGTCACGGCGCACGCCTGATCCGCGCACGGCGCGGTTTGCGTACGTCATCGGCGACGCCGCCAACGACCGAACCGCCATGCTCTCCGCCCTGCCGCTGCTGCTGTTGCCGCTGACTTCCGCCGCCACCGACTGCGCCGAGCTCTACGGGCAGCACCGGCTCGGCGACCTGGACCTGCCCGTCGAGCTGTTCGACCAGACCGAAGGCCGCGGCTTCCGCGTGCTCGCCGCGGCCGGCTGCGTGCGCGAAGCCGGCGACCTGCTCGAAGCCTGGGCCGCGCGCCGCGATACCGTGCCGCGCAGCGTGCACTGGCACATCGCGCAGATGCGCGCCGAGCACGACGACAGGCCGGCCGCGATCGCCGCGGCACGGCGCGCGCTGGATGCACAAGAAGCCGCCGACGCGGCGTTCAAGTGGAACGACTACGTACTTGCGACCGTCGCGTTCCTCGAACGGGACCGCGGCGCGTTCGACCGCCATCGCGACGCGGTCGCCGCCGCGTCGGGCCAGGGGGGCAATGCGCTGAATCTCGTGCTGCTCGACAAGCTCGGCCGCCATTTCGACCGGGACTATCTCCAGGCGCAGCAGGCCGACCGCGCGCAACCCTGAGCGTCGCCGTCGTCCGCGACGCGGGCAGCGCTTCGGCTCACGACCAGCCCACGTCGACGACGAGCCGGCGACCGTCGCGCTCCAGGCGTTCGGCGCGGACGTAATGGCGATCGCGCAACGCCGCGAGATCGGCCGGCAGCCGCAGCGGAGCCTGCCAGCAGCGCAGCGCGAAACCGCGTTCGGCGAGGAACTGCAGCAGCGCGTGCAGTGCGGCCACGTCGAAGTCGATCTTCAGATCCATGTCCACGGGCGTCACGCCGAGATCGCCGGCGAGCCGGCGCGCCAGGCTGCCGCGCAGCTCGGCGACATGGCCGGCCGACTTCAGTTCCTGCCACAGCGCGAGCGCCGCGGCGACGTCGAGCGGTTCCCGGCGGACTTCGGCGATCAGCGCGTACTCGTGACTGCGATTGCTCTGCCAGGCACCCGGCGCGAGCTCCGCCGCGGCGCGGCGATACAGCAGCACGCGTTCCTCGCGCAGCACGAACAGGCCGGCCAGCACGCGCGCCGCATCCCAGGCCAGCGGTACGAAACGGCCGTCCAGGCGCAGGTTCTCCGCCATGACAATGACGTGCCCGCCGGGCTTCATGCAGCGCCGCACGGCACGGAAGATGTCGTGCAGCTGTTCGAGAAACGGCTCGTACTGCGCCTGTCCGTAGAGCTGCTGCGGCGGCGCGTCGGGCGGCGCCGTCGCGCCGAAATACGGCAGGCTGGTCAGGCACAGATCGACCGGCGGCAACTCGTCGCCCAGCGCGCGCAGGTCGCCGGCCAGCACCTGTGCATCGCGCACGCCGTGACCGTGCAGCCGCTCGCGCGCGAGTGCGGCGCGCGCCGCGTCGAGCTCGACGCCGATGCTGCGGCGGCCTTCGAGATGCGCCGCGAGCAAGGTGGTACCGAAGCCCGCGAACGGATCGAGCACGAGCCCGCCGGCCGCGCTGAAATGCTGCACGAACGGCCGCATCTGCTCGACCCAGCCGATGTCGCGCGCGGCCAGGGCGTCGCGCTCGCGCAGGTCAGCAGGAATGCAGTAGCGCGGATCTTCGCGCTCCAGCAGCAGCCAGCTGTTGCTATCCATCGCGGGTGCTCCAGATCACGCGGCGGCCGGGCTCCCAGCCGCCGCAGAGTTCGCCGTTCGCGAACCAGACCAGCTTGTACAGCCGGCCCGAGTCGTGGCGTTCGTGCATGGCCACGTAGTCGGCCGCCTCGAACACCACGTCGAGCCGGTCGCGCCAGCGGCAGACCAGATTCCAGAAGTAATAGCCTTCGGTGAGCCGCTGCGGCCGGAGTGCCGCGGCCAACTCCGTATGGGCGAATACCGCGTCGAGCGTCGCGTCGACGCGCACGCGCTGCTGCGCGATCAGCCGCGCGGTCGCGTTGACGCGGTAGTCCGGCCCGATCTGCGCGAGCTCGCGGAAGATCACGCCGGCGACGCCGAGCCGCGCGGCAGCATCGAGATACGCGGCGATCGCCTCGGCCGTCGCGATGCCGTCGCGCTGCAGCAGGCAGACAAGCATGACCGGCACGCGCGGCGCGAGCCTCCGTACGGTGCGCGTAAAGACCTCGCCGTCACGAATCGCGACCTGATCGCGAAAGCGCATCAGGAACTGGTTGCGCGCGGCGTCGAAATGATGGCGCGACAGCTCGATGCGGCTCAGGCCGAAATCGAGCACCGCCTGCTGCAGTTCCTCGCCGCGCGCGCCGGCGAGCCCGGCGCCGTTGCTGTAGAGCACGCGCTGCTCCACCGGCTGGCCGGCGCGCTCGGCGGCGGCCAGCACGTCGAGCAGCCGCAGCAGCCAGTCCGCATCGTCGGTGTTTTCGAGACCCGACAGCGACCACGACAGCGGCAGATCGCGCAGCAGCGCCAGCGCGCGGGCCAGACCATCGAAATAGCCGGCGGCCGGCCGCAGAGTCGCCGCGGCCGAGGATGCGGCGACGTGACGCAGATTCTCCGAGCAGAACCCGCAGCGCGCCGAACACGGCTGCGCCGACGCGTACGGCGTGAACGTGATCGGCTGCGCGCAGAGCCAGCGGCGCTCGCCGATCTGCACGCGGCGCCAGCGCGCGGCGTCGTCGCAGGGCGGTGCGCGTAGCGCGAGCTCGGCCAGGCGTGCGCGCAGCGCCGGCGGCAGCCGCGCCGCATCGACGAGCGGACGAGCGGACGCGGCCACGCCGCTCAAC
>NZ_JANFVR010000281.1 GCF_024609805.1 Tahibacter caeni | reverse complement strand
CTTTATGGCATGGCCCTCGTCCTTGTTATAGGGGGGGGGGGGGGGCCCCCCCCCCCCGCTTCCCTCCCACGCGAATCCGCCACCGTGCCGTCCGGCGGCCCGGGACGGCATCGTCTTGTCGCCAGCCCGGAGTCGACGGCATGAGCGCAATGCGCACAGACGAACGTTACAACGACCGTGTCGTACGCCAGTTCACCGTGATGACGGTGGTCTGGGGCATCGTAGGCATGCTGGTCGGTGTCCTCATCGCGGCCCAGCTGTACTGGCCGCAGCTCGGCGAAGGCATACCGTGGCTGAGCTACGGCCGCCTGCGCCCCCTGCACACCAATGCGGTGATCTTCGCTTTCGGCGGCTGCGCGCTGATGGCGACGAGCCTCTACGTGGTGCAACGCACGTCCCACGTGCGGCTGTTTTCCGACCGCCTCGCGGCCTTCGTGTTCTGGGGCTGGCAGGCGGTCATCGTCAGCGCCGCGATCACCCTGCCGCTGGGCTACACCCAGGGCAAGGAATACGCCGAGCTCGAATGGCCGATCGACATCCTGATCACCCTGGTCTGGGTCGCCTATGCGGTCGTGTTCTTCGGCACGCTGGCCAAGCGTCGCGTCAGCCACATCTACGTCGCGAACTGGTTCTACGCGAGCTTCATCGTCGCCGTGGCCCTGCTGCACATCGTCAACAACCTGTCGCTGCCGGTCGGCTGGCTCAAGTCGTACTCGGTCTACACCGGCGCGGTCGACGCGATGGCGCAGTGGTGGTACGGCCACAACGCAGTCGGTTTCTTCCTGACCGCGGGCTTCCTCGGCATGATGTACTACTTCGTGCCCAAGCAGGCGCAGCGGCCGGTGTATTCGTACCGGTTGTCCATCGTCCACTTCTGGGCGCTGATCGCGATCTACATGTGGGCCGGCCCGCATCACCTGCAGTACACCGCGCTGCCGGACTGGGCGCAGTCGCTGGGCATGGTGTTCTCGCTGATCCTGCTGGCGCCGTCCTGGGGCGGCGCGATCAACGGCGTGATGACCCTGTCGGGCGCCTGGCACAAGCTGCGCACCGATCCGATCATCAAGTTCCTGATCGTCGCGGTGTCGTTCTACATGATCGCGACCTTCGAAGGTCCGATGATGTCGATCAAGACGGTCAACTCGCTGAGCCACTACACCGACTGGACGGTGGGCCACGTGCACGCCGGCGCGCTGGGCTGGGTCGCGATGATCTCGCTGGGCTCGGTCTACGCGATGTGGCCGCGCCTGCTCGGCCAGGGACAGATGTGGTCCACGAAGCTCATCGACGCCCATTTCTGGGTGCATACGATCGGCGTCGTGTTCTACATCGCCTCGATGTGGATCGCCGGCGTCATGCAGGGCCTGATGTGGCGCGCGACGAACAACGACGGCACCTTGAGCTACAGCTTCGTCGAGTCGCTCGCGGCGACCTATCCGTACTACCTGATCCGTCTGCTCGGCGGCCTGCTCGTCCTGGGCGGCATGGGCCTGATGGCCTGGAACGTCTGGCAGACCTGGCGTCTGACGCGCACCACCGAGGACGCCCTCGTGATGCCGCCGGCCACCGCCCACTGAGGCCATCATCATGACCGAACATGCTCACGCAAAAGTCGAGAAGAGCGTAGGCCTCATGGCCGTGCTGATCGCCGTCGCGATCAGCTTCGGCGGCCTCGCCGAGATCATTCCGCTGATGTACCAGGCCGAGACCATCCAGCCGCTGCCCGGCGTCAAGCCGTACCCGCCGCTGGAGCTGGCCGGCCGCGACATCTACGTCCGCGAGGGCTGCTACAACTGCCACTCGCAGATGGTGCGCACCCTGCGTTTCGAGACCGAACGCTACGGCCACTATTCGCTGGCCGGCGAATCGGTCTACGACCGCCCGTTCCAGTGGGGCAGCAAGCGCACGGGGCCGGACCTGGCTCGCGTCGGCGGCCGCTATTCCGACGACTGGCATCGCGCGCATCTGAACAATCCGCGCGACGTGGTGCCGGAATCGAACATGCCGTCCTATTCCTGGCTCGCCCGGAACGGCATCGACGCGGACCGCCTGACGGAGCACCTGCAGGGCCTGCGCAAGCTCGGCGATCCGTACACCGACGCCGACATAGCCGGTGCGGCGGCGGCCGTACAGGGCAAGACCGAGCTCGACGCGGTCGTCGCCTATCTGCAGGGGCTGGGCCGCCATGCGCCGACCGCCGATGCGGCCGCGGCGCCGCCGCAGTCCGGAGGTGCGCCATGAATCCGGGTACCGCATCGGGTCTGTGCACGCTGTTGCTGCTGGTGCTGTTCCTCGGCGGCTGGCGCTGGGTCTGGAGCGAGAAGCGGCGCGACGAATTCGAGGCTGCCGCGCGCCTGCCGCTCGAGGACGACGAGAAGGAGACGCAGAAATGACTGGGGGCTGGTCGTGGTACGTGAGCGCGCTGGTCGCGCTCAACATCGTGGGCTGCGTATGGCTGATCTGGTGGACCGGGCGGCGACGTCCGGGCGATCCGGCGCCGGAGCAGACCAGTCACTACTGGGACGGCGATCTGACCGAATACAACAAGCCGATGCCGCGCTGGTGGATCAACCTGTTCTACCTGACGATCGTGTTCGGCCTGGGCTACCTGCTGTATTACCCGGGACTCGGCAGCTGGAGCGGCACCGGCGGATGGACCTCGGGCCGCGAGCATGACGCCGACCGCGCCGAGAACCAGGCGCGCATCGATGCGGCGTTCGCGCCGTACGCGGACAAGCCGGTCGAAGAGCTGGCCAAGGATCCGAACGTGCTGCGTCTGGGCCAGGCCATCTTCGCGAACAACTGCGCGGCCTGCCACGGCGCCGACGCGCGCGGCGCACGCGGCTTCCCGAACCTGACCGACACGGTCTGGCACTGGGGCGGCCTGCCGCAGGATGTCCTCGACAGCGTGACCAACGGCCGCCAGGCCATGATGCCGCCGCTGCGCGCGGCCTTCGCCAACGACGCCGAGATCGACGAGACCGTCGCCTACGTGCGTTCGCTGTCGGGCCAGGCCGTCGACAAGGAGCTCGCCGCCCGCGGCGAACCGCGATTCGCCGCGACCTGCGCCGCCTGCCACGGCCCGGACGCCAAGGGCAACACGCTCATGGGCGCGCCGGACCTGACCGACAGCTACTGGCTCTACGGCGGCGACGCGGCCAGCGTGAAGCAGACGATCAGCGAAGGCCGCAACGGCCAGATGCCGGCGCACGGACCGCTGCTCGGCGCCGCGCGGGCGCGCGTCGTCGCGGCCTGGGTCTACGCCAAGTCGCATGCGCAGCCCCAGACTCAGGCCGCCGCGCAATGACCGGCGAGCGCGCCATTCCGGATTATCCGCCCCGGCCGCGCGTGCAGCGCTGGGGCGCGATCCTCTGGCCGAGCTTCTTCGCGGCCGGGATCTGCACCATCGTGTTCTTCGCGCTGGTCGACCCGCTGGAATGGCGCGATCTCACGTTCCCGGACTGGAACATCAGCCGGGAATGGGGGTATACGCTGGGATTCTTTGCTTTCTGGACGGCGACCGCGTCGTCCAGCCTGTTCACCTGGCTGCTGCTGCGTCCGGCCAGCCGCTTCAACCGCGAGCGTGACGGCGCATGAGCAAGACGATTCCGATCGCGCTGAAGGACGACGAGCCCGTCGGCCTGTACCAGGCCGAGCGCAAGGTCTATCCGCGCGACGTGCATGGCCGTTTCGACCGCCTGCGACGCGTCGCCGTGGTCGTGCTGCTCGGCATGTACTACGTGTTCCCGTGGCTGTCCTGGGACGGCCGCCAGGCCGTGCTGTTCGATCTGCCGGCGCGCAAGTTCTCGGTGTTCGGCCTGACCCTGTGGCCGCAGGACTTCGTGTTCCTCGCGCTGCTGCTGATCATGGCCGGCATCGCGCTGTTCTTCTTCACCGCGATGGCCGGCCGGCTCTGGTGCGGCTACGCCTGCCCGCAGACCGTCTGGACCGAAGTGTTCCTCTGGATGGAGCGCTGGACCGAAGGCGACCGCGCGCGCCGCATCAAGCTCGACGCGGGGCCGTGGACGCGCGAGAAGATCCTGCGCAAGGGCAGCAAGCACCTGCTCTGGTTCGCGTTCGCGCTGTGGACCGGCTTCACTTTCGTCGGCTTCTTCACGCCGGTGCGCGATCTCGCCGCGCGCCTGCCGACCCTGGACTGGAGCGGCTGGGAAACCTTCTGGACCCTGTTCTACGGCTTCGCGACCTGGGGCAACGCCGGCGTGCTGCGCGAGCAGGTGTGCAAGTACATGTGCCCGTATGCACGCTTCCAGAGCGCGATGTTCGACCGCGACACCCTGATCATCGCCTACGAACCGCGCCGCGGCGAACCGCGCGGTCCGCGCAAGCGCGGACTCGCCGACGTCATGTCGCGCGGCCGCGGCCTGCTGTCGGCGGATGCGGCCGAGCGCTGGATGGCCCAGGCCGTACACTTCCAAAGCGCCGCGCAGCGCGCGCTCGACGTTCGCCGCACGACCGGCGCATACCAGCAGGCCGACACCGCCGCACCGATCGCGGCGAGCATCGACGAACTCGGCGACTGCATCGACTGCACCTGGTGCGTGCAGGTCTGTCCGGTCGGCATCGACATCCGCAACGGCCTGCAGTACGAGTGCATCGCCTGCGGCGCGTGCATCGACGCCTGCGACCAGATCATGGACAAGGTCGGCTATCCGCGCGGCCTGATCCGCTACACGTCGCAGAATGCGATCGACGAGAAGCCCTGGCGCCTGCTGCGCCCGCGCGTCTGGGTCTACGGCCTGCTGCTGCTCGCCATCGCGACGGGCTGGGTCTGGGGCGTCACGCATCGCGCACCGCTGACCGTCGAAGTGCTGCGCGACCGCAACGCGCTGTACCGCACGGCCGTCGACGGCAGCGTCGAGAACGGCTACGGCCTCAAGATCGTCAACAAGCAGCACACGCCGCGGCGCCTGCGCATCAGCCTCGCCGACGGCACGCCGCTGCGCCTGCGCGGCAGCGAGACCGTCGAAGTGCCGGCCGAAAGCGTGTACAGCACGGCGGTCACCGTGGCCGCCGACGCCGGCGCCGTGCGCGGCCGCCGCGAATTCCAGTTCCTGGTCGAAGACCTCGACCGTCCCGGCCCGCTGCGCGTACGCAGCGCCTTCTTCGGACCTGCGCCATGACCAACGATTCCCGCGCGCGCCGCGCCTGGCGCGAACCCCTGTTCTGGCTCGTCGCCGGCCTGCCGGCGCTCGGCGTCGTCGCCGGTGTCGGCGTCGTCGTCGCGGCAGTGCGTTCCGGCGGCAGCGACGCGCTGACCGCCGACGTACGCCGCACGGCGCAGATCCAGGTCGAGGACACGCGCGCCGACGAGGAGGCGCTGCGCCGCGGCCTGTCGGCGCGGCTCGTCTTCGACGCCGACGGCGGCATCGATCTGCAGCTTCGCGGCGCCGACGATGCGGACGCGCTGCACTTGCGGCTGCTGCATCCGGCGCGCGCCGAATTCGACCGTCAGACCACGTTGCGGCGCGACGCCGACGGCCGCTGGCACGCGCGCCTCGACGGCCTCGCCGGCCACGCCTGGACCGTGCGTCTGGAGAGCGCCGACCACGCCTGGCGTCTGGCCGGCCGCCTGCCGGCCGGCGTGCGCGAGACCGAACTCGCGCCGCTGTGGCAGAAGTAGGCGGGGCGACCGATACCGCATGGCCACGGTGCCCGGCCAACTGTTTTCGCCGCTGCGCGACGCGCCGGGCAAGCCGGGCGTGAACCTCGCGACCGCCGCGGACGCGACGCCGGCGCACGAAGCGCAGGCCTCAGCCGCGGCGAAGTCCGGCAGCGGCTGTTTCCACTGCGGTCAGGCATTGCCGGCGCAGCCTGTCACCTTGCACATCGACGGCGCCGAGCGCGCGGTCTGCTGCGACGGCTGCGGCGCCGCGGCGCGCTGGATACGCGATGCGGGACTCGGCCAGTACTACCGGCTGCGCCAGTCCGAAGCGTCGCGCGTCGATCCCGATCACGGCGACTTCCGCGAATGGATGCAGCCTGACGTGCTCGCCGAACAGGCCTGGCCCGTCGCCGGCGGCCTCGCGATCGTCGTGCTCGCCGACGGCCTGCGCTGCGCGGCCTGCGCCTGGCTCATCGATCAGGCGCTGCTGCGCGAGGACGGCGTGCTAGACGTCGCCGCGAACGCGGTCAGCGGACGCATCCGCCTGAGCTGGGATCCGCAGCGCGTGGACCTCTGCGTGCTGCTGCAGCGCCTGGCCGCGCTCGGCTTCGCGCCGGGCCTGTCCGGCGGCAGCGCGCGCGAGCAGGCGCGCCGGCGCGAATCGCGCCGCGACCTCGTGCGCCTGGGCCTGGCCGGACTCGGCGCGATGCAGGCGATGATGT
>NZ_JANFVR010000280.1 GCF_024609805.1 Tahibacter caeni | reverse complement strand
CCTCGGCGATGGCCGGTCGCGGCGGCGAGGACGCTGTCGCGCTGCGGGGGGCCGCAGCGCGGGGCGCCGCGCCGGTGCCGGACGGCGCGAGAGCCGGCGCCGGCGGCGGCGCGCCGGCCGCGGCGTCGTCGGGCTGCAGCGGCAGGGTCAGCACGAACACGCTGCCGCGCCCCGGCGTGCTGCGCACGGCGATGTCGCCGCCGAGCAGGCGCGCGAGATCGCGCGAGATCGCGAGCCCCAGGCCGGTGCCGCCGTACTTGCGGTGCGTGCTGCCGTCGGCCTGGCGGAACGCCTCGAACACCGATTCGAGCTGCGCCTCGCTGATGCCGATGCCGGTGTCGTGCACGGCGAACTGCAGCTGGCCGCGCTCGTCGGCGCCGACGCGCAGCCGGACTTCGCCGAACTCGGTGAACTTGATCGCATTGGACAGCAGGTTGCGCAGGATCTGCCCGAGGCGCAGCGGATCGGTGACCAGCTCCGCCGGCGTGCCGGGTTCGATCTCGCCGTGCAGGCGCAGCCCCTTCTCGTCGGCGACCGGACGGAACACGCGCATCAGCGCGTCGGCCGCTGCAGCAATGTTCACTTTTTCCCGATTTAACTCGACTTTGCCGGCTTCGATCTTGGCCAGGTCGAGGATGTCGTTGATGATCGCGAGCAGGTCCTGGCCGGCCGACGCGATGGTCTGCGCGAACTTGACCTGTTCCTCGGTCAGGTTGCCCTGCTTGTTGTCGGCCAGCAGCTTGGCCAGGATCAGCGTGGAATTCAGCGGCGTGCGCAGCTCGTGGCTCATGTTGGCCAGGAACTCGCTCTTGTAGGTGTTCGTGCGTTCGAGCTCGGCCGCCTTGTCGATGAGGCTGACCTGCGAGCGCGCGAGCTGGTCGCGCTGGTGCTCGAGCTGCTGGGCGAGCTCCTGCAGCTGCACGTTGGACTGTTCGAGCTCGCTCTGCTGGTTCTCCAGCTGCGCGCGCGACGCGCGCAATGCGCTGCTCTGCTCCTCGAGCTCCTCGTTGCTGACGCGCAGCTCTTCCTGCTGGGTCTGCAGCTCCTCGGCCTGCTGCTGGGTCTCCTCGAGCAGCTCCTGCACGCGCAGGCGGTCCTTGGCCGTGCGCACGGCGAGCGCGAAGCTGTCGCCGGCACGGCGCAGCAGTTCCTTCTCGGCCTCGCGCACCGGACGCAGGAAGCCGAATTCGAGCACGGCCTGCACGACGCCGCCGTCGATCGCCGGCAGGATCAGCAGCTCGCCGACGTCGCCGCGGCCGAGGCCCGAGCGCAGCGGCAGATAACCAGCCGGCAGATCGCGCAGGTGCAGCAGCCGGCGGTCCTTGACCGCCTGGCCGACGAGCCCTTCGCCGAGGCGCAGTTCCGCCGCCGCGACGCCGCCGTCGGGCGCCTGCGCGGCGACCTGTTCGAAGCGCCCGCCGCCGACCTGCACGTAGGCCGTGCCGACCGGCGCCTCCAGATAGCGCGAGATGAAGCCCAGCGCGTTCTCGCCGAGCGACTGCAGTCCCTGCTCCCCGAGCAGCCGCTCGGTCAGGCCGGCCTGGCCGCGTCGCAGCCAGGTGTCGGTTTCGCGCGCGCGGTAGTCGCGCGAGCTCAGATACGCGGCGATCAGCACGAGCACGAACAAGATCGCCGAGCCGCCGAGTGCGACCCAGACCGAGCGGTCGCTGGCCTGCTGCCAGTCGTCGCGATAGCCGTCCTGCCTGCGCTGCTCTTCGGCCTTGAGTTCGGCCGCGAGCGCACGCAGCCGCTCCATGAGCACGCGCCCTTTCTCGCTGGCGAAGATCTGCAGCGCCGCGCTGCCGTCGCCGCGACGGCGCAGGTCGACGGTCTGTTCGAGTTCGGCGAGCTTGCCGTCGACGAGCTGCAGCCAGGCGTCGACGTGCGCCTCTTCCGTAGCGTCGCCCGCGACGAGCGCGCGCAGGCGCCGGCTTGCGCCGGCCAGGCCGGCCTTGGCGTCGGCATAGGGTTCCAGATAGCCGGCCTCGCCGCCGAGCAGATAGCCGCGCTGGCCGGTTTCCGCATCCTTGACCAGCGACAGGGTCTCGTCGATCGCGGCCATCGTGTCGATCGAATGCTGCACGCGCGCCGAGGTGACCGTGCGATTCACCAGGGACGCGTAGGAAAACCATGCAATCAGCATGATGGCGACGATGGCCAGCACATAGCCGGTCACGGCCCTCGCGGGCAGGAATCCGAGCGAGCTCAGCCCGCGAGATTCGTCCGGCGCAATCGAATGCGGCATGCACGCTCCCTGTAGACGGCCGAACCGAAGCCGGCCGGCGGCCTGCGCCCCGCGCGAAGACCGTTAGAGTCATCGGATGGTTATGGGTGCAGTCCGTACGGCGCCGTCAGGCGCGCTCACCGGCTGCGCTCGCCAGTGAAAACCACATATCCCACGTGATCGGAACGTGATGATACGTGAGACGGCGTGAAAACCGCCGCCGTGGCGGGCGCCCTGCGGCACCCGCCACGGCCGTCCGCGCGAGCTCAGAAGTCGCGGCGGCCCATGGCGCCGTACTGGCCGGCGCTGTCGCGGCGTTCCGAGCTGGAACGTTCCGTGTTGCCGGAACGCGCCGGACGCGGGCTCTCGTCGTCGCTGCTCTCGCCGCGCGTGGCGGCCGCGGCCTTGGCGCGGTGGGCGTTGCCGCGCGCTTCACCGCCGCGACGGCCGATTTCGGCCATGTGCTGGCGGTTCTGGCTGACGGCTTCGCCGCCCTTGCGGCCGGCCTCGCGCGCTTCTTCGGACGTGAACTCGTGCGCCGTGCCGCGCGCATGCGCAGCCCTGCCGCCTTCGCTCGCGATCGCGCGCTGGCGCGACTCGTCCATCGACGCGAAGCCGCGCCGGCTCGTGCCGCTGCTCTCGGTCGGGCGGCTCTCGGCGGTGTCGCGCGATTCGTTGCCGCCGGTCTGCGCGGGGGCGTCGGGTTTGCGCTGGTCGTTCGGGTTCATTGCTCTCTCCATAGTGGGCCATCGTTCTTGCCGCGACCGCCCTGTCTGTTACGCGGAACGAGGTCGCTGTGTGCTCGGGCGGCGCGGTAACTACCGCAACGACCGTGCCAACCGCACTCAGCAGCGTGCGCGCGTTCAGCGGGGCGCAACAGCCGGGGTTTCCCCTGCTATCCGGGACGGAATTTCTTCCGCCGCCGCCCAGGCCTGGCGCCGGTTTACCGCAGGGTCCGTCGACGTACGGTGATAGTCGCCGCATCATGTTGCGATGCGGCAGGGTCAAGAAATGTACACATTTTATTATTTGAGGAACGGCGTCGCTCCGCCGCCGCCGCGAGCGCGGGATCCTGTAACTTTTTCAGGGTTGATTGCAGGTCTTGCCGCTCAACATGAGCAAGCTCGAACAATCGCCTGATCGCGATACGGCGTGTCGAGGCTTTTCATGGAATCACCAGTAAATCCGTCGTTGCTCATCGTCGACGACGGCGTCAGTTTCGTGGCCGCCGCCGCTGAAATCGCGCGTACTGCGCGCGCTCGAGAACCAGGCGCCGCAGCGCAGCAATCTGCGCATCATCGCAGCCACCGTGCATGCGGGGGAACACGGCCGCACGCGCGCTCGGCGTCAGCGTGAAGACCATCTACAACCACCTGGCCAAACGTCAGAATCCGGCCGAGACCGGCTGAGACCGCCGAAGTCGCGCCGCACGCGCCGCGGCGACGCAGTAGGCTGGCGCCTGCCCGCCCTCGCGACCGCCGCACCATGGAGCCGGAACCGCCCTACCCGTTCGCCTCGACCAGTAGCGCCGCGCGCGCGTTCGTCTACGTGCTGCCGTGCGCCGGCGAGGACTGGCTCAAGCTCGGCTTCTCGCGCGATCCGCTCGCACGCATGCAGACCCTGCACGCGCGCTTCTATGAGTTCTTCGACACCGAGCTGGCCTTCGCGATCGAAACCGACACCGTGCGCGAGGCGCGCGCGCTGGAGACGCGGCTCGGCCGCGCGCTGCGGCTGCACGAAGCCCCGGCGCCGTTGACCGTGCCCGTCGCCGCGGGCGGCGCCACCGAGTGGTATCGCGGCGCCTATGCGAGCCTCGCCGACAGCGCCGAATCGCTGCGGCAGCAGGGTTATCCGCTGCATCGCCCGCTGCGCGGCTGGATACGCGAACGCCTGATCGCCGGCGCGGAGCTGCTGTATGCCTGGACCGCGCTGCTCGATCCGCTGGAGATCGCCGCGCGCGGCGCCGCCAGCCGCGCGAGCGCGGCCCAGCGCCGCGTCGCCGACGTGCTCGATGCCTACCGTGCCGAGGACATCGATCTCGCACGCTGGCTGCCGGCGCCGGTGCTGGACTGGCACGATGCGGCGAGCCTGCGCGGCCCGCGCCGCTGAAGCGGCAAGCGAATTGCTACGAACTGGACCAGCCTGCCGCGGAGCCGCCATGAACCTCAGCCGCCACCACCGCGAACGCGACTCCGTGCGCGCGAGCGAAACCGCTTCCGACGCGTTGCGCCGCGGCACGGCACCGGCCCGGACCGCCTCGCGCACGGCCGCAGCGCAGCGCGATGCCGCCGTCGACGAGGTGCGCATCACGCATGCGGATCGCCTCGTGTTTCCGGCCGACGGCATCCGCAAGCAGGACGTCGTCGACTACTACCGCGCGGTCGCGCCGCTGCTGCTGCGCGAGATCGCCGGCCGGCCGCTTTCGGTGCTGCGCTGTCCCGACGGCGTCGCGCAGGCCTGCTTTTTCCAGAAGCACCGCACGGCCGGCCTCAAGCGCGTCGACCGCGTACGGTTGAGCGAGGAATCCGGCGCCGTGCGCGACTACCTCGTCGTCAACGACGAACGCCAGCTGCTCGAACTGGTGCAGTTCAACGCGCTGGAATTCCATCCCTGGGGCGCGATGGCCGCGACGCCGGACCGGGTCGACCGCCTCGTGTTCGATCTCGATCCCGGTCCCGGCGTCGCCTGGAGCGAGGTCCGACGCGCCGCGCGCGACCTGCGCGCGCGGCTCGACGAGCTCGGCCTCGCCGCATTCCTGCGCACCTCCGGCGGCAAGGGACTGCACCTGGTCGTGCCGCTGCGTCCCGGCTGCGACTGGGACCTGGCCAAGCGCTTCGCGCACGGCGTCGCCGCGAGTCTCGAACAGGACGAGCCGGCTCGTTTCGTCGCCGTCGCGAGCAAGGTCAGACGCAACGGCCGCATCTTCATCGACTATCTGCGCAATGCGCGCGGCTCGACCAGCGTCGCGAGCTATTCGCTGCGCGCGCGTGCCGGCGCGCCGGTCGCGATGCCGCTGGACTGGAGCGAACTCGGCCGCGTGCCGGGCGCGGCTGCATTCGACCTGCATTCCGCACGGCGACGCATTGCACGACGCAAGCACGATCCCTGGGAAGGCATCGCCGAACTGCGCCAGAACCTCCCGCGCCGGGCCGGCTGACGCGGCGGGCGCGCGTTCCGCGGCATTGGCACATGGCTTGCTGCCGCCGTGCTGCGCGCCGGCCGGCGCGTTTCCCAGCGACAGTCGGAGGTTGCCATGATCGTCACAAACTACCTGTGCGCGTTTGCCACCGGCATCGCGCTGGCCGCCGTCAGCGGCGCCATCGCCCAGAATCCGGCGCCGCCCGAACGCGGCGAGGTCGTGGACGCGGCGGCGCCGCAGCCGGCCGCCGGCGATGCGGAGGCGCTGAGCACGCTCGTCGCGGTGAACAAGCACGAGATCGCCGCGGCGGAACTGGCCCAGTCCAAGGAAGTCGACGCCGCGACGCGCGACTACGCCAAGATGCTCGAACGCGACCATCGCGCCAATCTGGAAAAAGTCGAAAACCTCAGCAAGCTGACCAAGACGCCGATCACCGAGAGCCCCGACGTCGCGCAGCTCAAAAACAAGGCCGCGGCCGAACGCGCCACGCTCGCCAAGCTCGACGGCAGCGCGTTCCAGACCGCCTACCTCGACGCGATGGTGCAGGGTCATGCCGAAGTGCTGAGCCGCATCGACGGCAAGCTGCTGCCGGGCAGCAGCGACGCGGCCGTGCAGCAGCATCTGCGCAGCACGCGCGAGAGCGTCAGCAAGCATCTGGCCAAGGCCAAGGAACTGCGCGGCAGCGCGCCGGCGCGCTGAAACCGGCCTGCCCGGCCGACGCATCCGAGGAAATTCGCATGAACCGACCACGCAATCCGCGCGAGCGCGACCCGCAGCACGAATCGCGCGACGATCTGCGCGATTACCACGACGTGCAGCGCGACGCCTACGGCCGCTACGACGAAGACGACTGGCAGCCGCGCGAGAGCCGCGGCGAGGGCTGGGGCTACGGCGACGCGGAAGCCGAGCGCGGACCGGCGGCGCCGTATTACGGCGGCCGCGGCGACGAGGCGCGCCGCCGCGAAGCCGACGCGCAGCGCGGCGACTACGCCGCGCGCTACGGCGGCGAGCGCGGCCAGGG
>NZ_JANFVR010000028.1 GCF_024609805.1 Tahibacter caeni | reverse complement strand
CGCGCCTGGCTGCGCTGCTCGACCGCGTGCTCGCGCCGCCGCGGCGCTGAGCGTCGCGGCACGCCGTTGCCGGCGAAGCGCCGAATACCGGATATCGCTTCGCGGCGATGAACCCGGCTGCGCGAGCGGCGGCCGATGCCTGCGCCGCTGGCGGGCGGCAGGCGCCGGAAAGGCAGCGCGAACGGCCGCGACGGCCCAGCGCAGCGACGCTGCGGCGCGGCATGCGCGGACTTCGCCTTGTGCTAGCTTTGACCGCTTCCGACAACGACGAAGCCCGATCGCGCCATGCAGACCCGCCGCACCAAGATCATCGCCACCCTGGGCCCCGCCACCGACGCGCCGGGCATGCTCCGCCGCATCATCGAGGAAGGCGTCGACGTGGTGCGCCTGAACCTGTCTCACGGCGCCGCCGCCGACCATGCGCGCCGCGCGCGCGAAGCGCGCGAGGCGGCCGAATCGCTCGGCCGCGAGGTCGGCATCCTGGCCGATCTGCAGGGCCCGAAGATCCGTATCGAGAAGTTCGCCGCGGGCCGCATCCAGCTCGAGCCCGGTCAGCCCTTCGTGCTCGACTGCCGCGCCGACGCGCCGCCCGGCGACGAACACCGCGTCGGCGTCAGCTACCTCGGCCTGCCCAACGACGTGAAGACCGGCGACACCCTGCTGCTCGACGACGGCCTGATCTCGCTGGCGGTGCTCGAGGTCGTCGAACACGAAGTGCGCTGCCAGGTGCTGTTCGGCGGCGCGCTGTCCGACCGCAAGGGGCTGAACCGCCTAGGCGGCGGCCTGTCCATCGCCGCGCTCAGCGACAAGGACCGCGCCGACATCCGGCTCGCCGCCGAGCTCGGCGCCGACTTCCTCGCCGTTTCGTTCGCCAAGAGCGCCGAGGACATGAACGAGGCGCGCCGCCTGCTGCGCGCCGCGGCCGGGCAGGGCGCGCTCGTCGCGAAAATCGAGCGTGCCGAAGCGATCGACGTGCTCGGCGAGATCATCGACGCGTCCGACGCGGTCATGGTCGCGCGCGGCGATCTCGGCGTGGAGATCGGCGACGCGGAGCTGCCGGGCCTGCAGAAGAAGATCATCCGCGAAGCGCTCGCGCGCAACCGCATCGTGATCACGGCGACGCAGATGCTGCAGTCGATGGTCGACTCGCCGATCCCGACGCGCGCCGAAGTGCTCGACGTGGCCAACGCCGTCATCGACGGCACCGACGCGGTCATGCTGAGCCAGGAAACCGCGGCCGGCCGCCATCCGGACAAGGCCGTCGCCGCGATGCGCCGCGTCTGCCTCGGCGCCGAGCGCCAGTTCGAACCGCAGGAAGGCTTCCAGCAAGGCGCCCACCGCATCGACCGCACCGACCAGGCCATCGCGATGTCGGCGATGTTCCTGTCGGTGCAGGTCAACCCGCGCGCGATCGTCGCGCTGACCGAATCCGGCGCAACCGCGCAGTGGCTGTCGCGCTACCGCTCGGCCGTGCCGATCTATGCGCTGTCGCGCAGCGCGCCGTCGCGCCGTCGCATGCAGCTCTATCGCGACGTCTACGCTATCGAGTTCGACGCGCGCGGCGTCGACCCGGCCCATGCGACGCGCGCGGCGATCCAGCACCTGTTCAATCTCGGTCGCCTCGCCGAGAATGACCGCGTCATCATCACGACCGGCGATCACACCGGCCGCCTCGGCGGCACCAACACCTTGAAGCTGCTGCGTGTCGGCGCCGGCGGCCTGGCGGAAGGGCTCGGCGAGCTCTGAGGACACCGAACTGATCCTGCCGGCAGCTGTTTTCCGTCAAATGGGATATCGGTCAACCATTCCGGAAGCGCCATGAAAACCACGCTGTATTCGATTCTCTGCGCCGCTGCGCGCGTCGCTGCACTGCTCCTCGTCGTGGAGTCACTGCTCGGTATCGCCGGTCATTTCCTGAACCCGATCGATGGCGTTCCTGTGCTGACAAACTGGATCGTGATCGGCGGCGGCTTGTTCGGAGCCGCGGTCGGCGTCGTACTCTGGATGTATCCCGGCTGGTTGGTGCGGCCGGCCGTCGGCCGCGCGGCACATGAGGTCTTGGAAAGCTCGCTGGCGGCCGATGATATTCAGCGCATCGGCATTTGCCTGATCGGCATCTGGTTCGCCGTCGATGGTATTCGCAGCCTCGTCTATCTGCTGATCCGCAGTGGCGTGGTCGCCAGCCAGGGGTACGACAATCCTGGCATCACATTGGCCATGTCGGCGCCGGACATCGCTGCTGCGCTAGCGCTGATTGTCACCGGCGTTTCGTTGACCCTGGGCAGCCGTGGCCTCGTCGGCCTGCTGATACGGCTGCGCGGTCGCAGCTGATTCACGAGTCCAGCGGGTTGCACCGGTGCGCCGCGGAAGTCCGTTGCCGCGTCGGCTCCGTCGATCGCGTCGGCATTGTGGAGCGGCCGGCAACGTCGTCACAATGGGGCCCCCGCAGTGTCGGCGGGTCTTCACCGTTATGCCCGCCTCTGCACGAAGAAGGTTTGCCATGCATCGCCTGCGTCTGTCCGTTTTTCTTTCGGCTGCCGCCTTGGTCGGCGGCCCGGGTTTCGCCCAGACCACGCCGCGCCCGGTCGCGGCCAAGGACCTCGCGAAATACTGGCTCGTCGCAAGCGAGGCTATGGAGGCGATGCGGCCGAACACCGGCGTGAATCTCTACGCGCCGAGCTGTGCCGTCGTGCGTTACGTCATCAACAGCGACGGCACCACCAGCGATGTCGTGCTTGAGAAACTGATGCCGCCTGGCGATCTCGGCGTCGTCGCGACGACGGCGATCCAGAGCCTGCGCTATGCGCCCGCGCCGTCGAACCAGGCGCTGGTGCCGGTGCTCACGCGCGTGACCCTGCCGATCAATCTGCCGCCGCTGCGCGGCACGCCGGAGGAGCAGGCCAGACTCCAGGCGCAGCGCGATCAGGTGCTCGCGCGCTGCGAGCCCGCGACGGCGGCGCCGGCCAGGGCCGGCGTTGCGAGCGACAAACCGGTCAAGGGCGGCGTCGACAAGGACAAGCAAGCGCCGGACGAGTCCGTACCGGACCAGAGCACGCCGGTCAGGCAACGCTGAGCGGCCGGTGCCGTTCACGCCGATCCACTTGGGCGCCGGACTGGCGCTGAAGGCGGTCGGTGGCCGGCGCTTCAGCCTGATCGGCTTCGGGCTGACGCAGATCGCCGTCGACATCGAGCCGCTGCTAGGCCTGATTCACGGCTGGGACGTACTGCACGGCCGCAGCCACAGCCTGCTCGGTGCGACCGTCATCGCCGCGGCGGTCACGCCGCTGACGCGAGCGCTGGGACCGCCGTCGCTGCGCGTCGCCGATCGTTGGCTGGCTGCGCACGGTCTGGCAGGCTGGTGCGAACCGCCGGACATTGGCTGGACGGCCGCCGCGGCAGGCTGCCTGCTAGGCGCCTGGAGCCACGCGCTGATGGATGCGGTCATGCACGCCGACCTGCAATTGCTCTGGCCCTGGTCGTCGGCACAGCCGTTCTACGGCATCGCGTCGACGACGGACATCGAGATCGTGTCCGCTGCTGCGGCGCTGGCAGGCATCGCCGTCTGGATCGCGCGCGCGCTGCGACGCGGCCGTTCCGCGTGACGGCGGCGCGATCGCGTCGCGCCGCCGTCGCGCATCAAGCGGCCTGCGCCTGCTCCAGCGAAGCGAGCCACTCGTCGTCGGAGCCTTCGTTGACGCCTTCGAACAGGATCGTCGACAGGTAGCGTTCTCCGGTGTCGGGCAGCATGGCGAGGATGGTCGAGCCCGGCGCGGCGTCTTCGGCGACCTTCAGCGCCGCGGCCACCGTCGCGCCGGCGGACAGGCCGACGAAGATGCCTTCCTCGGCGGCGAGGCGGCGCGACGTGTCGCGCGCGAACAGGTCGTCCACCGGCAGGACGCGGTCGGCGATTCCGCGGTTCAGCACGGCCGGCAGGAAGTCCGGCGTCCAGCCCTGGATCTTGTGCGGCTTCCATTCCTGCCCCGACAGCAGCGCGGCGCCGGCCGGCTCGCTCGCGATGATCTGCAAGTCCGGCCGCGCGAGCTTGAGCACTTCGCCGGCGCCGGTGATCGTGCCGCCGGTGCCCCAGCCGCTGACGAAATAATCGAGCCGCCTGCCGGCGAAATCGCGCAGGATTTCCGGCCCCGTCGTGCTGCGGTGCCAGGCCGGATTCGCTTCGTTCTCGAACTGGCGCGCAAGGAACCAGCCGTGCTTCTGTGCGAGTTCGGCGGCCTTGCGCACCATGCCCGTGCCGCGCTCGGCCGCGGGCGTCAGGATGACCTTGCCGCCGTAGGCGCGGATCAGCTTGCGCCGCTCGATCGAGAAGGTTTCCGTCATGACCGCGACGAACGGATAGCCGCGCGCGGCGGCGACCGCGGCCAGCGCGACGCCGGTATTGCCCGACGTGGCTTCGACGATGGTCTGGCCGGGCTTCAGGGTGCCGCGGCGTTCGGCGTCGAGCACGATCGCGAGGGCGAGACGGTCCTTGACCGAGCCGGCCGGATTGAAGGCTTCGACCTTGACGTAGAGATCGACGTGCCTGTGCGGCAGACGGTGCAGCTTCACGATGGGCGTGTTGCCGATCGTATCGAGGATGGAGTCGTAGATCATGGCGTCCTCGCGGGCAATGGAAAGAAATTCGTAAACCGGTAAATAACGGTTTGACGGTTCAGGCGGCGCACGCCAGCGGCGGCGCCGCGGTCAGCGGCGCCGCGCCGAACCAGTGCAGCTGCGCGCCGAGCGCGGCGACCTCGCCGACGATCAGCAGTGCCGGCGATGCGACGGCGTGTTCGCGCGCGAGGCGCGGCAGGCTGGCCAGGTCGCCGAGCACGACACGCTGCGTCGTGCGCGATCCGTTCTCGACCAGCGCCGCCGGCGTCGTCGGCGCACGGCCGTGCGCGACGAGACGATCGCGTATGCGTTCGAGACCGGCCACGCCCATGTACACCGCCAATGTCTGCCGCTCGGCCGCGAGCGCGGCCCAGTCCAGGGTGTCCAGCGACGCCTTGCAGTGCGCCGTGACGAAGCGCACCGACTGCGCGACGTCGCGATGGGTCAGCGGGATGCCCGCGTAGGCCGCGCAGGCCAGCGCCGCCGTCACGCCCGGCACGACTTCGTAGGCGATGCCGTGTGCCTGCAGGAATTCGATTTCCTCGCCGCCGCGGCCGAACACGAACGGATCGCCGCCCTTCAGCCGCACGACGCGCCTGCCGGCGCGTGCGTGAGCGAGCATCAGCGCATGGATCGCCTCCTGGCTCGTCGCATGCGCGCCGGCCTGCTTGCCGACGTCGATGCGCTCGGCGTCGCGCCGCGCGAGCGCGAGCACGTCGGCGCCGACGAGGCGGTCGTAAAGAATCACGTCGGCCTCGTTGAGCGCGCGCAGTCCCTTGAGGGTCAGCAGGCCCGCGTCGCCGGGGCCGGCGCCGACGAGCACGACCGAACCGGCGGTCGGCGACGCATCGGCAACGTCGAGTTCGCGTGCGACGCTAGCCTCGGCGGCGCCGGGCTGGCCGCGCCGCACGAGTTCGGCAACGCGGCCCTGGAACAGGCGTTCGAGAAAGCGGCGGCGCTGGCCGAGATCGGCGAAGCGTCCACGAATGCGCCCGCGCCAACGGTCGGCCAGCGCCGCCAGGGCGCCGAGCGAAGGGTCCAGCAGACGTTCGATCTTTTCGCGCACGAGCCGCGCGAGCACCGGCGCCGCGCCGGCCGTCGATACGGCGACGACCAGCGGTGCACGGTCGACGACGGCCGGCACCTGGAAGCTCGACAGCGCGGCGTCGTCTACGACATTGGTCCATAGGCGGCGGCGCTCGGCGGCGGCCGCGACCTGTGCGTTGACACCGGGATCAGCGGTCGCCGCGATCACGAGCCAGCGCCGTTCCAGCTGCTCTTCGTCGAACTTGCCGGAAATCAGCGAGATGCGGCCGTTTTCGGCCCAGGCCGAGAGCTGCGGCGTGAAGTCCGGCGCGATGACGGCGACCTCCGCACCGGCTTCCAGCAGTCCGGCGACCTTGCGCTCGGCCACGCTGCCGCCGCCGACGACGAGCACGGCGCGACCTGCAAGCTGCGTGAAGATCGGATAGAGTCGGGCGGCAGGCATGGGCGTTTGGCGGCGATGTCGGCGGGAGCGGAGATAAGCGACACGACCGCGGCCGCATCGTCGAGGATCATGCTCGGTGCCTGCGCCGCCGCAGGGAAGTGAGCAAACGCTGTGCCGATATGCCGTCACGGCATGTGCGCAGGGTAAAGACGTATAGACGGCTAAATGATCTGTGGTTATAGTCAGATCACCCGTTTGTAAAGAAACGGCGCCGAGCGCGGCGCCACAGAGGGCTTGCGATCAGGCCCGACCACACTGGAGACCACGATGAAACCGACTAATTACGCCACCCGATTCTGTATGAATTATTCGATTACCAATTGGCGTCGCTCGCTCGCGTCCGAACTGTTGCGATCTCCCCAGAGAAGGCCGTCATGACCCTGACCCAACTGCGCTACCTGATTGCCATCGCCGATTCCGGCCTGAACATCACCCTCGCCGCCGAACGCGTACACGCGACCCAGCCGGGCATTTCCAAGCAGCTCAAGCAGCTGGAAGACGAACTCGGTTTCCAGATCTTCGCGCGCAAAGGCAAGAGCCTCGAACGCATCACCCCCGCCGGCGTACAGGTCATCGACCGAGCCCGCGTGATCCTGGCGGAAGCCGCCAACATCCGCGCGCTGGCCGCCAATCTTCGTAACGAAGCCCAGGGCGAGCTGCGCATCGCAACTACCCATACTCAGGCGCGTTTCGTGCTGCCGCGCACCGTCGCCGCATTGAAGCGCCGCTATCCCCAGGTCAGCGTCCACCTGAAGCCCAGCGGCGACGCCGAAGTGCTCGCACTGCTCGAGCGCGGCGAAGCCGACATCGCGATCGTCTCGACGGCCGGCAGCGTGCCCGCCGGCGGCATGGCCGTGCCGCTGTTCCGCTGGGATCGTCACGTGCTCGTGCCGCGCAGCCATCCGCTGGCCAAGCTCGACAAGGCGCCGCGCCTCGACGAGCTCGCCGAATACCCGCTGGTCAGCTACGAATCGTCGCTGAAGCCCGATTCCTCGCTGCGCCGTGCGTTCCTCGGCGCCGGACTGCTGCCCCGCATTGCGATCACGGCGCGCGACGCCGATCTGATCAAGACCTACGTGCGCGCCGGCCTCGGCGTCGGCGTGCTCGCGGAAATGGCGCTGCTGCCCGAGGACCTGGCCGATCTGAAGGCGCTGCCCGCGCCGGGCCTGTTCCCGCTGTGCACGACCTGGGTCGTGCTGCGCCGCGACCGCGTGCTGCGCGACTACGCGCTCGACCTCGTCGCCGAGCTCGCGCCGCAGCTCGACCGCCGCAGTCTGCGCCGCGTGCTCGACGGCGTGACTACGCCCGACTGGCCCGCGCCGCCGCACTGGCGCCAGCTGAACGCTCCGGCCGAGGCCAAGCCGGCCGCGCACGCGGGCTTCGCCGCCCAGGCAGCCTGACCGCGCCGCAGCCGCACCCGACGACGCCGCGCCTTGCGCGGCGTCGTCATTTACGCGACCGGCCGTGCGATGACGGTCGCGGCGGCCGTTCTGCGCAAGGCTCCGTAATCCCCGCCGGAGCGTTGCCATGTCCACCTATGACGATATCCAGTCTTCCCCCGAAGTCGTGCTGTGCTCGTTCGTCGCGCCGCCGCCGCCGCTGTGCCTCGGCGTGCGCGAGAACGCGTTCGTGTCGACGGACTACTACCGGGCCGACGAGCCGCGGCTGCGCTGGCAGGTCGACCGCATCGACGGCAACGGCAACATCGCGATCTGGGTCAGCGGCCAGCCGCGCGTGCTCGTCGCCAGCATGAGCGACGGATCGCTGAGCCTGCGCGACAAGAGCGAGGAGGGCACCTTGAGCTATGCGACCGACGAGATCTGGAACGTCGTCACCCCCGATCTCTCCGCGAGCGCCCGGCACGCGCTCGAGGCGACCATCGGCGTGTCCGTGCTGATTCCGTTCCTGCTCGGCGGCGTCCAGCAGCCCGGCGTGCAGACCGGCGGGCCGGTCGCCGTGCGGCCGAACTTCGACTACGACCGCAATCTGAACATTCTCGGCAACGGCCCCTACGGCCCTGGCGACACGGTGGCGGCCTGGGACGGCTGGGGCGGCGGAGACCCGAACGAGATCTGGTTCTTCACGACGCCCGAGATACTCGCGCAGCTGAATGCGCCGGCCAGTGCGGCCGTCGCGACGTCGCTCGGCGGCGAGGAACCTTGCTCCGGCTAGACATCCGGTGCGCTGCGGGCATGCAGGCGGCGAATCGCGCCGGTCAACTGCCTTTCTTGCGCTTTATCCAGCTTTCCACGTTTTCCCTCAGCAGCGCGAGCGGGACGACGCCCTGGTCGATGACTTCGGCGTGGAATTCGCGGATGTCGAACTTCGCGCCGAGCTCGCGTTCGGCCTGTTCGCGCAAGGCGAAGATCTCGAGACCGCCGGAGTCGTAGGAGGTCAGCTGGGCCGGCATCACGGCCATGCGGTCCACCGTGTCGGCGGCGGCCGCGCGGCTGAAGCGGCCGGTCGAGGCGAGATAGTCGACGGTCTGTTCGCGCGTCCAGCCGAACAGGTGCAGGCCCGGGTCGGCGACCATGCCGCGCGCCGGCCAGATGCGCCGCGAGATCTTGGCGTAGTCGGTCTGGTAGATGCCGGCTTCCTCGGCCAGGCGCTCGGAATAGCGGCCCCAGCCCTCGAGATAGGCCGAATTGAAGCCGAGCTTGGCGATGCGGTGCGCCGGCTGCTGTTCGCTGGCCAGCGCGATCTGCAGGTGATGGCCGGGCCAGGTCTCGTGCACGAGCGTGATCTCGGCGGAGCCGCGCGTCTCGGTCTTCCAGTTCTCGAGCTGGATGCGGAATTCGCCGGGCTTGTCCGGATCGGTGCTCGGAATGTAGTGCGAGCTCACGCCGGTGCCGCGCTGGTATTCCGGGAACGGCTCGATGACGGCCGGCTGCCGCGGCATGCGCGCGAACAGCGCGGAGCTCAAGCTGCGGGCGCGTTCGAGGCCGGCGCGGGAATAGTCGAGCATTTCCTGCTCGGAGCCGAAGTGGTTCTTCGGCTCCTTGTCGACCTTCGCGATGATGGTCTTGATGTCGCGCGTGCCGTACAGGCGCTGGCCGAGGTCGGCGACGGCGGCTTCGTTGTCGGCGACGGTCTTGCGGCCGAGTTCGTAGACCTCGCGCGGGCTGCGGCTCAGGGTCGTGGAATTGCGCAGCAGCGCCGCATAGCAGGCCTCGCCGTCGGGCAGCGCCGCTAGAGCGACGCTGTCGCGCGAGCGGGCGCGATAGGTGTCGCGCAAGAAATCGCGATAGCGGCGGATCGCCGGCAGCGCCGTCGCGGTCATGACCGTGCGCAGCTCGGTCTTGAACGCGTCGTCGTCGCTGCGCTGCGCCGGCGAATAGAACGGCAGGTCCTCGGGCTTGCCGGCGAGCATGCCGTCGACTTGCTTGAGCACGCGGTCGACGACGCTCTTCGGCGAGCTGTAGCCGCGCTCCAGACCCGTGCGCAGGTTCGCGATGTCGTTGTCGACGAAGGTGCCGAGCGACGACCAGCGCGCGACGGCCTCGCGGCGTTCCTCGGCCGTCGCGACGGGCTGCGCCTGGGCCGCTTCGCTCAGGCCCGCGAGCCAGCCGTTCATGTGGCTGACGCTCCAGAGCTCGCGCCGGCAGATACGCAACTGCCGCGAGGCTTCGAGGTTCTCACGCAGGATCGCGTAGGTCACCGCGTTCGGCGTGCCGCGCAGCGGAACCGGATCGATCTTCGCGAGCTCGGCCAGCATCGCGTCCTCGTGCGCTTCGGAAGCGGCGATCTCGGCGGCGGAGTTGCGCGGCAACCGGTCGTGCGACTTGACCGGCACGCCGCTGAAATACGTCACGGTCGGATCGAAGTCGAGGACCATGTCGACGTAGCGGTCGGCCAGGGCGTTCAATGCGGCGACGTCATCGACGGCGGCCGCGGCGGCCGGCGCGGCCGCCGCTTCGGGCGTCGGCGCCGGGCGCGTCGGATGGCTGCAGGCGACGGCGAGTATCGCCGCGCTCAGCGCGGCGATCGCGGCACGGATCGGGTAGGGACGAGAAGGCAGGGACATGACGCTTTCCTTGGCGGGCCTGGGGGACACGGATAGCCCTTACGCAACGCCCGTGCCAACTGCGCGGCGATCGCAAAACCGCGCCGTTGTGCGGTTTGCCGAATTGGCCGACCCGTGCGGCGCTGTCCGCGGACACGGACAGCGTCCGCGGCGGATGGGGCTGCTCAGTCGCGCCTGCGGCGGCGCCGGCCCGCGACGAGAACGACCGCGAACCGACGCTCAGGCGAACACCGCGCCCGCCGCGCCGCAGCCGATGTTCCGCAAGCATCGCCAAGCGCGCCGCGGCCGGGTAGTGTGCGCGCTCCGCTCCGTTGCCGTCATCGTATGTCCGCCGATTTCGCCGCGCTGCTGCAGACCATCGCCGCCGAAGTGACGGCGCTCCCGCCCGAAGGCGACGTCGCCGACTACATCCCGGCGCTCGCGCGCGTCGCGCCGGACCAGTTCGGCATCGCCGTCGCGACCGTCGACGGCCGTCTGTTCCGTACCGGCGCGGCCGATACGCCGTTCTCGATCCAGAGCATTTCCAAGCTGTTCGCGCTGGCGCTTGCGCTGCAGCGCGAAGGCGACGCGCTGTGGCGGCGCGTCGGCCGCGAGCCGTCGGGCACGCCGTTCAATTCGCTGGTGCTGCTCGAGCGCGAACGCGGCATTCCGCGCAATCCGTTCGTCAACGCCGGCGCGCTCGTGATCACCGACGTGCTGTGCCGGCGCTTCCTGCAGCCCGAGCGCGCGGTGCTGGAATTCGTGCATCGGCTGCTGGGCCGCACCAGCGTGGGCATCGACGCCGACGTCGCGCGTTCGGAGCGCCGCCACAGCGACCGCAACGCGGCGATCGCGCATTTCATGCGCAGCTTCGGCAATCTGCAGGCCGAGGTCGGCGCCGTGCTCGACGCGTACTGCGCGCATTGCGCGATCGCGATGTCCTGCGCCGAACTCGCCGAAGCCGCATTGTTCCTCGCCGCCGACGGCCGCCAGCCCGGCGGCGCGCGCGTGCTCGATGCGGCCGATGCGCGCCGGCTCAATGCGCTGATGCTGACCTGCGGCGCCTACGACGCGGCCGGGGACTTCGCGTTCCGTATCGGCCTGCCGACCAAGACCGGCGTCGGCGGCGGCATCCTCGCGATCGTGCCGGGCCGCCTGAGCGTCTGCGCCTGGTCGCCGCGGCTGGACGCGAACGGCAATTCGGTGGCCGCGGCCGAGGCGCTCGAACGTTTCGCCGCGGCGGCCGGCGTGTCGATCTTCGGCTGATCCGCGGTGGCGAAGGCGGACCGCGCCATCGACGGCGCCGCCGGCTGCGATTCGCTGCGCGGCGCGCTCTACGGACTGTCCAGCGGCTTGCACATGACCCAGTCGGCCTTGCGATCCTCGCCGACGAGGAACACGGCCGTACCGACCTTCGCGAAGCCGTGCTTCTCGTAGAAGCGGATCGCCTGCGGCGCCTCCTGCCAGACCAGCAGCCAGAGCCGGCGCCGGCCGCGTTCGTGCGCGGCCCGGAACGCCGCCTGCAGCAGTTCGGCGGCGACGCCGCGGCCGTGCAGCGCCGGCGCGAAATAGAAGCGGCCGAGTTCGGCCGGGTCGGCGCCGGTGACGCTGTCGGGCGCGCGCGTGGCGAAGCGCAGCTGGGTATAGCCGACCAGGCTGCCGCCGATTTCGGCGAGCAGGGTGACGACGTCCGGGTCGGCGATCTCGGCCGCCTGCCGCGCGGGGCTGAAGTTCGCCGCGACGAACGCGGCCGTGTTGGCCGCGTCGCTGGCATGGCCGTAGGCGGCGACGAACCAGTCGGCCATGCGGCGCGTCAACGTCGCCGCATCGGCGGCGGCGGCGTGGCGGATCTGCAGCGGCGTCATGGGCGCGTTCCGCTGCGTTGAAAAATCGGCATCATGTTCAATGGCTGCCGGCCGGTGCCGCGGCTTTCTCCAGCACGCTGCGCGTCATCGCGACGGCCAGGGTTTCCTCGCCGAGGAAGACCTCGGCCTGTTCCTGCTGCAGCAGCCTGGCTTCTTCCTCGCTGTGCGAACGCACGATGACCTGGATCTGCGGATTCAGCATGCGCGCGGTCTCGACCATGCGCCGCACGTGGAACGTATCCGGAATCGCGATGACAAGCAGGCGCGCGCGCGCGACGTGGGCCTGGATCAGCACCGCCGGCTCCGAGGCGTCGCCGGCGACCGCGTGCAGGCCTTCGGTGCGCAGGGTTTCCACGCGTTCGCGGTTTTCCTCGGCCACGACGAGGCGCAGGCCGCGTTCGAGCACGGCCGCGGCGATGCGCCGGCCGACGCGGCCGTAGCCGACCAGCAGCACGTGGCCGGTCAGGTAGTCCGAGCTCACGCTGGTCGGCAGTTCGGCCAGCGGATCGGCCGGACGTTCGAGCTTGCGCGCGGCGCGCGAGCGCTTGCGTATCCACGCCTGGGCCGGCTCGATGGCCTTGAACACCAGCGGGTTCAGCGCGATCGAGACGATCGCGCCGGCGAGGATCAGGTCCTGGCCCTGCTCCGGCAGGATTTTCAGCGAGACGCCGAGTGCGGCGATGATGAAGGAGAACTCGCCGATCTGCGCGAGGCCGGCAGAGACGGTCAGCGCGGTGTTCAGCGGATAGCGCATCAGCAGCACGAGCGCCGTGGCGGCGACGGTCTTGCCGACGACGATGACGCCGACGACGGCGGCGACCATCAGCGGCTGCTCGATCAGGATGCGCGGATCGAACAGCATGCCGACCGAGACGAAGAACAGCACGGAAAAGGCGTCGCGCAGCGGCAGCGATTCCTCGGCCGCGCGGTAGCTCAGCTCGGATTCGCGCAGCACCATGCCGGCGAGGAACGCGCCGAGCGCGAACGACACCTCGAACAGGATGCCGGCGAGATAGGCGATGCCGACCGCGGCGGCGATGACGCAAAGCGTGAACAGCTCGCGCGAGCCGGTGCGCGCGACCTGCCAGAGCAGCCACGGGAACAGCTTGCGTCCGCCGATCAGCATCAGCGCGACGAAGATCGACACCTTGCCCAGGGTGAAGGTGAGGCTGAGCCAGAGCGGCCGCGCCGCGGCAGCGGCGTCCTGGTGCGGCGCGGCGCCGTCGCCGGCCAGCGCCGGCAGCAGCACGAGGGCCAGCACGGTGACGAGATCCTCGACGACGAGCCAGCCGACCGCGATGCGGCCGTTGACCGACTCGACCAGGCCGCGGCTTTCGAGCGCGCGCAGCAGCACGACGGTGCTGGCCACCGACAGCGCGAGGCCGAACACGAGCCCGGCCGCGAGCGGCCAGCCCCAGAACGTGGCGAGGCCGGCGCCCATGGCGGTCGCGACGGCGATCTGGACCAGCGCGCCCGGCAGCGCGATGCGCCGGACCGAGAGCAGGTCGTCGAGCGAGAAATGCAGGCCTACGCCGAACATCAGCAGCATGACGCCGATTTCGGCGAGCTGCTGGGCGAGGTGGATGTCGGCGACGATCCCGGGAGTGGCCGGACCGATCAGGATGCCGGCGACGAGGTAGCCGACGAGCGCCGGCAGCTTGAGGAATCGTACGGCGACGAAGCCGACGATGAGGGCGAGGCCGAGGGCGGCCGAAATGGTCGTGATCAGTTCTACGCTATGCGGCATCGGTCACCGTGGTCGTATCGGGCGGAAGGAAGTCCGCGAAGCGGACGGCGTATCCATTCCCACCCGATCCCGGAAGCGCGGCTCCCGGACGACGGCGACGGTCGTCCCTGCACCGCCAACGGCCCCGTTCCACGGGCAGGAGGCTCGACCGGGGAGCCTCGTACGACGACTGCGGCTGCGGCTAGGCGATAGGTCCGACCTGGACGACCCTCTCCGCGAAGAGAGAGGGCATGGAGTGGAATGGTGAGCGCCGCGCGTTCGCGCGGCACGAGCCCGAACCTTACACCGAAACGGGTTACGGCGTCGCGTTCGTGCGCAGATTGGTCTCGAACAGCTTCAATATGCGCGCATATTCGTCGCGCCAGGCGGCGGCGTGCGTGAAGCCGTGGCGCTCCATCGGATACGGCGCGAGCTCCACGTCGTCCTTCTTCAGCTCGATCAGGCGCTGGAACAGGCGCACCGAATCCTGGAAGAACACGTTGTCGTCGATCATGCCGTGGGCGATCAGCAGCGGCCCCTTGAGCCCGTCGGCGAACTCGATCGGCGAGCTGCGCCGGTAGGCGATCGCGTCGATCTCCGGCGTGTTGAGGATGTTCGAGGTGTACTCGTGGTTGTACTGGGTCCAGTCGGTGACCGGGCGCAGCGCGGCGCCGGCCTTGAACACCTCGGGCGCGCGGAACATCGCCATCAGGGTCATGAAGCCGCCGTAGGAGCCGCCGTAGAGGCCGACGCGCTGCGGATCGCCGCCGTGTTCCCTGACGAGCCAGTTCACGCCGTCGATGAGGTCCTCGAGCTCGGGCTTGCCCATCTGGCGGTAGATCGCCGTGCGCCAGTCGCGACCGTAGCCTTCGGAAGCGCGGTAGTCCAGGTCGAGCACGAGGTAGCCGCGTTCGGTCAGCAGGTTGTGGAACATCTGCTCGCGGAAGTAGTACGGATAGCCCAGATGGGTGTTCTGGGTGTAGCCCGCGCCGTGCACGAACAGCACGATCGGATGCTTGCCGCCGCCGGCCGCCGGCGTGTACAGCTTGCCCCAGATCGGCTCCTTGCCGTGCGAAGACGGTACCGGCACGATCGCCGGCGCCTGCCAGCTCATGCCCTTGAACGCGGCGCTGCGCGTGTCGGTCAGCGCGCGCGCGGCCCCGCCGTCGGCCGGCACGAGGCTGATCTGCTGCGGCACGTAGCTCGACGAATGCGCGGCGAGCAGGCTGCGGCCGTCGGGCGAGAGCTGGAAATGCTCCAGGCCCTTGAACGTCGTCACGCGCGCCGCGGCGCCGCCGGCCACGGGCACGCGGTAGGCGTCGTAGCTGTACGGCGCCTCGGCGTTGCTCTTGAAGTAGAACCAGGCACCGTCGGGCGACAGCTGCGGCTCGGACACCTCGAAGCGGCCCTGCACGAGCGCCTTCGGCTTTTCCTCGTCGCGGCGCAGGTACAGCGCGGCGTAGCCGGATTCCTCGGACACGTACCACAGGGTCCGGTTGTCGGGCAGCCAGCCCAGCTCGTTGAAGTTCCAGTTGATCCAGGCCGCGTCGGTCAGACGGTGGCGCGTGCTCGGCTCCGGCTTGCCGGTGTTCGCGACCGCGGCGATCCAGCGGTCCTTGTTGTCGATCGCGCGCAGCATGACGGCAGCCTGGCTGCCGTCGCGCGTGAACTGGATCGCCGCGACGCTGACGTTGCGCAGTGTCTTGTCGGGCTTGGCGGCCTTGTCGTCTTTGGCGGCCTTCTTCGCCGGCTTGTCCTTGTCTTCGTCCTTGCCCTTGTCGTCGCCGGCGGCCGGCGCCGCGTCCTCGGCCGCGGCCTTCTCGTTCTCGGCGCGGATCGCCGCGAGCGGGTCGTCGGCGATGCCGGGCAGCCCGGCGAGATCGAGCTTGGTCACGGTCTGCGCGACGAGGTCGACGCGCCACAGCGTCTCGGGCGCCGGATTCGCACGGCCGACACGCGTGCGCACGTCTTCGAGCTCCTCGTAGCCGGACTCGGTCACGTACATCGGCATCTTGCCGGCGCGGCCCGCATCGAAGCCCTTCGGCGTCGTCGCGACGAGCAGCCAGCGGCCATCCGGCGACAGCACGGTGGCCGGCGTGATCTGCACGTCGTCGCCGAGATAGACCGGCTCCGCCGCGCGCGTCGGATCGGCTTTGCGCAACTCGTCGGCGTGCGCCTTCAGCGCTTCCTTGTTGTCGCGTTCCTGCTTGAGCGTGCCTATCAGGCGCAGTTGCAGCTGCTCGAAGTCGGCGGGCTTCTTGTCGCGCGGGTTCTTCTCGGCCTTGAGCACGGCGATCGGGAAGTTCACGCCGGCGGCGAAGTCGTAGCCGTACCAGTCGTTGCCGACGCGGTACTGCAGGCTGTTCTGGTCGGCGGAGAACTGCGGCGCGCTTTCCTCGGCCGTGCTGCGCGTGACCTGGATCAGGCGCTTGCTCGCGAGGTCGCGCACGAACACGTCGCCGTTGCGGATGAACGCCGCGCGCCGGCGCGCCTGGTCGAATACCGCGTCCTTGCCGTCGATGCCGGCGAGCTCGGCCGCGCCGAGCACCTGGTCGGCGCCGCCGGCGACGTCGATGCGGTGCAGGTCGCGCACCGGCGACCCGTCGCGCTTGAGCGCGTAGTAGACCGTGCTGCCGTCGGCCGACCAGTACGGCGATTCCACCGCGGGGCCTATCCAGTCCGGCTCGGCCATGATCTGGTCCAGGGTGAGCGCGGCCTGGCTCGGCAGCGCGACGAAGAAGACGAGAGCGGCGACGGCGGCACTGAGCCTGGTGGACATGGGCGACTCCGGTACGGGATCGCCCGAGCATAGCCAAGCCCGCTGCGTTTGCGCCGTGGCAATGGTCATTGCCCCCGGGCCTGAGGCACCATCGGGTTCTTTGCCGGAGCCGCCCATGATCCTGCCCGCCGTCGAAATCACGACCCGTCCTCGGCCCAGTCACAGCGTGATCTGGCTGCACGGCCTCGGCGCCGACGGCAACGACTTCGCGCCGATCATCCCCGAGCTCGTCGCGTCCGACTGGCCCGGGCTGCGCTTCGTGTTCCCGCATGCGCCGGTGCGCCCGGTCACGATCAACGGCGGCATGCCGATGCGCGCCTGGTACGACATCAAGGGCACCGACATCGCCTCGCGCCAGGACGAAGCCGGCGTGCGCGAATCCCTGGTCCAGCTCGACGCGCTGATCGCGCGCGAGGCCGACCGCGGCGTGCCGGCCGGGCGCGTGTTCCTGGCCGGCTTCTCCCAGGGCGGCGCGATCGTGCTGGCCGGCGGCGTGCGCCATGCCAGGCGCCTCGGCGGCGTGATCGCGCTGTCGACCTACCTGCCGATCGACGCGACCACGGCGGCCGAACGCAGCGCCGCCAACAACGACCTGCCCATCTTCATGGCCCACGGCAGCCACGATCCGGTCGTGCCGCAGGCCCTCGGCGCGCGCTCGCGCGACATCCTGCGCGGCCTCGGCTACACCGTCGACTGGCACTCCTATCCGATGGTCCATACCGTCTCCGCGGAGGAAATCGCCGACCTGCGGCAATGGCTCGGCGGGCGCCTCGCGGCATAATCGCGCGCAGGTTCCGGCGCTGGGAGGGCGCAGGTTGGCCATACCCGAACGCGCCGCCGGCCGCGCGGCCGCCATCGATTCCGCCTATCACTGGCTGCCGGATTTCTGCAGCTGGCCGGTGCTGGCCGCGCTCGCCGTCATCGGCGAGCTCGTCGCGCTCGTCGTCGTGCTCTCGGCCAGCGACGTCGGCGTGCCGACCTGGCAGGGTCTTGGACTGGCCAGCCTGTTCGTGCAGTGGCTGGCCGTGGTCTGGACCGTCTGCCTGTGCAAGGCGCGGCCGCTGCTCGTGCGGCTGGCGCCGTGGATGGCCGAGTTCGCCGCCTATGCGCTGATGCTCGCGACGACGGCGGCGGCGAGCTGGATCGTGTTCGCGATCGACCGCAACCTGAGCCTCGGCTTCATCGACGCCGGTGCGGAATCCTGGCGCTTCGTCCTGCGCAACAGCGTGATCTGCGCGCTGATCGGCGGTGCGGTGCTGCGCTATTTCTACGTGCAGGAGCAGTGGCGCGAACGCGTGCAGGCCGAGGAGCGCGCGCGCTTCGAGGCGTTGCAGGCGCGCATACGGCCGCATTTCCTGTTCAACAGCATGAACGTCATCGCGAGCCTGATCCGCGCGCGCCCGGTGCAGGCCGAGGCCGCGGTCGAGGACCTGGCCGACCTGTTCCGCGCGGCGCTCGGCCGCGACGAGGCGCGCAGCACGCTCGGCGAGGAGCTCGATCTCGCGCGCGGCTACCTGCGCATCGAACAGCTGCGCCTCGGCGAGCGCCTCGCGGTGGACTGGCAGGTCGACGCGCTGCCGCGCGATCTGGAGCTGCCGTCGCTGCTGCTGCAGCCGCTCGTCGAAAATGCGGTCTACCACGGCATACAGCCGCTGCCGGCCGGCGGTACCGTGCGCGTGCAGGGTCGCGTCGACGACGGCGTCGTCGAGATCCGCATCGACAACCCGTGCCCGCCGCCGCCGGCGCGGCGCGGCGGCGGCAACGGCATGGCGCTGAACAACATCCGCAGCCGCCTCGCGCTGCATTACGGCGACCGCGCGGCGCTGCTGGTCGAGGATGCGGCCGAGGCGTTCGACTGCCGCCTGCGCGTGCCGCTGCAGCGCTGACGCGGCGGACGTACCACGACATCACGGAGCGAGATCATGCGAGTACTGATTGCCGACGACGAACCGCTCGCGCGCGAGCGCCTCGCCATGCTCGTCGCCGACGCCGGCGGCGAGGTCGTCGCGAGCGTGGAGAACGGCGAGCAGGCCGTGCAGCAGGCCGATCGCCTGCGCCCCGACGTCTGCCTGCTCGACATCCGCATGCCCGGCATGGACGGCCTCGACGCCGCGCGGCTGATCGGCTCGCTGGAGGATCCGCCGGCCATCGTGTTCTGCACGGCCTACGATGAATACGCGCTCAAGGCCTTCGACGCCCACGCCGTCGACTACGTGCTCAAGCCGGTGCGGCGCGAGCGGCTGGACCAGGCGCTCGCGCGTGCGGAGCGGCTCGGCACGAACAAGGTCGACAAGATCGCCGGCACGCTCGGCGCGCATCGCCAGCGCAGCCACATCTGCGCACGCGTGCGCGGCAACCTCGTGCTCGTGCCGGTCCAGGACGTCCTCTACCTTCAGGCGGAGGACAAATATGTCGTCGTCCACCACGCCAAGGGCCAAGTCCTCGTCGAGGACGCGCTCAAGGGCCTCGAGGACGAGTTCGGCGACCATTTCGTGCGCATACACCGCAACTGCCTCGTCGCGCGCGACCGCATGGCCGGCCTCGTCCGCAGCAGCGACGGCCGCGTCTTCGTCAAGGTCGACGGCAGCGCCGATGTGCTCGAGGTCAGCCGGCGCAACCTGCCGGGGCTGCGCAAGCTCGTGCGCAGCCTGTAGCAGCAGTTCATGGAACGGGCCGAGGCATCCAGGGGCCCTTTTCGCTTCACGGGGAAGTCCAGAGGGGAAGGGCTCGCTGCACCGGTTTTCGGAGCGACGGCCTTCCGGCGCGAGCGAAACAGCCTGAATCGGCGGATTCCGGTATCCGGACATCGTGACGGACATCCCGGCGGGCACAGCCGGCGCATAGTGTCGCGGCAGCTATCGGCTCCGTGCCGCAGCGGCTAGGATGCGCCGACTTCCGCTGCCGCACGAACCGCCATGAAATTGCTGCGCATCGCCACGCGCCAGAGCGCGCTGGCCCTCTGGCAGGCCGAACACGTCGCCGCGCGGCTGCGCGCGGCACAGCCCGACCTGCAGGTCGAGCTCGTGCCGATGACCACGCGCGGCGACCAGATCCTCGACCAGCCGCTGTCGGCCATCGGCGGCAAGGGCCTGTTCCTCAAGGAGCTCGAGGTCGCGGTGCTCGAAGGCCGCGCCGACGTGGCGGTGCATTCGCTCAAGGACGTGCCGATGGAGCTCGAGCCCGGCTTCGCGCTCGGCGCCGTGCTCGAACGCGCCGACGCGGCCGACGCCCTGGTCAGCCCGCGCTATCGAACGTTGGCCGACCTGCCCGACGGCGCGCGCGTCGGCACCTCGTCGTTGCGGCGCCAGGCCCAGCTGCGCGCGCTGCGGCCGGACGTGCGCCTGGCCGACCTGCGCGGTAACCTCGGCACGCGCCTGGGCAAGCTCGACGCCGGCGACTACGACGCGATCATCCTGGCCTGCGCCGGTCTCGAACGGCTGGGGCTGACCGCGCGCATCGCGAGCCGGCTGGAGCCGCCGGGCTGGATTCCGGCCGTCGCGCAGGGCGCGATCGCGATCGAATACCGCGCCGGCGATCGCGCGACCCTGCAGAGGCTGCAGCCGTTGAACGCCGCCGACAGCGCGCGCTGCACCGGCGCCGAGCGCGCGATGAACCGGCGCCTGCACGGCAACTGCAGCGTGCCGATCGCCGGCTACTGCCGCGAAATCGAGAGTGGACTGGAACTCACCGGCCTCGTCGGCGACGCAACCGACGGCCGCCTGATCCGCGCCACGGCGCAGGGGCCGCTCGATGCGCCCGACGCGCTCGGCGAGCAGGTCGCGCAGCTGCTGCTCGACCAGGGCGCCGGCGATATGCTGCACGCGAGCCGCTGACCGGCTCCGGCGCGCCTGGCGGTCCGCTGGTCGCCGCAACCCGCGCTGCGCGCAAAACATAAAAAACGGGCCTTTCGGCCCGTTTTTTTTGTGTGGCGACGCCGCAGCGATCAGAAGTTGTAGACGAGGTTCGTCGTCATCAGCTGGTCGGTCTTCTTGATGCCCGGAGCCACGTCGGTGTTGTGGCGCACCTGATAGCCGAGCTTGAGCGCGAGCGTCTTGTTCATGTTGACGACGAGGCCGGCGTCGTTCTGATAGAACGTGTTGTCCGCGCCGGCTTCGACGAGGAACGTGTTCTCGAACGCGGTGTTCTCGTTGAAGCGGTGGCGGTAGCCGATCAGGCCGCGGCCGACGACGTCGGACTCGGTCTCGCCGGTCAGGATCGGCTCGAAGCGCTTGTAGCCCGGGCCGACTTCGAAGAACAGCTCGGTATGCTCGTTCTTGATCGCGGTGTAGCCGTAGCCCAGCGACAGCACGGCCTGGTAGTTGAACGGCGAGAAGTCGTCGTTCTCGTAGCGCAGCGCGCCGACGAGATAGCTGCGCTCGTCGAACTTGTAGCCGGCCGAAGCGCCGGCTTCGTAGCGGTTCGCCGTGTAGTCGTAGCGCGTGACGGCGGTGGGGACGCCGCCGATGGTTTCGATCGAGGTGGTATTGCCCTTGGAACGCAGCGCGCTCAGATAGAAGTTGTCCTTCCAGACGTCGTCTTCCATGCTGAAGTTGAGCTTGGCGTTGAGGTTTTCCGACTTGGCGTTGCCGCGCGAAGCGGCGAAGCCCAGTTCGCCGGAGCCGGCCCAGCCGCCGTCGGCGGAGGCGATCAGCGGCGTGGCAGCGAGTACGGCGGCGGCGATCAGGAGTTTCTTCATGGGGTTCACCCTTCTTCGATGAGGATCAATCGGGAGCATCCGCGTGTGTTGGAAAACGCGGGCAAACGGAGCGCCGGATACTACGGCGAAGGATTGAATCCGATCTGAACCGCAGACGCCGCCGCACCGGCGCAGCCAGTGTAGCCGGCATCAATCGCGGCCATCTGAGGGTTTTCCCATGCATCGTAATAAAGGTTTACAACATGCGGCATCGTAGCCGCCGCGTCATAAAGATTTACGAAGGCTACGGCGGCAGGCGCAGTCGCGCCGCGACGGCAGGACAAGCGGGCGGGGCACGGGTGCCGGTCAAATCTGCCGTGCGCCGTAGTACAGATTCACGACATGGCGCGCTTGCGCAAAGAACAGCCAGCGTTCGACGAAAATCCCCAGGCTGCCCAGCAGCAGCGCGAGCAGCGCGAGCGCCGGCGACAGCGGCAGGAACGCGAGCGCGACGACGACGCAGGCCAGCGGCGCGGCGAAACCCAGCGCGAGGCTCGACGCGCGCAGCTTCGCCGCATGGCGCCGCGCGAGCACGAAGCCCATTTCGCGCGTCAGATAGTTCTGCTCCGTATGCGGCCGTTCGAACGCCGCGACCTCGCCGTAGCGGCCGAGGCCCGTCGCGCTCTCGACCGTGGCGCGCGGCGCGGCGCCGTCGATGTGCCGCCAGTAGAGCAGCTTGATCAGCGCGGCGAGCATGGCCGTGCCGACGATCGCGGCGAGCAGCCACGGCGGCAGGCCGAGGCGCTGCGAATCCAATGCCGCTTCGCGCTCGCCTAAGGCGGCGAGCAGCCAGAGCCAGAGTCCGCCGGTGTATGCAGCCAGCAGCAGATAGACCGGCGCGACCCAGGCGTTGTGCCAGGCCGGTATCGTGCGCAGGCTCGAATAGATGCGCGCGGTGCAGAACACCGTGACCAGCGCGCCTAGCGCGAGCAGCGCGCCGGCCAGCCGCGGCAGCAGCGTCCAGCCCGCGTCGGGCCTCTGCAGCAGTACGTGGATGCCGAGCGTGAGCGCCGGCAGATAGGTCAGTGCGGCGGCCACGCCTTCGCGCGACAGCCAGGAGCTGCGCCACTGGCTGAATGCGCGCCAGGCGCGCCGCGGCTGGCCCAGATGCGCGGTCGAGGCCAGCAGGCCCAGGCTCACGAGCGCGGTGCCGACGAGCAGCGGCGCGCCGATCTGCCAGAGGCCGAGCGGCCAGAGGCCGAGCGCGACGCCGGCGCCGAGCAGTCCGAGCAAGCCGTAGCCGGCGCCCGACAGGGTCGTGAAGAACAGGACGGACAGCGCCGGATGCATGGTGCGCGATCAGCCCGTGAGGACGGCCGTGCCGGTCACCGTGACCATGAGCATGTCGCCGCCTTCCTTGATCTGGATCGTCTCGTAGTCGAAGTCGATGCCGACGACGGCGTTCGCGCCGAGATCCTTGGCCGCTTCGACCATGTCCTCGATCGCCGACTCTTTGGCCTTGCGCAGCACTTTCTCGTAGCTGCCCGAGCGGCCGCCGATGATGTCGCGTATGCCGGCGAAGAAATCGCGGAACACATTGGCGCCGAGTATGGCCTCGCCGCTGACGAGGCCGAGGTAGTTGCGGATGGGATGGCCTTCGAGCGTGGACGTGGTGCTCAGCAGCATGGCGGTTCCTCGGTCAGTGGTTTCAGCGCGACAGCAGCTTGTCGACCCAGCGCAGCAGCGGCGACAGCTGGTTCGGATCCAGCGTTTCTTCGGCGGCCTGCGCCGCCGCCGTGCCGCAGCCGGCGCGGCGCGGCCGCGGCGGCAGGTAGCGGTTGACCGGCGCATAGCCGAGCTCGGGCATCAGGGCGACGCCGTCGCGTTGGGCGACGAGCCGCGAGACGGCCGAATCCGCATCGCCGAGGTCGCCGAAATGGCGCGCGCGCGTCGGGCAGGCCATGACGCAGGCCGGCTGGCGTTCGGTCTCGGCGAAGGATTCGTTGTAGATGCGGTCGACGCACAAGGTGCATTTCTGCATGACGCCGCGTTTTTCACTGTATTCGCGCGCGCCGTACGGGCAGGCCCAGGAGCAGAGCTTGCAGCCGATGCACTTGTCCTCGTCGACGAGGACGATGCCGTCCTCGGCGCGCTTGTAGCTCGCGCCGGTCGGGCAGACCGTCACGCAGTCGGGCGTTTCGCAGTGCAGGCACGAGCGCGGGAAATGCACGGTCATCGCCGGCGCGTTGTCGGCGAACCCGCTCCTGGCCAGCTGCTGCAGCGGGCCGTCGCCGTTCGTGTCGCGGCGCGGCTGTACCTCGAAGCTGTGCACGCGATTGAACCAGACGCCGAGCGGCTCGGCGCCGTAGGCGTCCTCGTCCGGCAGCGGACCGAACTGGCCGCCGTCGTTCCATTCCTTGCAGGCGACCGCGCAGGCGTGGCAGCCCACGCAGGTGTCCAGGTCGATGACGAGGCCGAGCTTCTTCGTCGACGGCGACGGCAGGCTGGTCATGCGCGGGCCACCTCGATGCGGTGCGGCGTCAGGCCGGAGTCCTCGGATTCGACGGCGGCCTTGTCGACGCGCACGCGCAGGTCGAACCAGGCCGCCTGGCCGGTGACCGGATCGGCGTTCGCGTAGCGGTAGCCGTCGGCGCGCGGCGGCAGCAGCTCGCTGATGACGTGGTTCAGCAGGAAGCCCTGCTGCGATTCGGGCGCGTCGGAGGCGAGCTTCCAGGCGCCGCGGCGCTTGCCGAGCGCGTTCCAGGTCCACACCGTGCCGGGCTCGGTGCCGCTGTGGCAGCGCACCGGCACGCGGATGCGGCCGTGCGGCGATTCGACCCAGACCCAGTCGTCGTCGCGCAGGTCCAGCGCCTGCGCGGTCTGCGGATGCAGGTAGAGGAAATTGCGCGCGGTGATCTGGCGCAGCCAGGCGTTCTGCGAACCCCAGGAGTGGTACATGAACATCGGCCGCTGCGTGATGGCCGCGAGCGGATAGCGCGCGAGGTCGGTCTGCTCCCACTCGAACGGCGCGTACCAGAACGGCAGCGGATCGAAATAGCGCGCGACGCGCTCGCGCTCGCGCGCGGGCGGCTGCACCGCGCCATGCCCCAGGGCGGCGAGACGGAAGCGCTGCAGGCGCTCCGAATACAGCTCGATGACCTGCGCATGCGTGGAGCCGACGAAACCGAGGCCGCGCGCCCATTCGAGATAGTCGCGATTGGCCATCTTGTAGTAGCGCCCCGCCGCCGGCACCTCCGCGTGCCAGAACGCGCCGTGCTCCTTGTAGCGGTCGAGCTGCTGCGGGTTCGGCTCGCCGGTGCCTTCGCGCGAGCCGTCGCGGCCGCGCCAGCCGGCGAGCATGCCGACGCCGGGGGCGCGTTCGTGCTCGACCATGTACTGGGCGAAGCCGTCCGGATAGCGCGGCGAACCGTCCTCGCGCACGCAGCCCGGCAGGCCCAGGCGCGCCCCGAGATCGAGCAGCACGTCCTGGAACGCGCGCACGTCGCGGTCCGGCCGCGCGATCGGATGGCGGATCGCGTCGCTCGCGCCGTCGGCATCGGAGATCGGCCTGTCCAGCAGCGAGATGCAGTCGTAGCGTTCGAGGTACGTCGTGTCCGGTAGCACGAGATCGGCGAACTCGACCATCTCCGACGCGTAGGCGTCGACGTAGATGATGCGTGGGATCTTGTAGACGCCGTCGGCGTCCTTCTCCACGAGCAGGCGCCGTGTGCGCGTCGTGTTCATGGCCGAGTTCCAGCTCATGTTCGCCATGAACAGGAACAGAGTGTCGATGCGCTGCGGATCGCCGGCGACGGCGTTCGCGATCACGTTCTGCAGCATGCCGTGCACGGCCAGCGGATGCTGCCAGGAAAACGCCTTGTCGATGCGCCGCGGCTCGCCGTTCGCGTCGACGAGCAGATCCTCGGGCGCGTGCACGTAGCCGAGCGGACCGGCGTCCAGGGTGCCGTCGGGCTTGCGCGACTTGCCCGGGCGGTTCGCCGGCGGCACGCCCTTGGGATACGGCGGCTGGTAGCGGAAGCTGCCCGGCGTGTCGATCGCGCCGAGCAGCATCTGCAGCACGTGCAGCAGGCGACAGGTATGGAAGCCGTTGCTGTGTGCGGCGATGCCGCGCATCGCGTGCAGCGACACCGGCCGGCCGATCATTTCCTCGTGCGTGCGGCCCCAGGCGTCGGTCCAGCGCTGCGGCAGGCGGATCTCCTCGCGGAACGCCGCGTCGGCGATCTCGCGCGCGATGCGCCGTATCGTCGCAGCCTCGATGCCGCACTGCTCGGCCGCGCGCTCGGGCGAATAGTCCGCCGCTAGAAAGCGTTCGGCGAGCAGCTGGAACGCCGGCACGGCGCGGCGGCCGTCGGCCAGCGTGAATTCGCCGACGACCACCGGAGCTATGCCTATCGCATCGGCGGGCATCGCGACGCCGGCGCGCGTCCAGCACAGCGCGCGGCCTTCGGCGTCGCGCGCGAACAGGCCGTCGTCGGCGCCGCCGGGATTGCGCACGACCAGATAATGCGCATTCGTGTAGCGCACGAGATAGTCGAAATCGACCCAGTCGTTGCGCAGCAATTCCTGCACGAGCGCGCCGACGAACAGGCCGTCGCTGCCCGGGCGTATGCCGAGCCATTCGTCGGCGATCGCGGCATAGCCCGTGCGCACCGGGTTGATCGCGAGCACCTTCGCGCCGCGCTGCTTGAGCTTGCCGAGGCCGAGCTTGATCGGATTGGAGTCATGGTCCTCGGCCACGCCGAACATCAGCAGGTAGCGCGTATGGTCCCAGTCGGGCTCGCCGAATTCCCAGAACGAACCGCCGAGCGTGTACATGCCGGCCGCGGCCATGTTGACCGAGCAGAAGCCGCCGTGCGCCGCGTAGTTGATCGTGCCGAACTGCTGCGCCCACCAGCCGGTCAGCGCCTGCGACTGGTCGCGTCCGGTGAAGAAGGCGAGCTCGTCGGGATTGCGCTTGCGGATGTCACCCAGCCATTGCGTCGCGAGCGCTAGCGCCTCGTCCCACTCGATCTCGCGGAACTCGCCCTTGCCGCGTTCGCCCGTGCGCAGCAGCGGCTTGCGCAGCCGTGCCGGCGAGTAGTGCTGCATGATGCCGGCCGAACCCTTGGCGCAGATCACGCCGCGATTGACCGGATGATCCGGATTGCCTTGGATGTAGCGGACCTTGCCGTCCTTCAGGTGGACTTTGATGCCGCAGCGGCAGGCGCACATGTAGCAGGTCGTGGTCTTGACCTCGTCGCCGACGGGCTCGTGCAGTTTCAGGCTGGGATGGGTCATGCGGCGGTCTGGCGGCGCGACGGGCAGGCGCGAATGGTAGCGGAGCCGCCGCGCAATTGCGCAGCGCCCGCGAATGCCCGCGCCGCGCCCGCGTTTCGCCACAATCGGCGGCTAGCTTTCCCGCGGTCCGTTTCATGGAGCGATCGCATGAAGCACACGTGTCGGTTCGTCGCGGCGAGCCTCGTGTTCGCAGCGGCCTCGGCGCTGCCGGCCCGGGCCGCGGACGTCTGGCAGGTGCGGCCCGAATGGGCCGAAGCCTTCGCGGCACAGTCGGTCGGCGGAACCATGCTCGTCTACGACGAGCGCGCCTCGCGCTATGCGGTGTTCGACCGACGGCGTGCGGAGACGGCGTTCGCGCCGGCCTCGACGTTCAAGCTCTTCAACGCACTGGTCGCGCTCGAAACCGGCGTCGTCGAGGACGAGCACGAGACCTTCCGCTGGGACGGCGTCGAGCGCGCGCGTGAAGAATGGAACCGCGACCACGATCTCGCGAGCGGCATGCAACATTCGGTGGTCTGGTATTACCAGGAGCTCGCGCGGCGCATCGGCCGCGAACGCATGCAGCACTGGGTCGATGCCGCCGGCTACGGCAATCGCGACATCAGCGGCGATATCGACCGGTTCTGGCTCGGCCAGGGCGGCCTGAAGATTTCTGCGGTCGAACAGGTCGCGTTCCTGCGCCGCCTTGCCGCGGGCACGCTGCCGTTCTCGGCGCGCAGCCAGGACATCGTCCGCCGCATCACGATCGTCGAGCGGACCGGCGACTACGTTCTGCATGCCAAGCCCGGCTGGGCGTCGACCGGCCGCAAGACCGATCTCGGCTGGTACGTGGGCTGGGTCGAGCGCGGCGGCAACCGCTGGTTCTTCGCGCTCGACATCGACGTGAAGGACGGCGACGCGCCCAAGCGCGCCGCGCTCGCGAAGACCTTGCTCGCCAAGGCCGGCGCGTTGCCGGCGCAATGATCCGCGCGCCGTCGGTCAATCCAGCCGCTTGCGGACCCGCGTGACCGCGATGCCGAGCATGATCGCGCTGAACACGGCCAGCGCGACGAGCTCGATCCAGAGGTCGGCCAGGGTCGCGCCGCGCAGCGCGATGCCGCGGATCAGGCGCAGGAAGTGCGTCATCGGCAGGATTTCCGACAGCCATTGCGCCGCGCGCGGCATGCCTGCATACGGGAACATGAAGCCCGACAGCAGGATCTGCGGCAGGAACGTGAAGAACGCGAGCTGCATCGCCTGGAACTGGCTGCGCGCGAGCGTCGACAGGAAGACGCCGAGCGCGAGGCACGCGATGATGAACAGCAGCGCGGCGAGATAGACGTCGAGCAGATGGCCGCGCAGCGGCACGGCGAAGATCAGCTTGCCGAGCGCGAGCACGAGGCTGACCTGGACCAGGCCGATGCCGACGAACGGCAGCACTTTGCCCACGGTGAGCTCCCAGGGCGACACGGGTGTCGCGATCAGCATCTCGAGGTTGCCGCGTTCGCGCTCGCGCACGAGCGCCATCGCCGTGAACATGACCATCGTCATCGTCAGGATCACGCCGACGAGGCCCGGCACCGTGTTGACCGGCGCGCGCCGTTCCGGGTTGTAGAAGTTGACGACTTCCATGCCGGCGCCCGCGGCCGCCTGGCCGCGCAGGCGCGTGAGCGGATAGGCCGCGAGCTGGCGCGCGGCCTGCTGCACGACCTGGTCGGAACCGTCGACGACGAGCTGCACGGCGGGCCGGTCGCCGCGTTCGAGGCGGTTCTCGAAATCTTCGGGAATGACGAGGCCGACGCTGACGCGGCCCCGGCGCAGCGCCTCGTCGAGCTGCTGCGGCGCCGACAGCGCTTCGCGCAGGTTCAACACCTGCGACGCGGCGAGTTCGGCGACGAGTTCGCGCGAGCGCGCCGTGCCGGCCTGGTCGAGCACGGCCGCGTCGAGATGGCGCACGTCCAGGTTGATCGCGAAGCCGAACAGCAGCAGCTGCATGGTCGGAATGCCGACGATCATCGCGAACGTCAGGCGGTCGCGGCGCAGCTGGCGCAGTTCCTTGAGCACGATGGAGAACAGGCGGCGCAGGCTCATGCGGCGGCTCCGGCCGCGGTCGTGGGCTTGCGCGTCGCGGCGACGAACACGTCCTCGAGATTCGCCGCGCCGCGGCTCACCTGAGCGTCGATGCCGGCGTCGCGCAGGCGGTGCGCGAGCCGCTGCGCATCCCAGGTTTCGCTCGCGGCGAGCACGCGCAGTTCGGCGCCGATCTGCGCGAGCGCGACGATGCCGTCCTCGTTCTGCAGCGCGAGCTGCGCGCGCCGCGGCGCCGCGCAGTCGACCAGCCAGACCGCATACGGCAGCGCGGCGCAGAGCTCGCGCGGCGCGCCGTCGGCGACGAGGCGGCCCTGGTCTAGGATGGCCAGGCGATGGCAGCGTTCGGCCTCGTCCATGTAGTGCGTCGACACGAGCAGGGTCGTGCCGGCGTCGGCCAGCTCGAACAGTGAATCCCAGAACTCGCGCCGCGACTGCGGATCGACCGCGCTGGTCGGTTCGTCGAGGAACAGCAGCTCGGGCTTGTGCAGCACGGCGCCGGCCAGCGCGAGGCGCTGCTTCTGGCCGCCGGACATCGTGCCGGCCAGCTGTTTGCGCAGGTCGACGAGCCAGTAGCGGGCGAGCAGTTCGTCGATGCGCGCGCGGGCCGTGGCGCGCGGCAGGTCGTGCACGGCTGCAAGGAATTCGAGGTTCTCCTGCACGCTGAGGTCTTCGTACAGCGAGAACTTCTGCGTCATGTAGCCGATGCGGCGCTTGAGCTGCTCGGCCTGCTGCGGCACATGCAGGCCGAGCACTTCGATGTCGCCGGCGCTCGGCGAGAGCAGGCCGCAGAGCATGCGTATCGTCGTCGACTTGCCCGAACCGTTGGGACCCAGGAAACCGTAGACCTGCGCGCGTTCGACGGTCAGGTCGACGTTGTCGACGGCGACGAGCGTGCCGAAGCGGCGCGTGAGCCCGCGCGCGCGGATCGCGACGGCCGTGCTCACGGCGCGGCCGCTTCGGCGGCCAGCGGCAG
>NZ_JANFVR010000279.1 GCF_024609805.1 Tahibacter caeni | reverse complement strand
GCCGGCCGGCTCGGCGACGCGCGCCGCGCGAGCCTGGCCGCCGCGCTCGCCGACGGCCTGCCCGGCGCGCGCGCCGAACGCTGGCGGCATACCTCGCTGCGCGCATTGGAGCGGCGCACGTTCTCGCCGCTGCCGGGCGTGGCCGAGGTCGATGCGGTCTTCAGCGAGTACACGGCCGCCACACTCAAGAAAGAATTTCCGTCGGCCTGGATGCAGGTGCTGAAGGAATTGTCCGAGCATTCCGTGGCGCGCCTCGTCTTCGTCAACGGCGTGTTCGCCCCGCAGCTGTCGCTGCTCGACGGACTGCCCGACGGCGTCAGCCTGATGCCGCTGTCGCAGGCGCTCGCGCGCGGCGACATCCGCGAGGTCGAATTCCTCGGGCGCCGCTTCGAGGCCGCCGACGAGACCTTCGCGCGGCTCAACGCCGCGTTCGCGCTGGACGGCCTGCTGCTGCGCGTCGCGGCCGGCGTGGAGTGCGCGCAGCCCGTCGCGCTGGTCCTGCTCGGCGTCGCGGCCGGCGGCGATCATGCGGTGCATCTGCGCCACTGCGTCGAGCTCGGCGAAGGCGCGCGGCTGACGTTCTGCGAATACCAGCTTGCCGCGTCGCCGCAGGCGCATCTCGTCAACAGCCTCGCGCACGTGCACCTGCGCCGCGGCGCGCGGCTCGATCACGTGCGCGTGCAGAACGAGGACGCCGGCGCGACCGTGCTGACGCGCTCCGACGCGGTGCTCGGCAGCGACGCCGACTACCACCGTACGGACCTGGAACTCGGCGCCGGCCTGTCGCGGCACGAGCTCAACATCGCGCTGCTGGGGCATCGGGGCCGCGTCGCGGCCGGCGGCGTGTTGCTCGCCGACGGACGCCGCCATCTCGACACGCGACTGAACATCGACCACGTCGCGCGCGACACTGCGTGCGAGCTCACCTGGCGCGGCCTCGGCGCCGACCGCGGCCGCGTCGTGTTCCACGGCGGCATCCTGATCCGCGCCGGCGCCGACGGCACGGCCGCGCAGCTGTCGAACAAGAACCTGCTGCTGTCGGCCAATGCCGAGATCGACACCCAGCCCGTACTCGAGATCCATGCCGACGAAGTGCAGGCGGCCCACGGCGCGACGGTCGGCCAGCTCGACGAGGCTGCGCTGTTCTACCTGCGCTCGCGCGGGCTGTCCGAGTCCGCCGCGCGTACCTTGCTGACCTTGGCGTTCTGCCGCGTCGCGCTGGACGGCATCGGGCAGGATGCCTTGCGCGAGCGCGTCGACGCGCTGCTGAGCGCGCGCCTGCCGCAGGTGGCCGCATGAGCGCCGACTTCGATCCGCTGCGCTATCGCGCCGATTTCCCGCTGCTCGCGCGCCGCGTCCACGACAAGCCGCTGATCTACTTCGACAACGCGAACACGGCGCAGAAACCGCAGGCCGTCATCGACGCGGTCGACGGCTACTACCGCGACTACGCCGCGAACGTCGCGCGCGCAGTGCACAGCCTCGGCGAGCAGGCGACGGCCGCCTACGAAGGCGCGCGCGACAAGCTCGCCGCGTTCCTGAATGCCGGCGGCCGCGACCAGCTCGTGCTCACGAGCGGCACGACCCAGGCCATCAATCTGGTCGCCTACAGCTATGCGCTGCCGCGGCTGCAGCCCGGCGACGAGATCCTCGTCACGCAGATGGAACATCACGCGAACATCGTGCCGTGGCAGCTCGTCGCCGCACGCACCGGCGCGACCGTCAAGGCCGCGCCGGTCGACGCCGACGGCGTGCTGCAGCTCGACCGCTTCGAGGCGATGCTGACGCCGAAGGTCAAGCTCGCCGGCGTGGCGCACGTGTCCAACGTGATCGGCACGGTCAATCCGGTCGCCGAGATCGCCAGACTCTGCCGCGCGCGCGGTGTGCCGCTGCTCGTCGACGGCTCGCAGGCCTGTCCGCACCAGCGTGTCGACGTGCAGGCGATCGGCTGCGATTTCTACGCGATGACCGGGCACAAGCTGTTCGGACCTACGGGCACCGGCGCGTTGTGGGCGCGGCGCGAGCATCTGCAGGCCATGCCGCCGTTCTTCGGCGGCGGCGAGATGATCCGCACGGTCAGCTTCGACGGCACCGTGTTCGCCGATCCGCCGCACAAGTTCGAGGCCGGCACGCCGAACATCGCCGGCTTCATCGGCCTCGGCGCGGCAATCGACTACGTGCAGAGTGTCGGCCTCGAGCGCATCCAGGCCTACGAGGCCGGGCTGCTGGCCTATGCCACGCGGGCGCTGCAGAGCGTGCCGGGCCTGCGCCTGTTCGGCCGCGCGCCGCACAAGGCGGCCGTGCTGTCGTTCCTGATCGAGGGCGTGCACGCGCACGACGTCGCGACCCTGCTCGACCACGAAGGCGTGGCCGTGCGTTCGGGCCATCATTGCGCGCATCCGCTGATGCAGTTCTTCGGCGTGCCGGCCACGGCGCGCGCGTCGCTGTCGTTCTACAACACGCGCGAGGAAGTCGACGCCTTCGTGCGCGCGCTCGACAAGGTCCGCCGCCTGCTGGCCTGACGTGAGCGCGCTCTATCGCGACATCGTTCTGGATCACCATCGCGCGCCGCGCCGCCGCGGCCACCTGGCCGCGCCCTCGCACGCCTGCGACGGCGTCAACGCGCTCTGCGGCGATTCGCTGCGCCTGGAACTGCGCGTCGAGCAGGACCACATCGTCGACTACGCGTTCCGCGGCGAATGCTGCGCGATCGCGACGGCGACGGCCTCGCTGCTCGGCGAGCGCGTGCTCGGCCTCGCGGTCGACGCGGTCGCGCCGCTGCAGCAGGCCTTCGCCGCGCTGATCGCCGGCGGCGAGGCCGATCCGGCCCTCGGCGACCTCGCAGCGCTGGCCGAGCTCGCGAGCTATCCTGCGCGGCGCAAATGCGCGCTGCTGCCCTGGGCGGCATTGGCTGCGGCACTGGCCGGCACGCCCCGCACAACCACCGAGAAGGACCCTACATGAAAGCAGTCGCCGATCCGGCTCCCGTGACCTTCCGCGCCGCGACCGCGGCCGACGTCGACGCGATCGTCGCGCTCGTCGAGTCCGCCTACCGCGGGGACGCGAGCAAGCAGGGCTGGACCACCGAGGCCGATTTCCTCGACGGCCAGCGTACCGATCCGGCGTCGGTCGCCGAGCTGATCGGCCGCGGCCACAGCCGCGTGCTGCTGGCCGAGCGTGACGGCGTGCTGCTGTGCTGCTGCCACATCGAGCGCCTGCAGCAGGACGGCCGCGCGATCGGCTACTTCGGCATGTTCGCGGTCGATCCGGCGCAGCAGGGCAGCGGCGTAGGCCGCTTCGTGCTGGCCGAGGCCGAGCGCGTCGCGCGCGAGGAATGGAACTGCAGCGAGATGCAGATGACCGTCATCACGATCCGCGACAGCCTGATCGCCTGGTACGAGCGCCGCGGCTACGTGCGCACCGGCGTGCTCAAGCCGTTCCCGTACGGCGACGCGCGCTTCGGCATTCCCAAGCGCGACGACCTGCAGTTCGAAGTGCTGGCCAAGCCGCTCTGAGCGCGCGCATGAACTTCTCCTGGATCCGCGTCTGCGCCACGGCCGAGCTGCTGCCCGGCGAATACCGCATTGCCTGGGACGGCGACGTCGCGATCGCCGTGTTCAACATCGACGGCGAGCTCTATGCAGTCGAGGACGTCTGCACGCATGACGGCGGCGAGCTCGCCGGCGGTCCCGTCGACGGCTACGCGATCGAATGCGTGCGCCACGGCGCGCGCTTCGACCTGCGTACCGGCGCCGTGCTATGCCCGCCGGCCTACGAGCCGATCGCGAAATTCCCGGTCAAGGTCGAGGACGGCGCGGTGTTCACGCGCGACGACCGCTGGGACTGAGCCGGCCGGTTGCGGCAAGCCCGCGGGGCGAACCGCAACGCGGCGCTGTCTCCGGTGCGAAATGCCGTCGTCGAAGCGGCGGCACAGCGCTCGAGGTCTCCGGCAATGCGCGTTGTCGAAGCGGTCGGACGCGGTGCATGAGGTTCCTTCGATCGCGCTGTTGCTGCGTGTACACCTCGACGTGGCGGTTCGCCCGCGGGCTTGCGGCGGCCGACGGCGGGCCCGCGTCTCTGATTGAGACTGATTCTCATTTGTGATGTAATCGGGGCCCTTGCGCCGATGCCCGGCGCGTCCGCTGATGCCGGCATCCGATTTCCATGGCCCACGATCCGCAACGCCGCGCCTGGTGGCTCAAGACGCTGCATCAGTGGCATTGGATCTCCTCGGCGGTCTGTCTGATCGGCCTGATCCTGTTCGCCTTCACCGGCATCACCTTGAACCATGCGAGCCAGATCGGCGCGGCGCCGGTGGTCAGCAACCGCCAGGCGAGCTTGCCGCCAGCCTTGCGCGAGACCTTGGCCGCGCGCGGCGGCGAAGGCCGCAAGCCGGTCGATGCCGAACTCGCCGGCTGGTTCGCCGATGCGCTGGGCCTGCAGGTCGCCGGCGCCGAGGCCGAGTGGAGTGCGAGCGAGATCTACCTGTCGCTGCCGCGCGCCGGCGGCGACGCCTGGGCCAGCGTCGATCTGGCCAGCGGCGCCGTCGAGTACGAGCGCACCGACCGCGGCTGGATCGCCTGGCTCAACGACCTGCACAAGGGGCGCAACACCGGGCCGGTGTGGACCTGGTTCATCGATGTGTTCGCGCTGGCCTGTCTCGTGTTCGCGATCACCGGCCTCCTGCTGCTGCAACTGCACGCGCCGCGGCGTCCGGCGACCTGGCCGACCGTCGTGCTGGGTCTCGTGGTTCCGCTGCTGCTCATCCTGCTGTTCATTCATTGACGAGGTAGTCATGCAACTGCGACAGAAACTCTTCGCCGCATTGGCCGCGCTGGTCGCCGGCGGCGCCAATGCCGCCGGCCTGAACGTCGGCGTCGAAATTCCCAAGCTCGACGTCGCCGAATACCACCGGCCCTACGTCGCGGTCTGGGTCGAGCGGCCGGACAACAGCGTCGCGACGAATCTGGCCGTCTGGTATCAGCAGAAGGGCGGCAAGGACGCGGCGACCGGCAAGCAGGAGCACGGCTCGAAATGGCTCGCGGACCTGCGCCAGTGGTGGCGCCGCAGCGGCCGCAGCGCGAGCCTGCCGATCGACGGCGTCAGCGGCGCGACGCGTCCGGCCGGCGTGCACACCCTGAATTTCGACGACAAGCAGCCGCAGCTCGCCGCGCTGAAGCCCGGCAAGTACGCGCTCGTCGTCGAAGCCGCGCGCGAAGTCGGCGGCCGCGAACTCGTGCGCATTCCGTTCGACTGGCCGCCGGCCCAGGCGCAGCACGCCGACACGAAGGGCGAGACGGAAATCGGCAAGGTCTCGATCGATCTCGCGCCGTGAGCGCGGTGCGGATCGTGCCGCTGTCCGCGTGCGATCCGGCCGCAACATCCCTGAGTCGTACCGGCGTGGTCCCGGGGCCGCGCCGCACTGAACCGCTACGGAGAAACCGATGAAAGCTCTGCGTCCCCTCGCCGTCCTCGCTCTCGGCCTGTTCGCCGCCGCCGCGGCCCACGCGCACAAATCCTGGCTGCTGCCCTCGGCCACCGTGCTGACCCAGGACCAGTGGATCACGGTCGATGCGGCCGTCTCCAACGACCTGTTCTACTTCAACCACGTGCCGCTGCGCCTGGACAATCTCGAGATCACCGCGCCCGACGGCAGCGCGCCGGCGCCGGAGAATCCGTTCACCGGCAAATTCCGTTCGAGCTTCGACCTGCACCTGGACAAGCCCGGCACCTACAAGCTCGCGCTGGTCAACAGCGGCCTGTTCGCGAGCTACGAGCTCAACGGCGAGAAGAAGCGCTGGCGCGGCAAGGCCGAGGACCTGGCCAAGGACATTCCGGCCGACGCGAAGAACGTCGAGATCACTCAGTCCGCCGGCCGCGTCGAGACCTTCGCAACGGCCGGTGCGCCGAACGACACGGCGCTGAAGCTCACGGGCAAGGGGCTGGAACTCCTGCCGCTGACCCATCCGAACGACCTGTTCGCCGGCGAGGCGGCCAAGTTCCGCTTCCTGCTCGACGGCAGGCCGGCCGCGGATCTCGCCGTCGAGATCGTTCCGGGCGGCAGCCGCTGGCGCAACGCGCAGAACGAGATCGCGCTGAAGACCGACAAGAACGGCGAGATCAGCGTGACCTGGCCGGCGGCGGGCATGTACTGGCTCGAAGCCGCGCTGCAGGACAAGAACGTCACGGTACCGAGGGCTACGTCGCGGCGTGCGAGCTACGTCGCGACCTTCGAGGTGCTGGCGCCGTAAGCGTGCGAGTCCGTCGTCGTCCCGGCGCCGTTTGCGGCGGAGCCCGCGCTTGAGCCCCGCCGCGCTCGCACGCCGCGTGCTGCCGCGCGGCCTGCTGCGCTGGCCCGTGCGCGCGTGGAGCGGCGGCAGCATGGGCACGACCTGGTCGGTCAAGGTCT
>NZ_JANFVR010000278.1 GCF_024609805.1 Tahibacter caeni | reverse complement strand
GCGCTGTCGAATCTGTGGATGGCGAGAAAGCGATTGTTGGCTCTGACGGGGAAGTTGCGTCCGCAGATGGCTTATTGAAGACGAAAAGCCGCAAACAGCGGCTTTCGCGGCGAGATTTTGGTAACTTTGCGCCTGGTTTCGATGCCGGTTCCGCAAATCGTGTTTCTGGCATGCGGTGACGAGGGCTTATTCAGACCTTCCCTAGGTACTCTTCAAGTAGCCCTTGAACCCATTCCACCTGCTGCTGATTCGATTTCCACGCACGTTTGAACTGCTGTTCTGTCGGGAGGACTCCAACCGCCTCACCAGACTCACGAGCCAAATCAACAGCAAGCTCTGAAATAGAGCGTGAAGCAAGTACGAGAAGCATCTCGAACTGGGCCTTGTGCAAGCTGTAGGTCGCCATTCCTCTCTCCTTCGTTGAGTGGGCTTTTAAGGCGCCTCCTCCATGGCCGGATCGCTCAGTCCGAACCAGTTCTGCATCAGATTGGTGTTATTGAACATAGAGCCATTCGCGCAGACCACGGAGAATCGGTGGCAGGAGCAAAAAGCACAGTGGTCCGGCAAGAAGAAGCGCAAGAAATTTCCAGAATTTGCGTGAATAATTCAAAAAATTCGTTACTCGATCTAACTTAGCCTTCCATTTCGGGGTTGCAAGAAAATCTTTCTGAGCATTGGAAAATATGTAGCTACACCCTGGAAATTTTGAGCGTACGCAGTCATCTTGCTCTAGCTCAATGCATCTTTCATGAAAAATTAGATCAGACCTTTTGCATTGATCTTCTGCGGCGATTTGGCATTCGTGACCGAATTTTAGCCATGCGTTAGGAGCGCATTCTCTCCATTTTGACTCGATTTGAAATTCCAGTGTCATCTGAGTGGACTGAATCGAATTCCTGTAGTCACGGGCGAGCTGCTGAAAGAAAAAAGTAACTACACCGATGCACCAAAGCGTTGTGAGGAGCAACCAAAGTTTTTTCTTGCTAATCTGCCCAGGCATTTTCATGTGGTCTAAGAAGAGTAAGCTTCTGCTGGTCGTCTGCACCGTCTACGTGACAGAAGACCATTTAAGGATTAATCTAGTTTTTTGCAGGGTTAATAGCTAGCAAGCAATGGACGCCTCGCGAGCTATTCATTTGAGCGGAGATTCACCGTTGGCAGCGCAAATCAGATATGGCGTTACGACGAATGTTTGGATGTCTGGCAGCGGGTAGAGAACTTTGCACAGCATTCGGACAGGAATCTGAATCCAACGTTGCAGGGCGGGCGAGATAATTTCGAGGGCTTCGATGTTGGCCAGAAAGTACTCGTCCTTTGGCAATAGAGAGTATTGATGTTCGCCGGATTTGATCTCAAAGAAGACGTTCAGTGCTTGCTCCGAGTTACTTTCACTGCCCCATCGCCCAATAGTTAGGTGTCCCTTTACCCAGGCATTTGTCGGCTTCTGTCCGGGGTTGAGGTTGGGCTCGTGCTTAGGATAGCTCCCAAGAGTTTTGGTCACTGCCTTGAACATAGCTTGACTTGAGGTCGTGAATTGCCTCGTAACCTGACTGTGAAGGCCCGACTTTAAGAAGGTAATGCTCGCCTGAGCATCCATTCCTTCGTTTTTCGATATGACGGTTTTTGGCGCGATACCCGTCTCATCTTCATACTTATCAGCAAGGAAATCGAGGTCGAGATACAGCAGTTCTTCGTAGGTCACGGCAGGTCTCTCGTCAGACGGCTGATGTTTGAGCTGTGCAGCTGTTTCAGGTTTGTCGTGAATTCCTGAGGCCCATAGCCCAACCTGAAAATCTTTGCTATCTCTCGGCCATATTCCAAGATCTCTGCGAAGCTCGAAGAGTAGCCGGGACAGCAGGCGATCGTGGCGTTCGCGGTTCCGCTCGGAATTACTGGCGCGAATTTCCTCTTGAAACGCGTGCAATGCCTGGATTGCCTGTTGTGGTGCAACAAGATTGAGATTGTTGCACGCTTTGGCAAAAGCGCGCTGACCATCTGGAGTGTCTTCTCCTGTGATGATGCCGCTAAGGCTGGCTACAAAATCCTTATAGTGCGCAAGACGCTCTTTGCGGAGATCAGCCTCTCGCTCGCGCTTTTTAGTCAGGCCGTAAGTGATGACTGCCAGAATGGTGGCGCCACCTGCGGCTATCAGTGCAGTTGCGATATCAGCTGCCATGGTAGACAACGCTCAAGTTAGATCGTCGCGATAGTATTGACTTGGCTGGCTGGCTGGCCGAGGGGTACTGTAGTGCAGTGCAGCGATTGCACTCCATCTCTCATTTGCACTCCATAGTGCAGTGCAGCGATCTCTCATTTGGGGCACAGCTTTCGTATAGAGAATCGCCTCGTCCGTTCCATGACGCGACTTGCTTCTCAACGAAGTTGGTTAAAGGCGCATATCCGCCGGCGCATCGCTTACGGCGGGTTCCAGGCCTCAACGAGCCGGCGCCACCATCGCAATGCAATCCACTGGACAAGGCACCAGACAAAGCCCACACCCGGTGCATTCCTCCGTCAACACCGAATGCATGACCTGCGGCGCCCCAAGAATCGCGTCGACCGGACATACCTGGATGCATTTGGTGCACCCAATGCAGACCGCTTCGTCGATGACGGCAACGGTACGCGGGGTTTCGACGCCGTGTTCGGGGTTCAGCGGTTTGAACTCGCGGCCGAGCAATGTCGCGAGCGCACGGATGCCGACTTCGCCGCCGGGCGGGCATTGGTTGATGTCGGCGTCGCCAGCGGCGATGGCCTCGGCGTAGGGGCGGCAGCCGGCGTAGTGGCATTGGCCGCATTGGGTCTGCGGCAGCAGCGCGTCGATGCGGTCGGCCAGCGGTGCGACGGGTTCTGTCGTTGCCGGCACGAGTCGATGCAGCGCGAACGCGAACAGTGCGGCGAGCAGCAGGGTCAGCGACAGGGCGGCGAGCATCGCGTGGTGCGTCCCTGGCTCAGCCCACGAAGCCGGCGAGGCCCTGCGCGGCCAGCGTGAGCAGGCCGGCGTTGAGCAGGGACAAGGGCAGGCCGTGGAACGCGGCGGGCGCTTCGCGCGGCTGCAACCGCGCGTCGAGCGCGGCGAGGGCGAGCAGGTCCAAGGTGAAGCCGGCGCCGGCGAGGAAGCTGCGCAGCAGTGCGGTGGCGAGATCCGGTGTCGCGGCGGCCGGCACGAGGACGGCGATGGCGACGGCGTTCGCCGCGATCAGCGGCCAGGCGGCGTCGCGTAGTGGCGCGCGCCAGCGTGTCGTCACGAACGCGGTCAGCGCGGCTGCCGCGGCGGCCAGCGGCAGCGCGAGAAAGGCCGTCGAATGCAGCAGGGCCAGCGGCGCGAGCGCCTGCTGGACGATCCAGCTGGCGATGGCCGTCAGGCAGACGACCAGTGCGCTCAGGACGCCGTGCACGGCGAGATCGCGCAGTGTCGGTGTGGCATTCGTGGAAACGAATAGCGACGGCGTTTGCGCCGTCGCTGCGGCGTGCGGCGAAGCCGTTGGGTCGGGTGCTGCCGAATTACCGAGCGGCGACAGCGCCATCGGTTTCGTCGCCGTCTCCAGCAACACCCGATTGGCCAGCGCCAGCGCGACCAGACTCGCGATCAGCGCGCCGCCGTCCATCGCGCTTACTTGACCGGCATGCCCGCGCTCGCGCCGGCGTCGACGTCGAGCAGGTGCAGGTCGTCGCCGCCGCTGCCGGCGGACAGGATCATGCCCTCGGAGATGCCGAAGCGCATCTTGCGCGGCGCGAGGTTGGCGATGAACACGACCTTGCGGCCGACGAGTTTCTCCGGTTCCGCATAGGCGCCGCGGATGCCCGAGAAGATCTGGCGCTTGCCGAGTTCGCCGGCGTCGAGTTCGAAGCGCAGCAGCTTGTCGGAGCCTTCGACGAATTCGCAGGCGGTGACGAGGCCGATGCGCAGGTCGAGCTTGGCGAAGTCGTCGATGCCGATGGTGGCGGCAGCGCCGGGTGCGGCACTCGCGTTCGGCGCTGCGGCAGCCGCCGTCGCAGCCGGCTTGGCTTCGTTTGCGGTCTTCGCCGGTTTCGCGGGCTTTGCGGTGGTGTCGGCAGCGGCGGCAGGCTGCAGGTCTTCGGTACTGGCGGCAGTCATGGTCTCGATCTGTTTGGGGTCGACGCGCGTCAGCAGCGGCTGGAATTCGCGCAGGCAATGGTTGAGCAGGGGCTGGGTGATGCTGTGCCAGCTGTCGATCGTGTCGGCGAGGAAATGCTCGGCGCGTGCGACGGTGGCCGGCAGCACGGGCTTCAGGCAGGCCGCGAGCACGCGGAACAGGTTCAGGCCCTGCGTGCAGACGGCGAGCAGTTCCGCGTCGGCGCCTTCCTGCTTGGCGATGACCCAGGGCTTTTTCTCGTCGATGTAGCGGTTGGCCTCGTCGGCGAGCGCCATGGTCTGGCGGATCGCACGGCTGAATTCGCCGTCGTCGTAGGACTGGCGCACTTCGTCCGCCGTCGCGACGAACAGGCCGTACATGGCTTCGTCGGGCAGTGCCTGGGCGAGCACGCCGGCGAAGCGCTTGTTGACGAAGCCGGCGCAGCGGCTCGCGATGTTGACGAACTTGCCGACGAGATCGGCGTTGACGCGCGCGACGAAGTCCTCGAGGTTCAGGTCGAGATCGTCGACGCCGGCGCCGGTCTTCGCGGCGAAGTAGTAGCGCAGGTATTCCGGGTCGAGACCCGCGTCGAGGTAGGTGCGCGCCTGGATGAAGGTGCCGCGCGACTTGGACATCTTCGCGCCGTTGACCGTCAGGTAACCGTTCACGTGCAGCGCGGTCGGCGCGCGGTAGCCGGCGCCGTGCAGCATGGCCGGCCAGAACAGGCCGTGGAAATTGATGATGTCCTTGCCGATGAAGTGATGCAGCTCGGTGGCCGGATCGAAGTCGGCGCTGTCGCGGCGCAGGAACACGTCGTAGTCGCCGGTCTGCAGCGGGTCGTGCACGTTCGCGGCCTTCTTGCCGCTGTCGCAGAGCGCCTTGAAGCTCGCGAGGTAGCCGATCGGCGCGTCGAGCCAGACGTAGAAGAACTTGCCCGGCGCGTCGGGAATCGCGAAGCCGAAATACGGCGCGTCGCGCGAGATGTCCCAGGCGCGCAGCTCGCCGTCCAGCCACTCGCGCAGCTTGGCCTTGACGCTGCTGTGGGCCGAGTCGCCGGACAGCCACTCACGAAGAAAATCGCTGAAATGGCCGACCTCGAAGAAGTAGTGCTCGGACTCGCGCAGCACCGGCACCGCGCCCGACACGACCGAGCGCGGGTTCTTGAGCTCCGTCGGCGCATAACTCGCACCGCAGTTCTCGCAGTTGTCGCCGTACTGGTCCGGCGTGCCGCAGTTCGGGCATTCGCCCTTGATGTAGCGGTCCGGCAGGAACATGGCCTTGACCGGATCGTAGAGCTGCTCGATCACGCGCGGCACGATGTGGCCTTCCAGGCGCAGGCGCCGGTAGATCTCTTCGGCGAGCTGGCGGTTCTCGTCGCTGTGCGTGGTGTGGTAGTGGTCGAACACGATGCCGAAGTCGCGGAAGTCGGTCTCGTGCGAGCGGCGGATCGGCTCGATGAATGCTTCGGGCGCTACGCCTTCCTTCTCCGCGGCCAGCATGATCGGCGTGCCGTGCGCGTCGTCGGCGCAGACGAAATGCACGACGTTGCCGCTCATGCGCTGCGCGCGGGTCCAGATGTCGCCCTGGGTATAGCCGACGAGATGGCCCAGGTGCAGCGGGCCGTTGGCATAGGGCAGGGCGCAGGTGACGAGTAGGCGACGCGGCGAAGTCATCCGATGGCTTCCGGGCTGGGCTGTTGCGGCTCCGGATTATGACATGCGGCGGCGGCGAGGCTGCGCAGTCGGGTGTCTGGCGAGAGGCGTAACCCCTGTCGCCGAACGGGTGTCGCCGTGTCCCCCGCCCATACCCTCCCCGAAAGGAAGGATGTGGGCGGGGATGAGGGTTTTGCGACGTTGCTGAGATATGGCGGGCGGCTAGCACCGCCGCGAAATCGTTCGAGGTCTCTGCCGGGACGCCGGACCGGGTCCTCAGAAATTCCGGCAACCCGCCTGAACGAGGCGCGGCTGCAGCTTTTCCTGGATGTCGAGGCAGCTCTTGGACAGGTCGCCGGTCTTGAACTTGGCGGCGTTGATCGCGACGACGTATTCGGAGCGCAGGCTCTCGCGGGCTTCGGGCGACAGCGCGCCGCTGTTGACGCACTGGCGCAGCTTCTCGGCGAACTGGTCGCATTCGAGGCGGCCGGTCGGGCGCACCTTGGGCATGTCGCCGGGGCGGTCGCTGTTGTCGAGTTCGATCGGGCCGTGCGCGACGGGCCGGCGCGAAGCGGCGTCGCTGGTCGGCGTGCGCGGGTCGCGGATCGCGGCCTCGCGCGCGTCGGCGGAGTCTTTCGCCGTGCCGGCGGCGGCGTCCTTGGCGGCGGGCGGCGCCTCGCCCGAGCAGGCCGCGACGGCGGCGCACAG
>NZ_JANFVR010000277.1 GCF_024609805.1 Tahibacter caeni | reverse complement strand
GCGGCCAGCAGCGCCGCGCCGATGCCGCGGCCGCGCGCGGCTGCGGCGGTCGCCAGCGAATAGAGCCGTGCACGCGGCGCGCCGCGGCGGAAGAACAACACGGCCGATCCGAGCAGGCCGCCGGCGTCTTCGGCGACGAGCACCGCGGCGCTGTCGCTGCGCAGATGGCGGCGGAATTGGCGTTCGCTCATGCGGTCGTAGCTGAAGCTCGCGCGCTCGAGCCCGACGAGAGCGGCGAGATCGGCAGGAACGGCGCGGCGCAAACGGAAGTCGGCGGGTTCGGACACGGCGCGCAGACTAGCAGGGCGCAGGTCGTTACGGTTGTGCCGTGGCGCGCGGATCGGCGTCCGCCGCCAACGGCGCGGCGCGTTCGCTGAACCGCAGCTACACGGCGCCGCGCGCCGCCGCCGACAGCGGACCGGTGTCAGGTGCCGCTCCCGCGGCCCTGTGTCACACTCGCGCCGCTCGCCGCCCCCTGTCCCTGCGCTACCTATGCCCGACCCTTTTCCCGAGGCCGCCGCTCGCGCCGGCCTGTTGCCGGACTCCCCATGAGCCGCCTCGTCATCGTCGTCGAGAAAGCGTCGGACTGGGGCTCGTACTACCCGTCGGACAACGTCGTCACCGCCAAGGACTATCTGCGCGAACCGCTCGCCGCCGACGAGGAGCGCACCCAGGTCATCAATCTCTGTCGCAGTTACAAGTACCTCGGCACCGGCTACTACGTTTCGCTGCTGGCGGAGGCGCGCGGCCACAAGGTGATTCCGTCGGTGCGCACGATCAACGACTTGCGCCGGCGTTCGCTCTACGGCCTGGACATCGAGGACCTGGAGCAGCGGCTCAGCCGCTTCCTGCCCGATTCGCGCGACACCACCGACTTCGGCCTGCAGGTGTATTTCGGCGAGACCAGCTACGCGCCGCTGCAGGATCTCGCGCGCCAGGTGTTCGAAATGTTCCCGTGTCCCATTCTGCGCATCGAGTTCGAACGCGACCGCGAATGGGGCATCGCCGCGATCAAGCCGACCGGCCTGCATACGTTGAACGATCCGCAGGAGGACGCGTTCGCCGACGCGCTGGACCGGTTCTCCAAGAAGCTATGGCGCAAGCCGCGCGCGCGGCGCAAGTACCGCTACGACATCGCGATGCTGCACGATCCGGCCGAGGCCATGCCGCCGTCGAACAAGCGCGCGCTGAAATCGTTCATCGACGCAGGCAAGGACCTCGGCATCGAGGTCGATCCGATCACGCGCAACGACTACGCACGGCTGGCCGAGTACGACGGCCTGTTCATCCGCGAGACCACGGCGCTCGACAACCACACTTACCGCTTCGCCAACAAAGCGGAGAAGGAAGGCATGGTCGTCATGGACGATCCGACCTCGATCCTGCGCTGCACGAACAAGATCTACCTGCACGACCTGCTGCGCGCGCGCAAGCTGCCGACGCCCAAGAGCGAGATCCTGTTCCGCGACGACGCGAAGAAGCTGGCCGACTTGCCGGCGCTGCTCGGCTTTCCGATCGTGCTGAAGATTCCGGACGGCTCGTTCTCGCGCGGCATCGTCAAGGCCGAGAACGCCGAGGAACTCAAGAAGGGCGTCGACGACCTGTTCCAGCACACGGCGCTGGTCATCGCGCAGGAATACCTCTACACCGAATTCGACTGGCGCATCGGCGTGCTGAACAAGGAGCCGCTGTATGCCTGCCAGTACTTCATGTCGCGCGGCCACTGGCAGATCTACAACCACGGCGCGCGCGGCACGGCCAAGTCCGGCGGCTTCAAGACCCTGCCCGTGCGCGAGGCGCCGGCCGAGGTCGTGCGTCTCGCCGTGAAGGCGACCGGCCTGATCGGCGACGGCCTCTACGGCGTGGATCTCAAGCAGGTCGGCAACCGCATCGTCGTCATCGAGGTCAACGACAATCCGTCCATCGACGCCGGCGTCGAGGACGAGTACCTCGGCGACGACCTGTACCGGCGCATCATGGAAGAGTTCCTGCGCCGTCTCGAACGCAAGCGGCTCGGCATTACCGACTAGCACTGCGCACGTCCCCGGCACGAGGGTGTCGGGCGCTCGACGATGGAGCCGGCGCGAGAGCCCGACGGGCAGCCCTCGGTTCCGGCGCCGTTTCGATTGAACGATCGTCGGAATATTCCACGCTCGGCGCACGGACTCCATTCTCGCAGCGAACGGGAGGCGTTTCGGCGAGAGCGTTGCGAAGCTCCGCCCAGGCATCGGTCCGATGTGCCAACCGGCCGGTTCCGGTCGCTGCGATGCGCAGACAGCCGGCGCGTCCGGCGGTCGCGCGTCGGAGCCGGCGAAGTGTCGACCTGCCGCGCAACCCAACGGCCGCGCCCGCCCGACGCCACGGACTTGCCGAATCCGCGCCCGCTGGCTAAGGTCGCCGGACAATCCGGGAAAACCACGGGCGGCATGCTTGGCGTGCTGCCCGTTCTTGCTTTGGAGAACCGCAATGAACGAACACCGCTTGCCCAACCCGTCCGGCCTGCCTCCGCCGCTGATCGTTTCGCGACTCGACTGCGACCGGCTCGACGCGCTGCTGGAAACGCCGCAGGCCGCCGGTCTCGATACGCAGGGCCTGCGCCGCGAGCTCGACCGCGCCGAGATCGTCGAGCCCGCGGAGATTCCGGCCGACGTCATTTCGATGAACTCGGTCATCCGCTTCGTCGACGAAGACAGCGGCGCCGAGCGCGAAGTCACCCTGGTCTATCCGCGCGACGCCGACGGCAGCGCCGACCGCGTTTCCATATTCGCGCCGGTCGGCAGTGCCTTGCTCGGCCTGCGCGTCGGCGCTTCCATCGCCTGGCCGCTGCCGGGTGGACGCAGCACGCGGCTGCGCGTGCTGACCCTGAGCTATCAGCCCGAAGCCGCCGGCGATCTGCACCGCTGACGCGGCGCCGCCGGACGCGCCGCGCCGCATGATCGGTACGGATCGTTCATGTGAACAAGGCGGCGAATGCCGTGCGCACGAGCGAATGCTGCGATGGCGGCAGACGCCGCGCCTGGGTGCGGCGCGAAGCGCGGTGGCGCCATCCCTGGCGCCGCTGCAGTTGGCTTCCCGCCGCTACCACGCCGCCGTGGGCCGGCTCCGATCTGACGAGGATGGAGCGCAACCGACCCGCCAGCGTTTGCCGGTGCAAAGTCGCCAGCACGAGCAAAGGTGCACCCACGAGCCAGTACGACAGCCAGCCGGCCTGCGGCGAGTAGCCACGCAGCGCCGGCAGCAGGCTCCAGGCCGCCAATCCGAGCGCGAACCAGGTCCACGCGATGCGCGCGCTCAGGCCGCGCGGATCCAGGACGGACGTAGGGGCCTTGCTGTCGAAACCCGGCATGGGGCTCTCCGCTCGTGGGTGCGGGATGCAGTCTGCCGCCGGCCGATCTCAGATCCCGAGATGCGCCGCCGCGGCGTTCCGGACGCGTCACGAGCGCATGCCATAATCCGCGCGGCAGAGACTTCCGCGCAGGAATCGAGCTCCGGTTTCTTCCGGAGCCCGCTCGAGTCGAGCGGTGAAGAGTGACCGCTGGGAATCGCAGGTTCCGATCATTCTGAGCGTCCGACGGGCCGGACGGCGCAAACGTTCGCGCAGGGGAACGTTCGCGAGGTCGCGGAGAGAAGCCGCAAGGCAGGAGAGCGACGTCGCGAACGCCGTTCCGGTCGTGCCGGAGTTGTGGAGACAAGCAGCAGGGCCTGGAGCGACGGGGCGAACGTCGCCCCGGTTCCCCATACAGCCGGAGAGCGCGCGTGGAAACCCACAACATCCTGCAATACACCGTCGTCCTGCTCGCCGCCGCGGTCATCGCGGTGCCGATCGCGAAACGCTTCGAGCTCGGCGCGGTGCTCGGCTATCTGGTCGCCGGCGCGGTCATCGGTCCGGCCGGGCTCAAGCTGCTGCAGAACCCCGAGCAGATCGCGAGCATCTCCGAGCTCGGCGTCGTGCTGCTGCTGTTCGTGATCGGCCTGGAGCTGTCTCCGCAGCGCCTCTGGGTCATGCGCCGGCTCGTGTTCGGCGTCGGCTTCCTGCAGGTCGTCGCGACCGCCGCGCTGATCGCGCTGGCTGCGTATCTGGCCTTCGGCCTCGGCGGCAAGGCCGCGGTCATCGTCGGCCTGGGCCTCGCGCTGTCGTCGACGGCGTTCGGCCTGCAGCTGCTCGCCGAGCGCAAGGAGCTGACGAGCGCCCACGGCCGCCTCGCGTTCGCCGTGCTGCTGTTCCAGGACCTGGCCGCGATTCCGGTGTTGGCCGTGATCCCGGTGTTCGGCGACGAGCACGGCGCGGCGGTGAACACGGTCACCGCCTTGCAGAAGATCGGCGTCATTGCGCTCGTCGTCGTCGCCGGCCGCTATCTGCTGCGGCCGGTACTGCGCATCGTCGCCGGCACGCGCATACCCGAAGTGTTCACGGCGACCGCGCTGCTCGTCGTGATCGGCACGGCCTGGCTCATGGAACAGGCCGGCATCTCGATGGCGCTCGGCGCGTTCCTCGCCGGACTGCTGCTCGCCGATTCGGAGTATCGCCACGAGCTCGAATCGCAGATCGAGCCGTTCAAGGGCCTGCTGCTCGGCCTGTTCTTCGTCAGCGTCGGCATGGCCGTCGACCTGGGCCTGCTGCTGCGCGAGCCGTGGCTCGTGGTCGGACTGACCGTCGCCTTGCTGCTGCTCAAGGCGCTCGTGCTGTTCGGCGCGGGCCGGCTCGCCGGAGGGCTCGACCGGCTGCAGGCGTTGTCCTTCGCCGCCGTGCTCGCGGCCGGCGGCGAGTTCGCGTTCGTCGTGTTCAACCTGGCCGAGAGCTCGCACGTGCTCGACCAGCGCACGCACGACGTGCTGATGCTCGTGATCACCTTGTCGATGGCGCTGACGCCGCCGCTCGTCATCGCCCTGGGCCGCTTCCTCGCCACGCAGCAGCGCAAGCCCGAGCGCGAGTTCGACCGTATCGAAGGCGATGCGCCGCGAGTCATCATCGCGGGCTTCGGCCGCGTCGGCCAGATCGTCGCGCGCGTGCTGCGCGCGCAGAAGATTCCGTACACCGCGCTGGAGAATTCGCCCGAGCAGGTCGACGCCTCGCGCCGTTTCGGCAGCACGCTGTATTTCGGCGATCCGAGCCGTCCCGAGCTGCTGCGCGCGGCGCAGGCCGACAAGGCCGAGATCTTCGTGCTCGCGACCGACGACCCCGAGGCCAACGTGCGCACGGCGCGGCTGGTCAAGCGCGTGTATCCGAATCTCAAGATCTTCGCCCGCGCGCGTAACCGCCAGCACGCATTCCGCCTGATGGATCTCAGCGTCGACGGCGTCGTGCGCGAGACCTTCGAAGGCAGCCTCGATCTGACGCGCCAGGTGCTCGAGGCGCTCGGCCAGCCGCCGCGCGTCGCCGCCGACCGCATCGCGCGCTTCCGCGCCCACGACGAAGCCCTGCTGAAGGCCCAGCACCTGGTCTACGACGACGATGCCGCGCTGATCCAGACCTCGCAGGAAGCCCTGACCGAACTCGAGCAGATCTTCGCCGCCGACACCACCGAGGACGGCGGCGGCAAGGAATGGGCCGGCGGCGTCAACCGCCAGTGGTGAGGATGCTCGGGGACGTGCGCGAACGGCGTCGTACGCGATCCGCTCAGCGTTGATTCGCGGGCTGGCGCAGCATCTGCGCGAGGCTCGGGATCGCGGCGCTCGCGCCGAGCTCGGCGGCGACGTCGGTGTAGCCGAGCAGTTCGGCGAGCTCGCCCGGACGGCGGCCGAGGCAGTCGCGAATGTCGCGTTCGGCGCCGCGCGCCAGCAGCTGGCGGGCGCAGCCGAGCAGGCCGTGGATCGCACAGGCGTGCAGGGCGCTGACGCCGCGTTCGTCCTGTGCGTCGAGGTCGGCGGCGAAGTCCAGCATCAGCGCTACCAGGTGGGCGATCTGCGCCGGATCGCAGGCCGATCCCGGATCGGCGCGGCCGCCGACGAGCAGCAGCAGCGGCGTCTGGCCCTTGGCGTTGCACGCGTTCGGCGCGGCGCCGAGGCGCAGCAGCACTTCGAGCACGGCGCGCGCGCGCGGCCCCGCATGGCCGAACCCGTAGTGCGCGGCTGCGTGCAGCGCGGTCGAGCCTTTCTCGTCGGCGAGGTTCGCGTCGGCGCCGGCGGCGAGCAGCTTTTCGACGAGCTCGGGGAAGCCCAGCGCCGCGGCGATCATCAGGGTCGTGCCGCCGCCGGGCAGGCGCCGGTCGAGTTCAGCACCCTGGCGCAGCAGCAGATCGACGACGGTTTCGCGGCGTGCGCTGATCGCGGCCGACAGCGGCGTCGCGCCGCCGTTGGCCGCGTGTTCGGGATCGGCGCCGCGTTCGAGCAGCAGCGCGACGACGTCGGCATGGCCCTGGCCGCAGGCGCGCAGCAATGCCGTCGCGCCCTGCGCGTCGCCGCCTTCGAGCGGCAGGCCGAGCGCGAGCAGGCGCTCGACCGCGGCCGCGTCGCCGGCGGCAGCCGCGGCGATGAGGTCGGCGGCCCGCAG
>NZ_JANFVR010000276.1 GCF_024609805.1 Tahibacter caeni | reverse complement strand
CGTCGTGGTCGCCGCGGCCGGCGCAGCCGCAACGGGCTCGGCGGCCGCCGCCGTTGCGGTCGCGGCTGTCGGGGTGGTGTCGATCGTGCCGTCGCCGGTGAAGGCGGCGCCCGCCGCTGCGCTCGTCGTCATTTGCACCGGTGCCGGTGGCGGCGCCGCGCTGCCGCGCTCCTCGACCGCGCCGATCCAGCGATAGCCGAACCGCGGCACCGTGCGTATCCATTGCTGGGTGTCGCCGCTGTCGCCGAGCGTGCGGCGCAGGCGCACGAGGGTCTGGCCGAGCAGGCTGTCGGCGACGTCGGCGCGGCCCCAGATCGCGGCCATGAGCTCGTCGCGGCCGACGGCGCGGTCGCGGTGGCGGATCAGATAGACCAGCCCGTCGAAGGCGCTGCTCGGCAATTCCAGGCGTTCGCCGTCGCGGCGCAATTCGCGTGCGGCCGGATCGAGTTCGAACGCGCCGAAGCGCAGGGGCGGAAGCGTCATGCGTACAACGGCTGCGGGCAAAGACGAGGCGGACGCCGGAAGCCGTCGCATCGTCGCACCGTTTGCCCTCGCGCGTCACGAAACGATGCGATCGGCCGCCGGGCGAAGGTGCGCCGGCAGCTGGCCGGTGCGTGACGACCCTGGCCGTCGGCGCTCGCGATGCGGCTGTCTTTCCGGCGCCGGGCCTCTGCCGGCACCTTCCGGGCCGCCGCCGTCAGCGGGTCGTCTGCTGCCGCGCGAGCGTCACGATGTACTGCGCCAAGCCGACCATTTCGGCGGATTCCAGCGGCGATCCGCGCAGTGCCCGGTACAGGCTGACGTCGTCCGCGTCGCGCACCTGCCCGGCGAACCAGTCGCGGGCTTCGGCGGAGAATCGCGTATCGCCGCGGCCCCACAACCCGCGCAGATCGGCGTCGCGGACCGCATCCTCGGCGAGCGACGGCTGCAGGATCACGCCGATCGAGAGTTCGAGCGCCGCGGCCCGCCGGTCTGCGGGCTCGCGCAGCGCCGCGCAGGCCGCGTTGTAGAACACGCTGGCCGCGAACGGCCGGTCCGTCTTGCCGAGGCGCGGCCAAATCCGCAGTGCCTGATCGAACGCGGCGCGCGCGGCCAGGCCGGTTTCCCGCTCGGGTTCCAACTGCAACCAGAAGCTGCCGGCGAGGCCCCAGCGCCGGAACAGGTCGCCGTAGTCCGAATCCAGCGGCGCCTGCGCCGCGCGCGTCATCCAATCCGCGGCGCGGCGGTAGTTCGCGGTCCGGGCCTCGGCGATGGCCAGCAGTTCCCAGCCCTGGCCATGCCAGCGTGAGGCGTTCGCGGCCGACTCGCGCAGGCGCGAAGCCGCCGCCGCGTCGCCGCGCTGGTCGGCACGTTCGGCAGCGCGGCTCATGCTGCTGGCCAGATGAGTGATGTCGCCGGCACCTGCGACGCCGGCGCCGGCAACAAAAGCGAGCGTCAGGGTCGGCCACGGCGGAATCGCGGTCGCCGGCCATGCGCGATGGCGCCGCAAGAGCAGCAGCGAGGTGGCTGCCAGCGTGGCGTAGGCGGCGAATCCGAGCGTCGCCGGCGCCATGGCGGCGTACTCGATGGCAGCGACACCGGCGAATGCGACAGCGGGCAGGAACGTCGCGGCGGCGGGTGCGCCATTGCGGGCGGCGAGCGCACCGATCAGCACGACCAGTGCGCGCGCGGCATAAGTCGTCGCCGCACCGAGACCTTCCGCGAGCAGCAGACGGCCCGGATCGTGGCTGTGGGGAACGGCATAACCGTCCGGCATCAGCGATGACGCGAGCGCGAGCGGCGTCGCCTGGAACAGCAGCCGGGCCAGGCAGGCACCCGCGGCGAGGCCCAGCGCCATGCGCGCGAGCACGGCGTCGCCGTCGCTGCGGTTTCCTGTCAGCCTGACGCCAGTCAGGAGCACGCCGCCGAAGCCGGCGACCAGCACGCCGTCGGCGACGAGGACGGGCACCATGGCCAGCGCATCGCCGGCGGCCGTTTGCAGCAAGGCCTGCAGACGCCCGGCGGTGGTGTCGGCCAGCAGGGCGACAAGACCGCCGAGCGCGACCACGTGCAGCGGCGTCAGCAGGTAGGCCGTTTCGCGCAGCGCCGCGTGAGAGCGGCCGACGGTTGCATCCGGCTCGATGTCGCTGGCATGCAGCAAATGCTCGGCCTCGTGCAGGGCGCCGGCGCCGGCGAAGCGCACGGCAAACGCGTCGGCCAGAGCTTCGCGCCAGCGGCCGCTGGCGCGCGCCAGGCCGAGACAGGCGATCACGCCGCCCAGCAGCGCGAAGGTGTAGCTCTTTCCGAACATTACGGCAGCCAGTGCGGGCAGGTCATGACCGGTACCGGCGATACCGCCGGCCACGCTGACGACGAGCTGCAGCGTCGCAACGGCGGCCGTGGCGAGCAGCACGCGGCGGAGATCGAACAGCAGCCAGTGGTCGCGGTTCAGATGATGCGCAAGCTCGTGCAGCAGTACGGCGCAGAAGGCGTCGGGATGTGCGCGGAAGCGGGTCAGGAACGCGGTGTCCAGCAGCACCGCGGGGCGGATGCGTGCCTGGGCGTCCCGATAGCGCAGGGCCTGTGGCGGCAACGGCGCTGCGCCGGCGGGCGATGCGGTCGCGCGAATGGTGATGGCGTGTTCGTGCGGCCACAGCTCGCGCAAGCGCCGGTTCAGGGCGGCGTCGGCGGGATCGTTGCCGGGCCAGGCGTCGGCGGCGAGGACGCGCCGCGTGTTCCGGCGGGCCGAACGGTGCCTCAGCACGGCGGCGAGAGCGAGACTCGTCGGAAGCAGGCCGAGGCCCAGCAGACTGATGGTTTTCTGGGTCGGCGTCGCTGCCGACCAGCCTCCGGAGAGCAGCGCCGGATCGGCCTGCGTGACGCCGATGGCCAGCGCAGCGGCGACCGACAGCACGACGACGAGCGTCGACAGACTGGCTTCGTAGCGGCTTTCGCCGGCCATGGCGCGGCGCGAACGGCGCCTAGCGCAGCCAGTAGCCGATCACGGTGCCGATCAGGCCGAACAGCGCCTTCTGCGTGTCGGCGCCGGGCGCAGTCATCGCCAGCAGATAGCCCGCGCCGGCCAGTACGACCAGGGAAACGGTCAGCTGCACCCAGAACCGGCGCCGAGCTTCGCGCCGGCGTTCGATCTGATCGAGCGCCTGCGTCGCGAGCTGCAGATCCTTTTCGCTGAGTTCCGGGTGCTTGCTGCGGATACGCCGCGAGCGTGACGGCTTGTCGTCGCCATCGAAACTCAGCGAATCCGCTTCCGGCACGGCTTCCTGCTCGTCGACGATCGAGCGCAGGGCGGGCGGCAGCTGATTGCGCAGCAGCGGCTGGCCGAACGTCTCGCTGAGTCCGGAGAAGAAAAAACTGGCCATCGCGGCTCCTTCGTTGCGCTGTTCGTGGCGGCAGGGCGTTGCGCGGCGTATCCGGCCGGGACGATACGGCGGATCCGTGCGGTTGCACGCAACGGTTGCCGCAGCCTAGCACTGCCGTGGTCCGGCGGCGTCACCGGTCGAACGGCGTCGACGATGGCCGCATGCGACGCGCGGAGCCGATCAGCGCAGGCTCAGGAAATCCTGGCTGCAGACGAAGCGCACGGCGTCCAGGCGCGGCCGCGCGCGCGGCAGGGCCTCGGCGATCGCAGCGCGTTCGCTCTCCAGCGCCTCGATTTCCTCGGCGCGCACGGCCGGATTCACCGCGCGCAGCGCGCTCAGGCGCGCGATGCCGGCGCCGAGCGTGGTCTGGGCCGACGCCGCGGCCGCGGCGATCTCGCGCACGGCGACGTCGCGTGCGGCGGTCTCGCAGCGCTCCAGCATCGGCGGCACGATCTGGGCGAGGAATTTGCGGTAGCGGTTGAAGTCGACGGCGCGGTCGGCGGATTTCTTCAGCGACACCGGGTTGGGCTTGTACTCGCGCACCTGCAGCTTGGTGTCGACGACGACGCGCAGCGGCAGCGGCGGCAGGAAGCGGTCGATGCCGAGGCTGCGCTGGGCGATGCACTCGAGCACGTAGACGGCTTCGAGCAGCACGGTGCGCGGCGGCAGCGCGTCGTCGACGAGGAAGGCCGCGTTGCCCTGTTCGCCCTCGAGCAGCAGGTCGAGCGCGCCGACGACGAGCGGATGGTCGTTGCGCAGCAGCGGCAACTCCTCGCGCGCGAGCGCGGTGGCGCGGTCGAACGTGATCTGCTGCGGGCCGTCCTTGAGTCCGGACAGGCCTTCGGTGCTGACGTATTCGGGATCGAGCACCCAGGTGCGCGGCCCGGTTTCCTCGTGCTCGATGCCGAACTGCTCGAACAGGCGCAGGATGAAGTCTTCGGTGTCGAGGTCGGCGTCGGCCGCGGCCAGCGCCTCGCGCAGGGTTTCCTCGCGCGCCTCGCGGCTGCTCGCGAGCTCGAGCAGGCGGTCGCGGCCGGCGTGGACGAGGCGCGACAGTTCCTCGTGCGCGGCGCGCGTCTGCGCGATCAGCGAATCGAGCTCCTGGTCCGGATCGGTGCCTTCCAGCGCATGCGTCGCGGCGCGCTCGGCGAGATCGGGACCGAAGCGCTTGTACAGCTCGCGGCCGTCGGCCGGGCTCTGGCGCAGCGCGTCGAGGCCTTCTTCGTACCAGCGCAGCAGCACGTGCTGGGCGCTGCCCGTGAACGCCACCGCGTGCAGTTCGATGTCGTTGCGCTGGCCGATGCGGTCGAGGCGGCCGATGCGCTGTTCGAGCAGGTCCGGATCCAGCGGCACGTCCCAGAGAATCAGGTGATGCGCGAACTGGAAATTGCGGCCTTCCGAGCCGATCTCCGAGCAGATCAGCAGGCGCGCGCCTTCCGGGTCGGCGAAATAGGCCGCGTTGCGGTCGCGGTGCACGATGGACAGGCCTTCGTGGAAGCGCGCGAGATTGATGCCGCTGCGCGTGCGCACGGCTTCCTCGAGCGCGAGCACCTTGGCCTGGCTGCGGCAGATCAGCAGGAACTTGTCGCGCGGGTGCTTCTCGAGCAGCTCCACGAGCCAAGGCAGGCGCGGGTCGGCCGTGTAGTCGTAGTCGTGCGGCGACGGCGGCTGCTGGATGTCGGACAGGAACTCGGTCAGCAGGCGCTGGCGCTGGTCCTCGCTGAGCGTCGCGCCGTCGAGCAGCTGCAGCCGCGGGACGCGCTTGGGAAAACCGCCGACGACGGCGCGGCGGTTGCGGAACATCACGCGGCCGGTGCCGTGGCGGTCGATCAGCGCATCGAGCAGCGCGCTGGCCGCGGCGGGCTCCTGGTCGAGACGGTCCAGCAGCGCGAGGCTCGCGTCGTCGCCGGCCAGGCGCGCGGCGAGCTCGCGGCGTTCGGCCGCGTCGAGCGCGGCGCCGTCGCCGAGCTTGGCGGCGATCCGCGACAGCGCGAGATAGCCGTCGGCTTCGGCGACGTAGCGTTCGAGGTCGTGATAGCGCGCCGGATCGAGCAGGCGCAGGCGCGCGAAATGGCCGGTGCGGCCGAGCTGTTCGGGTGTCGCGGTCAGCAGGATCACGCCCGGGGTCGCCGCGGCCAGGGTTTCGACGACGGCGTATTCGGGGCTGGCCGCCTGCGGCGTCCAGGCCAGGTGATGGGCTTCGTCGACGACGAGCAGGTCCCAGCCCGCGGCGACGGCCTGCTCGGCGCGGCGCGGATTGCCGGCCAGGAACGCGAGGTCGGTGATGACGAGCTGCTCGTCCTCGAACGGATTGCGCGCGTCGCCGGCGAGCTCGATCGCGGTGCAGCGCTCTTCGTCATAAATGGAAAATTGCAGATTGAAGCGCCGCAGCAGCTCGACGAACCACTGGTAGACCAGCGGCTCGGGCAGCAGCACGAGCGCGCGCTCGACGCGGCCCGAGGCGATCAGCTGCGCGAGGATCATGCCCGCTTCGATGGTCTTGCCGAGGCCGACCTCGTCGGCGAGCAGCAGGCGCACCGGGCGCCGGCTCGCGCCGATCTGCGCGACGCGCAGCTGGTGCGGCACGAGCGCGATGCGCGCGGCAGCCAGGCCGAAATCGACGCCGCGGCGCGCGCCGGCGCGGCGGTTCAATGCTTCGAGGCGGAAATCGAAACGGTCGGGGCGGTCCAGGCGGCCCGACAGCAGGCGCTCGTCGGCCTGCGACAGGCTCTGCACGTCGTCGAGTTCGCCCTCGACGAGGCTGTGGCCGCCGCCGTGGTAGTGCAGCAGGTTCTGGTGCGTCTCGACGCGCTCGACCGTGAAGCTCTCGCCCTTGCCGCTGACCTTCTGGCCGACGCGGAACTCGGCCCGGACCAGCGGCGCCGCATGCGCGGCGTAGTGGCGCAGCACGCCGGACTTGGCGAACAGGACCTGGATGCTGCGTCCCTCGATGCGCAAGACGGTGCCGAGTCCGAGCTCGGGTTCGGCATTGGAGATCCAGCGTTGACCGGGGGAGAAATGCATCAGCAGGCGGTTCCAGACGGCGGGGGCGCGGATTATCCCGTGCCGTCGCCGTGCTGGAAACCAGGGCGGCCCCGCGGCGGCGGCGCGGTGCCGTCCGCGCCGCCGTGCCGCGGCCCGGGCGGC
>NZ_JANFVR010000275.1 GCF_024609805.1 Tahibacter caeni | reverse complement strand
CCGGCACGACCCCGTCGACCGCAGCGACGCCACCGGTTTCGACGACCGCCACGCCGTCGACGGACACCTCGGCCACGCCAGGCAGCGGCACGACCACGCCGCCGGCCACCGCGTCGACCACGCCGGGCGCCACGACGCCGGGCTCGACCGCGACCACGACGCCTCCGGCCACGACGACGCCGGCCAAGCCGGCGACCAGCACGACCGCCGCGGCCAAGCCGTCGACGCCGGCCAAGGTGCAGCCGCTGCCGGCGGCCAAGGCCTGGTACGAGGAGCCGACGACCTGGATGTACGGCCTCGGCGGCCTCGCGGTGCTCGGCGCGCTCGGCTTCCTGGCCACGCGTCTGCGCGGCGGCAAGAAGGCGGCGCCGGCCGCGGCCGGCGCGGCGAGTTACGCCGAGACCACCTCGCCGTTGCAGGACGAGGAGGATTCGCTGCTCGACCGTCTGGCCCAATATCCGGACGACACGTCGGCGCACCTGGAACTGACCAGCCTGTACTACTCGCAGGGCGATGCGGACAAGTTCGAAGCCGCGGCCCAGGCCATGTATGCGCACATCTACGATACCAACATGCCGGAATGGCAGCAGGTGCAGGCGATGGGCCGCGAACTCGTGCCGTCGAATCCGCTGTTCGCCGAGCCGGTCTCGGCTGCCGCGGCGCCGCCGGCCTTCGGCAGCTACGAGGCCTCGTCCGAGCCCCTGCGCTTCGACGGCTTCGATGACGGCTTCGGCGCGCCGCCGCCGGCTCCTGCTGCTCCGGCCGCCGCTGCCGAGGACGATGCGTTCGACTTCGATCTGACCGACCGCGGCGCAGCGCCGCCGCCGCCGGTACCGGCACCGGCACCGGCACCGACCAGCGACGACTTCTCGTTCGACCTGACCCCGCCGCGCGCGCCGGCCGCTCCGGCCAGCAACTATCAGACCCAGGTCCAGCCCCTGCCGCCGATCCCGGACCGGGCGCCGCCGCCGGCGGCCCGCGTCGACGACGACCTGCTCGCTTCCGACGATGCGATCGGCACCAAGCTCGATCTGGCCAAGGCCTATCTCGACATGGGCGATCCGGACGGCGCGCGGTCGATGCTCGAGGAAGTGCTGATCGAAGGCAGCGACAAGCAGAAGGGCGAGGCGCGCAAGCTGCTCGCCGAAATCCGCTGATTGGCCTGTCCCGTTGACCCCACGAAGGCCGGCGCAAGCCGGCCTTCGTGTTTCTGCGGACCGTCCGGGCGCGACGCGCGGCCGCCGCCCGGCGGCCGCGCGTCGCGGGTTCGGGCTACAATCGCGCCCCTTTTCTCCCGCCGGAGCTGGCTTGCGCATCGCCCTGGGCGTCGAATACGACGGCACCGACTTCCTCGGCTGGCAGCGGCTGGACCGCGGCCGCACGGTGCAGGGCGTGCTGGAGCAGGCCCTGTCCTTCGTGGCCGCGACGCCGGTCGCCGTGACCTGTGCCGGACGCACCGACGCCGGCGTGCACGCGCGCTGCCAGGTCGTGCATTTCGACGCGCCGGTAGAGCGCAGCGACCGCGGCTGGCTGCTCGGCACCAATTCGCGCCTGCCCGACGACGTCTGCGTGCGCTGGCTGCAGCGCATGCCGGAGGACTTCCACGCGCGCTTCTCGGCGCGCGCGCGGTGCTACCGCTATACCCTGTTGAACCGGCCGGTTCGTCCGGCGCTCGATGCGCGCTACGTGGCCTGGGAGCGCCGGCCGCTCGACGCCGCCCGCATGCAGCAGGCCGCGCGCCATCTGCTCGGCGAACACGATTTCAACGCGTTCCGCACGGTGGCCTGCCAGGCGCCGAATCCGGTTCGCACGGTGCATGCGCTCGACGTGACGCGCGACGGCGACTACATCCATTTCGAGATCCAGGCCAACGCGTTCCTGCATCACATGGTCCGCAACATCGTCGGCAGCCTGCTGCCGGTCGGCCTCGGCGAGCGCGAGCCCGACTGGGTGCGCGACGTGCTCGCCGGCCGCGACCGCACCCAGGCCGGGCCGACGGCACCGTCGCAGGGGCTGACCTTCCTGCATCCGTCGTATCCGGCGTCATGGCGGCTGCCGGCCGAAGTGACCCTGTGAGCAGCGTCCCGGCGAGCCGCGTGCGCGTGAAGTTCTGCGGCCTGACCCGCGTCGAGGACGTGGCCGCAGCCTGCGCGCTCGGCATCGATGCGATAGGCCTGGTCATGACCCGGCGCAGCCGGCGCTTCGTCGACCTGGAGCAGGCCGCGGCGCTGCGCGCGGCCGCGTCGCCGTTCGTCGCCGTCGTCACCTTGCTGCTCGACGACGAACCGCAGTGGGTGCGCGAAGTCATTAGCCGTGTCGCGCCGGATCTGCTGCAATTCCACGGCGAGGAAACGCCGGACTATTGCACGGCGTTCGATCGGCGCTATCTGAAGGCCGTGCCGATGGCCAGCGTCGCCGACGTCGCGGCCTATGCGCGCCGGCATGCGCAGGCGGCCGGTTTCCTGCTCGACAGCCATGCGGCCGGCGGGCAGGGCGGCCGCGGCGTCGCGTTCGACTGGACGCGCGTACCGCGGGATCTCGGCCGCCCGCTCGTGCTGGCCGGCGGTCTGGACGCCGGCAACGTGGCACGCGCCGTGCGCGTCGCGCGGCCGCATGCGGTCGACGTATCGAGCGGCATCGAGACGGCGCCGGGACTGAAATCCGCGCAGAAGATGCAGCAGTTCATGCAGTCGCTGGCGCAGGCCGGCGCCGACGAGGAAAACCAGGCGTGACTACCGATTTCCACACTCTTCCCGACGCGCACGGCCGCTTCGGCGCCTACGGCGGCGTCTATGTCGCGGAAACGCTGATGGCGCCGCTGGCCGAGCTGACGGCCGCCTACGAGCGCCTGCGCAACGATCCGGATTTCATCGCCGAGTTCGAATACGACCTCAAGCACTACGTCGGCCGGCCCAGTCCGATCTATCACGCCGAGCGCCTGTCGCGCCGCGTCGGCGGCGCGCAGATCCTGCTCAAGCGCGAGGACCTCAACCACACCGGCGCGCACAAGATCAACAACACCATCGGCCAGGCGCTGGTCGCCAAGCACATGGGCAAGCGCCGCATCATCGCCGAGACCGGCGCCGGCCAGCACGGCGTGGCCAGCGCGACGGTCTGCGCGCGGCTCGGCATTCCGTGCGTGGTCTACATGGGCGCCGTCGACGTCGAGCGCCAGGCGATCAACGTCTACCGCATGAAGCTGCTGGGCGCGCAGGTGAATCCGGTGCATTCGGGTTCGAAGACCTTGAAGGACGCGCTCAACGAAGCGCTGCGCGACTGGGTCACCAACGTGCACGACACCTTCTACATGATCGGCACGGTGGCCGGCCCGCATCCGTATCCGCAGATGGTGCGCGATTTCAACGCCGTCGTCGGCCGCGAGGCGCGCGCGCAGATGCTCGAGCAGTACGGCCGCCTGCCGCATGCGCTCGTCGCCTGCGTCGGCGGCGGCTCCAACGCGATCGGCCTGTTCCATGCGTTCCTCAACGACGCGGACGTCGCGATCTACGGCGCGGAAGCCGCCGGCGACGGCATCGCGACGGGCCGTCATGCCGCCTCGCTCGCGGCCGGCCGCCCGGGCGTGCTGCACGGCAACCGCACCTACGTGCTCTGCGACGACGACGGCCAGATCATCGAGACCCATTCGGTCTCGGCCGGCCTGGATTATCCCGGCGTCGGTCCCGAGCACGCCTATCTCAAGGACAGCGGCCGCGCGCAGTATCTCGGCGTCACCGACGACGAGGCGCTGGCCGCGTTCCACGAACTCGCGCGCAGCGAGGGCATCCTCGCCGCGCTCGAATCCAGCCACGCCGTGGCCCAGGGCATCAAGCTCGCGCGCGAGCTGCCGAAGGACCGGCTCGTGCTCGTCAACCTGTCGGGCCGCGGCGACAAGGACGTGCACACCATCGCCGCGCGCGAAGGCCTCAGCCTGATCTGAGTCCGCCGCGCCACCGTCACCGCTGCCAGGTTGCCTGCATCCATGAGCCGTATTTCCGACCGCTTCGCCGCGCTGAAGGCCGCCCGCCGGCCGGGCCTGATTCCGTTCGTCACGGCCGGCGATCCGCTGCCCGAAGCCACCGTTGCGCTGATGCACGCGCTCGTGGACGCCGGCGCGGATCTGCTCGAGCTCGGCGTGCCGTTCTCCGATCCCATGGCCGACGGTCCGGTCATCCAGCACGCGAACGAACGCGCGCTGGCCAAGGGCGTGGGCCTGGGTCAGGTGGTGGCCTGGGTGCGCGAGTTCCGCGCGCGCGATGCGCAGACGCCGGTCGTGCTGATGGGCTATCTGAATCCGGTGGAGATCCGCGGCGTCGCGCGCTTCGCGGCCGAAGCCAATGAGGCCGGCGTCGACGGCGTGCTGCTCGTGGACTGTCCCGTGGAAGAGATCGCCACGGCCGCGCCGCTGCGCGCGGCCGGCCTGGAGCAGATCTTCCTCGCCGCGCCGACGACCGACGCCGCGCGGCTCGAGCGCGTCGTCGCCGAGGCGCAGGGGTTCCTCTACTACGTGTCGTTCGCCGGCATCACCGGCGCGGCGCATCTGAGCACGGATTCGGTGCGCGAGCGCGTGACCGCGCTGCGCGCCCGGGCGCGCACGCCGGTCGCGGTCGGTTTCGGCGTGAAGGACGCCGCGACGGCCGCGACGATCGCCGGCTTCGCCGACGCCGTGGTGATCGGCAGCGCGCTGGTCGATACACTGGCGGGCAGCGCCGACGCGGCCGAGGCCGTGCGGCGTGCGCACGCATTCCTCGCGCCGATCCGCGCGGCGCTGGACGCGGTGCCCGCAGGCCATGCCGCATAGGCGGCAGCCGCCGTCTGCGCAAGATCCGGCGCCGCCCGAGGCGGCGCCTCTGCTTGAATCGACGCCGGCGCCTATGCCGCCGGCGGATACCGGAGAGGTTGGTGACATGAGCTGGCTTTCTAAACTGATGCCGTCGCGCATCCGCACGCAGGGCACCGGCGTCAAGGGCAAGGTGCCCGAAGGCGTCTGGGAAAAATGCGAGGGCTGTGCCGCCGTGCTGTACCGGCCCGAGCTCGAGCGCAATCTCGAAGTCTGCCCGCAGTGCGGCCATCACCACGCGATCGGCGCGCGCAAGCGTCTGCTCGCGTTCTTCGACGAAGGCTCCACCGAGGAGCTGTTCGCCGATCTCGAACCGGTCGACGCGCTGAAGTTCAAGGATTCCAAACGCTACAAGGACCGCATCGTCGCGGCGCAGAAGCAGACCGGCGAGAAGGACGCGATGATCGCGATGTGCGGCCTGCTCAAGAGCCGGCCGCTCGTCGCCGTCGCGTTCGACTTCAGCTTCATGGGCGGCTCGATGGGTTCGGTCGTCGGCGAGAAGTTCACGCGCGCGGCCGAGCGGGCCCTGGCCGACCGCACGCCGCTGGTCTGCTGGTCGGCGACCGGCGGCGCGCGCATGCAGGAGGGCCTGTTCTCGCTGATGCAGATGGCCAAGACCTCGGCCGCGCTCGCGCGCCTGCGCGCGGCCGGCCTGCCGTACATCTCGGTGCTGACCCACCCGACCACCGGCGGCGTCTCGGCCAGTCTCGGCATGCTGGGCGACATCAATGTCGCCGAACCCAAGGCGCTGATCGGCTTCGCCGGTCCGCGCGTGATCGAGCAGACCGTGCGCGAGACGTTGCCGGAAGGTTTCCAGCGTTCCGAGTTTCTCGTCGAGCACGGTGCCGTCGACTTCATCGTCGACAGGCGCGAGACGCGCAACAAACTGGCCGACGTGCTCGCGCTGCTGATGCGCCAGCCGCGCCACGGCACGGCGCCCGTCGGCGGAGCCGCCGCCTGAGCGCGGAACCGTCGCCGCGACGCATCCTGCAGCAGTGGCTGGACTATCAGCTCGGCGTACACCTGCGCGGCGTCGACCTCGGCCTGGCGCGCGTGGGCGAGGTCTGGCGGCGCCTCGGCGCGCCGCGGCCGGCGCCCGTCGTCGTCACCGTCGCCGGCACCAACGGCAAGGGTTCGACGGTCGCGTTCCTCGAAGCCATGCTCGCGGCCGGCGGCTATCGCGTCGCCGCCTACACCTCGCCGCACGTGCTGGCCTACAACGAGCGCGTGCGCATCGCCGGCGCCGATGCCGATGACGCCGCGCTGACCGACGCGTTCGAGCGCATCGAAGCCGCGCGCGGCGACGTCCCGCTGACCTATTTCGAGTTCGGCACCCTGGCCGCGCTGCTGCTGTTCGCCGACGCGATGCTCGATGTCGCCGTGCTCGAAGTCGGCCTCGGCGGGCGGCTCGATGCGGTGAACCTGATCGACGCCGACGCGGCGATCGTCACGACGATCGCGCTGGACCACCAGGACTGGCTCGGCAGCGACCGCGACAGCATCGGGCGCGAGAAGGCCGGCGTCGCGCGGGCCGGAAGGCCGCTCGTCCTCGCCGAGACCGATCCGCCCGAAGGCTTGCTGCAGGCCCTGGCCGAGCGCGGCGCCGACGTGATCCGTGCCGGCCGCGACTACGCCGTCGCGCCGGCCGCAGCGGGCTGGTACTGGAACGGCCCCGGCGCGATGCGGCTGGCCCTGCCGATGCCGCAGCTCGCGGC
>NZ_JANFVR010000274.1 GCF_024609805.1 Tahibacter caeni | reverse complement strand
CTTCGAGCGCCGGGCCTATGCCGCGGCCGACCGGCTGGCTGCCGTCGCTGACGATGCCGTGCACGGCCAGGCCGAAGCGCGCTCCGATGGCCTGCAGGCGCCGCGCGAGCGCGGCGCCGGCCTCGGGCGTGCGCACCTTGGCCGTGTCGCCGACCGGAATGTCGATGACGACGTGCGTGGAGCCGGCGGCGATCTTCTTCGACAGCACCGAGGCGATCAACTGGCCTTCGGTGTCGATGTCGAGCTCGCGCTCGATGCGCACGAAGACCTCGTCGGCCGGGCTCAGGCGCATCGCGCCGCCCCAGGCCAGGCAGCCGCCTTCGGCCGCGACGACGCGGCGCAGGGTCGCGCCGTCGAGCTCCACCGGCGCGAGCGTCTCCATCGTGTCGGCCGTGCCGGCCGGCGAGGTGATCGCGCGCGAAGAGGTCTTGGGAATGAGCAGTCCGCAGGCCGCGACGATGGCCACGACCAGCGGCGACGTACGGTTGCCGGGCAGGCCGCCGATGCAGTGCTTGTCGAGCACGACCGGTGCGTCCCAGCGCAGGCGTTCGCCGACATCGACCATCGCGCCGGTCAGCGCGTAGGTTTCCTCGTCGTCGAGCGGCAGGGCCGCGGTCGCGGTCAGGAAGGCCGCGAGATGCACGTCGCTGTAGCGGCCCGCGGCGACGTCGGCGACGATCGCGGCGAGTTCCGCCGCGCCGAGGCGGTGGCCGTAGAGCCGGCCGCGCAAGCTCGCGAGCGAGTCGAGCAGCGGCGGATGGTGCACGCGCACGGCGTCGCCTTCGCGCAGGTCGAGCTGCTGCCAGGCGGTTTCCGACAAGGCGACCGTGCCGGGCTGCAGCAGGTCGCCGTCCATCTGGTAGAGCAGGGCCTGGATGCGCCGCGGGCCCGCGTCGATTTCGATCTGGCTGCGCGGCGCGAGGCCTTCGGCGCGGCAGACGCGCTCGTCGCGGCGCATGACCGCGATGAGCTGGTGCTGCGCGTGCAGGCGCAGGCGCGTCGCGCGCAGTTCCGGCGCGCCGTTGCCGTTGCCGTTGCCGTCGCCGGCAGTGTCGGTCATAGCGTGAACTCCTCGTCCTGGCGCGGTACGGCGACGTCCCAGCCGAGTTCGCGCGCGATGCGCACGCGCAGGGCGTCGGACGCCTCGGGCTCGCCGTGCACGACGAACACGCGCCGCGGCGGCCGGCGGAAACCCGACAGCCAGCGCATGATTTCCTCGGCGTCCGCATGCGCCGACAGCATCGGCAGGTCGACGACCTCGGCCTGCACCGGCACCCACTGGCCGAAGATCTTGATCTCGCGCTCGCCCTGCAGCAGGCGGCGGCCGCGCGTGCCGGCAGCCTGGAAGCCCGACAGCAGCACGGTGTTGCGATGATCCGGCGCGAACGCGATCAGGTGGTGCAGCACGCGGCCGCCGGTGGCCATGCCGCTCGCGGAAATGATGATCTTCGGAAAACGGTCGGCCGACAGCGCCTTGGACTCGGCCACGTCGCGCACGTGCGTGGCGACGTTGCAGACCTCGGCGCAGGTTTCCGCGTCGAGGCGGTGCTGGCCGACGAAGCGGCGCAGCAGGTCGCTCGCGCTGCTCGCCATCGGGCTGTCGACGTAGACCGGCACGTTCGCGAGGCGGCCGGCCTGCTTGAGCTTCCAGAGGTAGTACTGCAGGGTCTGTGCGCGTCCGACGGCGAAGGCCGGAATGACGACGGTGCCGCCGCGCTGCACGGTGCGCTCGATGACCGCGCCGAGCGCCTCGAGCGGATCCTGCGGCGGATGCAGGCGATCGCCGTAGGTCGATTCGACGACGACGTAGTCGGCTTCGGGCACGGCTTCGGGAGCGACCATGACCGGATCCGCGTAGCGGCCGAGATCGCCGGAGAACACGATCGTCCGCCCACCCCAGTCCACCTGCACCGTCGCCGCGCCGAGGATGTGGCCGGCCGGGCGCAACTGGATCTGCGCGCCGCAGTGCAGCGGCGTGCGCTTGTGCCAGCGCACGGCGTCGAAGCGTTCGAGCGCGCGCTCGGCGTCGACGACGCGATACAGCGGCAGCGCCGGATGGTGCTTGGAAAAGCCCTTGCGGTTGGCGTAGTCGGCGTCCTTCTCCTGCAGATGGCCGGCGTCCTTGAGGATCAGGTCCGCGACCGCGGCGGTCGGTGTGCTCGCGTGGATGCGGCCGCGGAAGCCTTCGAGCAGCAGCCGCGGCAGGTAGCCGCAGTGATCGAGATGCGCATGGCTGAGCACCACGTCGTCGATGCCGGCGGCGTCGACGGGCAGGCGTTTCCAGTTGAGCTCGCGCAGGTTCTTGAGGCCCTGGAACAGGCCGCAGTCGAGCAGCAGGCGCCGCTCGCCGAGGCTGAGCAGGTGCTTGGAGCCGGTCACGGTGCCGGCACCGCCCAACGATCGCAAAGTCAGCATTCGTAGTCCTTGTCGGGATGAAGCAGGGCTTGCGGTCCGCTGCGGCCGGCCACGGCGTCGGCTTCGGCAGCGTCCAGCAGGGTTTCGGGCGGCCAGCCCGCGACGCGCGCCGCGGCGGCCACGGCATGCGCCCAGGTGCAGCGGTTGGCGAACAGCATGCCGGCGACGTCGAACGTGCCGCCGCGGCTCAGGTAGCCCAGCGCCGCCGTGCGGCACGGACCGTCGTCGATGCGGCGCAGCACGCCCAGCAGGGGCTCGGGCCGCGTGTGGCTCAGGTGCGGCCCGGCAGGGCTGCCGAGCGGCACGGCCGGACGGCCGTCGGCGCCGATCGCGTAGGAATAGAAATCCGCGACGAGGTGCGACAGGCCGGTTTCGCTGCGGTCGTAGCGTCCGGCCTGTGCCGCCGACACGTCGCCGGTCAGCGCGTCGACCGCCTCGATCGCGGCGACGCAATGGCCCTGCTCCATGAGCCAGCTGCGCGTCGCGCCCGAGAGCGCATTGGCCAGCAGATAGCCGACGAAGGCCGGCACCGTGTTCAGCGAGCCGCCGGTATGGCCCTCGGGCGAAGCCTCGAAGTCCGCGGCCGGCAGCGCTGCGCCGCTCAGGTCGACGCGGCGTGCATAGGTCATGTGCACGACCAGCCAGGCGGCCGCGCTCGCGAGACGGTCGGCCGCGGCGAACAGGCGCCAGAGCCCGGCCGGCGTCGCGGCATGGCCGTCGGCCCGCCAGGTGTCCACGAGTGCCGCGACGCGCTCGCGCGTGACCGCGGCATGGCGGAACGGACCGTAGCCGCGGCTCCGGCCGGCGCGGTCGTCGGGCAGCGGCGGACCGGCGGCCGTCATGCGTCGTCTCCGGACAGGGCCTCGGCGGGATCGCGCAGGTTCCGCGCGAGCGCGTCGGCGAACAGCGGCGCGAGGCCGATGCGGTTGCTCGGATGCGCGACCGAATCGGTGGACACGACCTGCCGCACGAACGGCTGCAGCGCCGCGAGCGCGTCGTCGGCGAACAGGCCGTGCACGACGACGCAGTCGGGCCGCGGCAGGCCCTGCCGCTGCAATTGCCGCGCGACCGCGATCAGCGTGCGGCCCGACGAGGCGATGTCGTCGACGAGCACGGGCTGGCGGTCGCGCCAGGCCGACAGGTCGGGCAGGGCGATCTCGACGTCGCGGTCGCCGTGCCGCTGCTTGCGCGCGACGACGTGGGGCGCGCCCGCGGCGGCGGCGATCGCGCCGGCCCACTGCGCGCTTTCCTCGTCCGGTCCGACGATCAGCGGCGAGCGCACGTGTTCGGCGATCCAGCCCGCGAGCAGCGGCGCCGCGTGCAGGGTCGCGGTCGGCACGCGGTAGATCCGCGCCAGCGCCGGATAGCGGTGCAGGTGCGGATCGACGGTCAGCACGCGGTCGACGCAGCCCGACAGCAGCCGCGCGAAGCTGCGCGAACTGACCGCCTCGCCGGGCCGGAAGCGCGTGTCCTGGCGCAAGTAGGCCAGGTAGGGCGCGACCAGGGTCACCTCGCTCGCGCCGAGCTCGCGCGCCGCATCGGCGGCGAAAGCGAGCGGCAGGAATTGCGGATCGGGCCGGGCCAGGCTGCAGACGAGGTCGACGGGCCGGCCGCCGACCGCCTCGGGCAGGCGCAGATAGCTCTCGCCGTCGGGAAAGCGGCGCGTCTCCGGCGCGATCGCGGTCCAGCCGCCGGCCTGCGCGAGGCGGCCGGCGAAGGCCTCGTGGCCCGGCAGCGGCAGAATCAGGCGCATCGGCGGCTCCGGCAGTCGGCCCGGTTGGAAAATGCCACAAACGGCGTCCTGGCGACGGTCGGATTCACGCCATCAGGCTCAGGGTCTTGCGGAAACGCCGCAGCGACAGCGCGAACAGCGTCGAGCCGATCGCCGCGAGCGCGAGGAACGGCCGCCAGACCACGTCGAAGCCGGCGCCGCGGTAGAGGATGGCCTGGCCGAGCTCGACGAAGTGCGTGGTCGGCGCGAGCAGCATGAGGTCCTGCACGAGGACCGGCATGCTCTCGCGCGGCGTCATGCCGCCGGACAGCAGCTCCAGCGGGATCAGCACGAGGATCAGCAGCAGGCCGAACTGCGGCATGCTGCGCGCGAGCGTGGCCAGGTAGATGCCCATCGACGTGGTCGCGAACAGATGCAGCGCCGCCCCGGCGAGGAACAGCGTGACCGAGCCTTCGACCGGCACCTGCAGCAGGCCGCGCACGACCAGCGCCAGCGATAGGGCCGCTGCGGTCAGCACGACGAGGCCCATGGCCCAGACCTTGGCCAGCATGATCTGCGCCGGCGTCACCGGCATCACGAGCAGGTGCTCGACGGTGCCGTGCTCGCGCTCGCGGATCAGCGCGGCGCCGGTCAGGATGATCGACAGCATCGTGACGCTGTTGATGATCTCCATGAGGCTGCCGAACCAGGTCTTGTCGAGCTGCGGATTGAAGCGCGCGCGCAGGGCCAGCTCGACCGGCATCGCCGCCGCGCCGCGCTCGCGGCGCACGAATTCGCCGATCTCGCCCTGCACGATCTGCTGCACGTAGAGATTGCCGGTGAAGGCCTGGCTCATGCGCGTCGCGTCGACGTTGAGCTGCAGCTCGCTCGGGCGGCCGGCCAGCACGTCGCGCTGGAATCCCGGCGGAATGTCGAGCACGAAGGTGAAGCGGCCCGCGTCCATGCCGGCGTCCATCTCCTGCAGCGAGATCAGCACCGGCGCGCTGAATTGCGGCGGATAGAACGCCGCGACGATGCGCTGCGACAGCGGAGAACCGTCCTCGTCGACGATCGCGATCGGCGCGTTGTGCAGCGACTCGGGCATGGCCGTGGCCGCGGTGTAGACCGAGACGGTGAACACGTAGACGATCAGCGCGAGCATCATCGGATCGCGCCAGAGGCTCCAGAGCTCCTTGACGCCGAGACGGAAGGTATTGGCGAGGCGGCGCGGCATGTCAGCGCTCCTGCTTGCGCAGCAGCGCCAGCGCCGTGCCGAGCACGACCGGGATGGCCAGCAGCAGCGGCCACAATGCGCCGTACAGGTCGGTCAGTCCCAGTCCCTTGCTGAACACGCCGCGGCTGATCACGAACATGTGGCTGGCCGGATAGACCGTGCCGATCAGGCGGCCGGCGCCTTCGAGCGAAGACACCGGGTCGATCAGCCCGGAGAATTGCACGGCCGGGATCAAGGTGCCGATCAGGGTGAAGAACATCGCGGCGATCTGGCTGCGCGTCAGCGCCGAAGCGACGAGGCCCATGCCCGTCGCGACGACGCCGAACAGCGCGGCGGCGAGCAGCAGAGTCGGAAAGCTGCCGCGGATCGGCACGCCGAACGCGGTCACCGCGAGCAGGCACATCAGCAGGAAGTTGACCAGCGCGAGGCCGACGTAGGGCAGCTGCTTGCCGAGCAGGAATTCGGTCCGCGTCACCGGCGTGACGTAGAGGTTGATGATCGAGCCCATCTCCTTCTCGCGCACGACGCCGAGCGCGGTCAGCATGGCCGGCAGCATCAGCAGCAGCAGCGGCACCACGGCCGGCACCATCGCCGGCAGGCTGCGCACGTCGGGGTTGTAGCGGTAGCGCTGCTGCAGGCTCACGCCGGCGGCGAGGTCCACGCCGAGGCGCTGGCGCGCCTGGTCGGCGAGCCACTGCTGGTGCACGCCCTGCACGTAGCCCTGCACGGTTTCGGCGCGCGTCGGCATGGCGCCGTCGATCCAGGCGCCGATCTGTACCGTATGGCCGCGCAGCAGGTCGCGGCCGAAGCCCGGCGGAATCTCCACGGCCAGCGCGAGCTCGCCGCTGCGCAGGCGCCGGTCGAGCTCCGCGTAGTCGGTGATCGGCGGCTGCTCGACGAAGTAGCGCGAGCCGGCGAGGTTCAGCGCGTAGTCCTGGCTCAGGCTGCTCGCGTCGCGGTCGAGCACCGCATAGCGCAGGTTCTCCACGTCGAGGCTGATGCCGAAGCCGATCACGAACATCAGCAGCAGCGAACCGGCCAGCGCCAGGGTCGCTCGCACCGGATCGCGGCGCAGCTCGAGCACTTCGCGCCAGAGATAGCTGTACATGCGCCGCGGACTGAAGGCCGCGCGGACCGGTGCCGCGGCGACGGGCGCGGCCGACGGTGCGGTCGCGGCGGCGGCCGGCGCGGCTTCGGCCG
>NZ_JANFVR010000273.1 GCF_024609805.1 Tahibacter caeni | reverse complement strand
GGCGACCGCGGGCCGCGGCGCCGGCGCCTTCGATGACGCGACGGGCCGGCGTCCGCGCCGGCCCGCGCCCTGTCACTTGAAGATTTCCTTGTTCTTGGCGTAGCTGGCCGCCTGCGGCCGCGTGACGAGGCCGCGCTTGACCAGATCGAGCAGGCACTGGTCGAGCGTCTGCATGCCGTACTGCGCGCCGGTCTGGATCGACGAATACATCTGCGCGACCTTGTCCTCGCGGATCAGGTTGCGGATGGCCGGGATGCCGACCATGATCTCGTGCGCCGCGATGCGCCCGCCGCCGACCTTCTTCAGCAGCGACTGCGAAATCACCGCGCGCAGCGATTCGGACAGCATCGAACGCACCATCGGCTTTTCGCCGGCCGGGAACACGTCGATGATGCGGTCGACGGTCTTGGCCGCCGAAGACGTATGCAGGGTCGCGAACACCAGATGGCCGGTTTCCGCGGCGGTCAGCGCCAGACGGATCGTTTCGAGATCGCGCAACTCGCCGACGAGGATGTAGTCCGGGTCTTCGCGCAGCGCCGAACGCAGCGCTTCGTTGAAGCCGTGCGTGTCGCGATGCACCTCGCGCTGGTTGATCAGGCACTTCTGCGAGGTGTGCACGAACTCGATCGGGTCTTCGACCGACAGGATGTGCGCGTATTCGTTCTTGTTGACGTGGTCGACCATCGCCGCGAGCGTGGTCGACTTGCCCGAGCCCGTCGGCCCGGTCACGAGGATCAGTCCCTGCGGCTGCGAAATCAGATCCTTGAACACCTTGGGACAGCCGAGGTCTTCGAGGGTCAGCACTTCCGACGGAATCGTACGGAACACCGCGCCGGCGCCGCGGTTCTGGTTGAACGCGTTGACGCGGAAGCGCGCGAGGCCGGGAATCTCGAACGAGAAGTCGACCTCGAGGAATTCTTCGTAGTCGCGCCGCTGCTTGTCCGACATGATGTCGTAGATCAGCGAATGGATCTGCTTGTGGTCGAGCGCCGGAATGTTGATGCGGCGCACGTCGCCGTCGACGCGGATCATCGGCGGCAGGCCGGCGGACAAGTGCAGGTCCGAGGCCTTATTCTTGACTGAGAATGCCAGCAGCTCGGCGATATCCATGCGCAATCCCCTAAGTCGTTCGACGCCGCTGTCCGGCGTGGTCTCGGCCGAGTATAGCTCGGCAATTTTCCGCCGGTGCACGCGCTTGAAATGAGTTCTTCCGAAACTGCCTTTACTGAGATCTGCGCCCGGATCGGACATGCTGCAGCGCAGCAAAACCGGACCGTGAACCTGCTCGCCGTGAGCAAGACCAAGCCGGCCGAGGCCGTGCGCGGACTGGCCGCGCTGGGCCAGCGCCGCTTCGGCGAAAACTACGTGCAGGAAGCGCTGGCCAAGCAGCGCGAGCTGGCCGATCTCGCGCTCGAATGGCATCTGATCGGGCCGCTGCAGTCGAACAAATGCCGCGAGGCGGCCGAGCACTTCGACTGGCTGCAGAGCCTGGACCGGCTCAAGCTCGTCGCGCCGCTCGCGCGCTGGCGTCCGCCGGGGCGAGGGCCGCTGAAGGTGCTGATCCAGGTCAACGTCGACGACGAGATGTCCAAGTCGGGCTGCCGGCCCGAGGACGTCGCCGGGCTCGCCGCTGCGGTCGCCGCGGCCGCGCCGGCGCTGGAACTGCGCGGCCTCATGGCGATTCCGGCGCCGCATGCGGATCCGGGCCTGCGCCGCGCAGCGTTCGCGCGCATGCGCGCGCTGTTCGAGGCGCTGCGCCGCCAGCATGCCGGCGTCGACACCCTGTCGATGGGCATGAGCGAGGACTTCGAGCTCGCGATCGCCGAAGGCGCGACGATGGTGCGCATCGGCTCGGCGCTGTTCGGCGCCCGCACCGCCGCGTAATCCGGTTGCGGTTCTCCGTGCTCACCAGCAACCTACGCCCGCCTCCTTTCCGCCCGCCTGGACACCCATGTCTGACGCAACCGAATCCCCCACGCCGCGCCTGGCCTTCGTCGGCGGCGGCAATATGGCCCGCAGCCTGATCGGCGGCCTCGTGCGCCGCGGCGCCGCGGCCGCGCGCATCGCGGTCGCCGAACCGAATGCCGAACTGCGCGAGGCGCTGGCCGCCGACTTCGGCGTCGCCGTGCACGCCGACGGCGCGGGCGCCGCGGCGGATGCCGAGGTCATCGTGCTCGCGGTCAAGCCGCAGGTCATGCGGCCGGTCTGCGAGGCGTTGCGGACCGTCGTGCAGCAGACACGGCCGCTCCTGATCTCGATCGCCGCGGGCATACGCCTGGATCAGCTCGACACGTGGTGCGGCGGCGGCGTCGCCGTCGTGCGCAGCATGCCGAACACGCCGGCCCTGATCGGCGCCGGCGCGAGCGGCCTCTGTGCGAATGCGCGCGTGACGACGGAACAGCGCCGCCGTGCCGAAGCGGTGCTCGGCGCCGCCGGACTCACGGTCTGGATCGAGGCCGAGGAACAGATGGACGTCGTCACGGCGCTGTCGGGCTCGGGCCCGGCCTACTTCTTCCTGCTCGTCGAGGCGCTCGAGGACGCCGCAGTCGGCCAGGGCCTGCCGCGCGAGGCGGCGCGGCGTCTCGCGATCCAGACCGCGCTCGGCGCCGGCCGCATGCTCGCCGAGGACGGCGAAACGCCGGCCAGGCTGCGCGAGCGCGTGACCTCGCCCGGCGGCACCACGCAGGCCGCGGTCGAGCGTTTCCTGACGCGCGGCCTGCGCGAGATCGTCGCCGACGCGGTCGCCGCGGCCACGCAGCGCGGGCGCGAGCTCGCAGCCGGTTCGGGGGGCTGAGGCATGGGCTTCTTCTCTGCCGCCGGCATGATGCTGGTCCAGGTCGTCTTTGGTTCGATACTGTTGATCGTCGCGCTGCGCCTGCTGCTGCCGCTGACGCGCGTGCGCTTCAACAACCCGATCTGCCAGTTCGTCTACCGGGCCACGAATCCCGTCGTCGGGCCGCTGAGCCAGCTGCTGCCGGCGCGGCGGCAGTTCAGCCTCGCCACCTTGCTGGTGCTGTGGCTGGTCGCGCTGATCGAAACGGTGCTGCTGTTCCTGCTGCTCGGCCTGCCGCTGTCGCCGGCCTATCTGCTCCTGGGCAGCACCATCAGCCTGCTCTACTTCCTGCTCGGCATCGCGTTCTGGTGCATCCTGTTCTGCGTGATCGCGAGCTTCTTCTCGCCCGACCACCGCAATCCCGCCGTCGAAGTGCTGTTCGGCCTGACCGAGCCGCTGCTGCGGCCGTTCCGCAAGCTGCCGCCGCGGCTCGAGAACTTCGACCTGTCGCCGCTGTACGCATCGCTCGCGCTGCGCCTGGTCATGCTCGCGCTCGCGCACGCGCTCGGTCCGCTCAGCGCGCTGCTCGTGCCGCTCTGAGCAGCCCCGCGGTGTAAGATCGGCCCGCTACGGCGGCAGGAGACGTCCATGAAACTGGCCTACAAGATCGGCTTGCTCGTCGGCACCGCCGTGCTGCTGACATTGCTGCCCGCACGCGGCCGCAGCGAGCAGCTGCAGCGCTTCGACGACTACGTCGTGCATTACAACGCGCTGTCTTCCGACCTGCTGCCGGCCGAGGTCGCCGCCGCCTACAAGATTCCGCGCTCGAGCAAGCAGGGCCTGCTCAACATCGCCGTGCAGAAGACCGGCGGCGCCGAACCGGTGCCGGTCGCCGCGCAGATCCGCGGCAGCGTGGCCAACCTCGCCGGCCAGCGCAGCGAGGTGACGGTGCGCGAGATCCGCGAGGCCGACGCGATCTACTACCTCGCCGAGTTTCCGGTGCGCGGCAGCGACACCCTGAACTTCGAGCTGCACATCGCACCGGCCGGCGACACGCGCAGCTATACATTGAAGTTCAGCAAGAACTACGTGACCGAGTGAGCGCGACGACGACGCGGCTGCTGCTGATCCGCCACGCCCAGGCGAGCTTCGGCACCGACGACTACGACCGGCTTTCCGAGCGCGGCCTGCGCCAGGCCGAGTTGCTCGCGCAGTGGCTTGCCGCGCAGCCCGATCTCGAATTCAACCATGTCGTCAGCGGCGCGCAGCGGCGCCATGCGCAGACCCTGCAGGCGCTGCAGACCGCCGCCGCGGCCGTCGCGCGGCCATTGCCGCAGGCCGTAGTCGATGCAGACTGGAACGAGTTCGACCACGAGAGCCTGCTGCGCGGCTATGCGGCGCACGCCGCCAATGATCCGGACCTCGTCGCGCTGCGCAGCGGCGTGGAACCGGCACGCGTTCAGGCGCTGCTCGGCCGCGCATTCCGGGCCTGGGCCGACGGCGTGCTCGACGACGTCATGCCGGAAACCCTGCAGGCGTTCCGCGACCGCGTGCATCGTGCGCGCGACCGCGCCGAGACCCGTGCCGGCGCCGGCACGGCCCTGGTCGTCAGCTCCGGCGGCGTCATCGCGCGCTGCGCACAGACGCTGCTCGCGCTCGACGAACCGGCGACGATCCGCCACAACCTGAGTCTGGCCAATTCCGGCATCGTCGAATTCGTGCGCGAGCGCGGCGCCTGGCAGCTGCGGCGCTGGAGCCACCTGCCCCATCTCGACGCCGAACCGCATCGCGAGCTGCGCAGTTTCTACTGAGATCGCGGCGATGCCGCCGTCGGTGACGACGGGCGACGCGCAAGCCGCGCCGGGTCTGCTAGCGTAGGCCCCGCCGCCCCTGCCCGAGCGATCCATGACGCCTGCTTCCGATCCCGGCTTCGACACCGGCGCACTCGCCGCCTATCTGCAGGCTCACCTTCCCGGCTTCGCGGGACCGCTGAGCGCGACCAAGTTCAAGGGCGGCCAGTCGAACCCGACCTATCGCATCGACGCGGCCTCGGGCTGCTACGTGCTGCGGCGCAAGCCGCCGGGCAAGCTGCTCGCGTCGGCGCATGCGGTCGATCGCGAATTCCGCGTACTGCGCGCGCTGCAACGCAGTCCGCTGCCGGTCGCCGAGCCGCTGCACCTGTGCGAGGACGCCGGCGTCATCGGCAGCATGTTCTATCTCATGAGCTACGTGCCCGGCCGCATCTACTGGGATCCGGCGCTGCCGGATCTCGCGCCGGCGCAGCGCGAAGCCCTGTACGGCGCCGCACTCGACGGTCTGATCGCGCTGGCGCGCCTCGACGTCGCCGCCGCGGGCCTGGCCGACTACGGCAAGCCCGGCAACTATTTCGCGCGCCAGATCGCCCGCTGGACCGAGCAGTACCGCGCGAGCGAGACCGGGACGATCGCGGCGATGGACCACCTGATCGACGCGCTGCCGGCGGCCGCGCCGGCCGACGACGGCCGCGTCGCGCTCGTGCACGGCGATTTCCGTCTCGACAACCTGATGTGGTCCGACAAGCCAGGCCTGCTCGCCGTGGTCGACTGGGAACTGTCGACCCTGGGCCATCCGCTGGCCGATCTCGGCTATTTCTGCATGGCGCTGCGCCTGCCGCGCAATCCCGTGCTGCCCGGTCTGGCCGGCCTGGATCGTGCTTCGCTCGGCATACCCGACGAAGCGGCCCTGCTCGCGCGCTTCGCCGCGGCCACGGGTCTCGATCCCGGCGACGCCTGGCCGTTCCATCTGGCCTTCCATTTCTTCCGCCTCGCCGCGATCGCGCAGGGCGTGATGCGGCGCGCGCTGCAGGGCAACGCGTCCAGCGAGCAGGCGCTCGCCGCCGGCCGCATGGCCGCGACGATCGCGCAGATGGGCGCGGACGTGCTGGATCGCTAGCGCGGGCCGTTCCGCCGTCCTCGCCGCGCGGCGGCGTTGCGGCCGGATCGCCGTGTCACTGCGGCAGCAGCCCTTCGTCGGCCAGTGTCAGCACGCGGCGCCGTTCGGCCTCGCTGAAATCGTCGAGCAGCCGCGCGAGGCGAAGCTCGCGCTGCGGCGGCGACAGGCTGCGATCGGCGAACACCTGCTCGCGCGCCTGGGCATAGGCCTGCAGGCGCAGCTGCCAGCTCGCTTCCTGCTGATCGAGTTCGGCCAGACGCACGGCTGCGGCGTCGCCCCAGCGCCGGCGGCGCTGTTCGGCACGCTGCTCGGCCGATACCGCGGCCGCATCGAACTGCCGGCTCTGCGCGACGGCGCCCTGGAAATCGGTGCTGTCGCTGCGCGCGGCGCGCTGCCGCGGATCGAGTTCCGCGTCGATCTCGGCCAAGCGCTGCGCACGCGCGGCCGGGTCCAGATCCGAATCGCGCGCGACGTCGAGCCGCGCGAGCGTCTGTGCCGCGTACGCTTGCTCGTCGCCGAACCAGGCCTGCGCGAGTTCGCGGCCGAGCTCGCGCTCGCGCAGGGCCTGCAGCCGCTGCAGGTCTGCATGCAGATCGCCGCTGCTGCCGAGCGCCGCGCTCGCGCGCTGCAGCTCGACGTAGCGGTCGTACAGCGCCAGGACGTCGGCGCGCGCCGCGGCGTCGAGCTGCGGCTGCTGCAGCAGCCATTGCAGCAGGTCGTCGCGGATGCGTTCGGCGCTGCGTTCGCCGAGACGCGCGAGGAAATAGTCGAACAGCCGGCGCAGCTCGCGGTCGCGCACGACGTGGCCGTTCGCGTCGAGACGCACGCCGCCGTCGACCTCGGTGCCGCGCAGCGAATCGGCGCGCGCGACGGCGGCCGCCTGCGGCACGCGCTG
>NZ_JANFVR010000272.1 GCF_024609805.1 Tahibacter caeni | reverse complement strand
ATCGGGTTGAAATCGATCGCGCCGTTCCGCGAGCACGCAGACCGGCCGCGGCACTTCCATGTTCCAGATCATGGAAAACGCGTGCGGCGCATTCTCGACCAACCCGGCCGCGCGCGCTGCGGCGCGATGCCACGGTGCGTGGCAACCGCCCGCGCGCGCGGTTAGGATTGCGCCCGCATGAATTCCCCGACTCCTCCGGAGACGCCGCCGCTGCTGCAGGCGCGCGGACTCGCCTACCTGCGCAACGACGAACCCATCTTCGGCCCGCTGAGCTTCCGGCTCGACGCCGGCGACGTCGTGCTCATGGAAGGCGACAACGGCAGCGGCAAGACCACCCTGCTCAAGGTGCTGTCCGGGCTGCTGCCGCCGAGCGCCGGCGAGGTGCTGCTCAACGGCGAGCCGCTGACCCTCGCGCGGCTGTCGCACCAGGTCGCCCTGCTCGGCCACCTGCTCGGTGTCAAAGGGGAATTGTCGCCTTTGCAGAACCTGCGCTTCGCGATCGGCCTGGGCGGGCTGCGCCCGGGCATCACGCCGCACCACGCGCTCAAGAGCGTAGGCCTGGAAGGCTACGAGGACGTGCCGCTGCGCCAGCTCTCGGCCGGCCAGAAAAAGCGCGTCGCGCTCGCGCGGCTGCTGCTCGTGCCGGCCGCGCTGTGGCTGCTCGACGAACCCTACGCCAATCTCGACCGCGAAGGCATCACCCTGGTCAACCGCCTGCTCGAACTGCACGCGCTGCGCGGCGGCGCCGCGCTGATCACCTCGCACGGCGCCTATGCGTACACCTCGGGCACGCCGCGGCGCATCCGTCTGGCCGCAGTCGACCCGGAGCTCGCCGCATGAGCTACGGCACTGCGCTGTCCGCCTGCCGCGCGCTGTTCGTGCGCGACTTCAGCCTGGTCTGGCGCCAGCGCGGCGACGCGCTTAATCCGATGCTGTTCGCGATCATGGTCGTCGTGCTGTTCCCGTTCGCGCTCGGCCCCGAACCCAACGCGCTCGCGCGCATCGCCTCGGGCACCATCCTCGTCGCGCTGCTGCTGGCCGGCCTGCTGTCGCTCGATGCGCTGTTCCGCTCCGACTTCGAGGACGGCTCGCTCGAACAGCTCGTGCTGTCGCCGCATCCGCTGCCGCTGCTGCTGGCCTGCAAGATCGCGGTGCACTGGCTCACGACGGCGCTGCCGCTGCTGCTGGCCGCGCCGCTGCTCGGCGAGCTCCTGTACCTGCCGCGCAGCGAGCTACCGGTGCTGCTGGCCGCGCTGGCCCTGTCCACGCCGCTGCTGAGCCTGATCGGCGCGGTCTGCGTCGCGCTGACGGTCGGCATGCGCCGCTCTGGTATGCTGCTGGCGCTATTGGTTCTGCCGCTGTACGTGCCGGTGCTGATCTTCGCCGCCGGCGCCTGCAACGCAGCCGGCCAGGGACTGCCGGTGCTCGCGCCGCTGCTCTGGCTCGGCGCCGGCCTGGCGCTCGCGCTGGTGCTGGCGCCGCTGGCCTGCGCGGCGGCGCTGCGCATCTCGCTGAGCTGACCGCGACCACCACCCGTATACGAATCCATGAATCCACTCGTACTCTGGTTCCACAAGCTCGGGTCGCCGCCGTACTTCTATCGGCTGGCCGGCCGCCTGCTGCCGTGGCTCTGGGGCCTGGGCCTGATCAGCCTCGCCGTCGGCCTCTACGGCGGCCTCGTGCTCGCGCCGTCGGACTATCAGCAGAGCGACGCGTTCCGCATCATCTACGTGCACGTGCCGAGCGCCTGGATGAGCCTGTTCATCTACGCGTTCATGGCCGTCAACGGCTTCATCGCGCTGATCTGGCGCATCAAGCTGTCGGAAACCCTGGCCATGGCCTCCGCGCCGATCGGCGCCGCCTTCACGTTCATCTGCCTGGCCACGGGCTCGATCTGGGGCAAGCCGATGTGGGGCACCTGGTGGACCTGGGACGCACGCCTGACCTCCGAGCTCGTGCTGCTGTTCCTCTATTTCGGCGTCATGGGCCTGTACCAGGCCATCGAGGACCGCCGCCAGGCCTCGCGCGCCGCGGCGTTCCTGGCGCTCGTCGGCATCGTCAACCTGCCGATCGTGCATTTCTCGGTCAACTGGTGGAACACGCTGCACCAGGGCTCCACGGTGCGGCTGTTCGGCCCTTCGCTGATCGACTCGCGCATGCTCTGGCCGCTGCTGGTCATGGCGGTCGCGACCAAGTTCCTGTTCGCCGCGAGCCTGCTGTCGCGCGCCCGCGTCGACCTGCTCGAGCTCGAAGCCGGCAAGGACTGGGCGCGCCAGGTCGCGCTCGCCGACGGAGACGCCGCATGAGCCAGTTCCTGTCCATGGGCGGCTACGGCGGCTACGTCTGGAGTTCGTTCGCGATCTTCGCGATCGTGCTCGCGCTCGACGCCGTCGCGCCGCTGCTCAAGCGCCGCCGCGTGCTGCGCGATCTGCGCGGCCGCGCGCGCCGCGCGCAGAAGCGCAGCGAGGAAACCGCATGAACCCGACCCGCAAACGCCGCCTCGTCGTCATCTCGCTGATCCTAGTCGCGGTTGTCGTTGCCGCGGCGCTGACCGTGCTCGCGCTGCAGCAGAACATCACCTACCTGTACACGCCGGTCGAGGTGCAGGCCGGCAAGGTGCCCGCCGACGCGCGCTTCCGCCTCGGCGGCATGGTCAAGGCCGGCTCGATCCAGCGCGCCGGCGATTCGCTGAAGACCGGCTTCGTCGTGACCGACGGCGACGCCGAACTGGACGTCGAGTACACCGGCATCCTGCCCGACCTGTTCCGCGAGAAGCAGTCGGTCGTCACGACCGGTCGCATGGACGGCAAGCGCTTCGTCGCGACCGAGGTGCTCGCCAAGCACGACGAGAACTACGTGCCGCGCGACGTGGCCGAAGCCATGGCCAAGGCGCACAAGAAACACGAGGTGAGCGAAAGCAAGCCGGCGGCGCAGTGACGGCCGTCGCCGTCGTGCGCGCCCGTACGACGCAGGCGGCGCCAAAGCCGACGAAACAGGAAACCGTCCTCTCTCCCCAAGCGCATTTGCGCTCGGGAGGAAAGGGCTTTCGACGCGACGTGCCGCATTACAGCGACACCCGGCTGCGCGGACCGGTGATCCCGCGCCCAGCAATGAAGGAGAACGTCATGCGTACGCCGAAGAACTTCACGGTGAGCTTTCGAGCGAACTAGCAAGCGCCGCCGCGGCTATCTCGGAAGCGCGCGTCATGCGCGGCCTGCGCACGGTCCACGGCGACAAGGTGCTCTGCGAGAAACTCGGTCGCAAAGACCCCTGCCCCTGCGGTTCGGGTCGGAGATTTCAAGAACTGTTGTCTGAACTCGGGGTGCTTTCGACGGCGTGCTGCGGCACGACTACCATCGTTGAATCCCGCCGACGGCAACCGCTGTAACCTCGGCAGTCGCGGCCCGTCCCCGGGCGGGCCGCGACCGTCCATCCACCGCCGCCGCGGCCCGCGCCGCGGCGGCATCACGGAGCCGCCGCTGCCGCCATGCTGCCCGAACTCGGTCAATTCGCCCTGATACTCGCCCTGCTGCTGGCCCTGGCGCAGACCGTGCTGCCGCTGCTCGGCGCCTGGCGCAACCATGCGGCGCTGATCGCGACCGCACGGCCGGCCGCCGCCGGCCAGGCCGTGTTCGTGATCGTCGCGTTCGCGATCCTGACGGCCGCGTTCCTTCAGCAGGATTTCTCGGTCGCCTACGTCGCGCAGAACTCCAATTCGGCGCTGCCCTGGTACTACCGCTTCTCCGCGGTCTGGGGCGCGCATGAGGGTTCGCTGCTGCTCTGGATACTGATCCTGAACATCTGGACCGTCGCGGTCGCCGCGTTCAGCCGGCGCCTGCCCGACGTTTTCATGGCGCGCGTGATCGGCGTGCTCGGCTTCGTCAGCGTCGGCTTCCTGCTGTTCACGCTGCTGACGTCCAACCCGTTCCTGCGCCACGTACCGGCGCTGGCCGACGGCAACGACCTCAACCCCCTGCTGCAGGACTTCGGCCTGATCGTGCATCCGCCGATGCTGTACATGGGCTACGTGGGCTTTTCGGTCGCATTCGCGTTCGCGATCGCCGCGCTGCTCGGCGGCACGCTCGACGTGGCCTGGGTGCGCTGGGCGCGGCCGTGGACCAACGTGGCCTGGGCGTTCCTGACCCTGGGCATCGCGCTGGGTTCGTGGTGGGCGTACTACGAGCTCGGCTGGGGCGGCTGGTGGTTCTGGGATCCGGTCGAGAACGCCTCGTTCATGCCCTGGCTCGTCGGCACCGCGCTGATCCATTCCCAGGCCGTGACGGAAAAGCGCGGCTCGTTCCGTGCCTGGACCCTGCTGCTGGCGATCGCTGCGTTCTCGCTGTCGCTGCTCGGCACCTTCCTCGTGCGTTCGGGCGTGCTGACCTCGGTGCATGCGTTCGCGAGCGATCCGCAGCGCGGCCTGTTCGTGCTCGCCTTCCTCGTCGTCGTCGTCGGCGGTTCGCTGCTGATCTACGCCCTGCGCGCGCCGAAGGTCGCCGGCGGCGAGCCGTTCGCCGGCGTCAGCCGCGACACCCTACTGCTGATCAACAACCTGCTGTTCTCAATTGCTGCGCTGATGGTGCTGCTCGGCACCCTGTTCCCGCTGCTCGGCGAAGCGCTGGATGCCGGCCGTATCTCGGTCGGACCGCCGTATTTCGGCTTCATGTTCGTGCTGCTGATGGCACCGGTCGTGCTGCTGCTGCCGTTCGGGCCGTTCCTGAAATGGCGCCAGGCCCAACTGCCCGCGGCGCTGCGTTCGCTGCTGCCGGCGCTGCTAGTCGCGGTCATTGCCGCCGTCGCGGCCTGGCTGCTCGGCGGCGGCCTGCCGTTCAAGGCCGTGGCCGGTATCGGCCTCGGACTCTGGGTCGGCCTCGGCATCGCGCTGTACGCCGTGTCGCGCTGGCGCCACGCGCCGCCGGGACGCCGCTACACGCCGGAAATGTTCGGCATGATCTGCGCGCATCTCGGCGTGGGCGTGTTCGTCGCCGGCGTCATGCTGACCGAGGCCACGGGCCTGGAGCGCGACCTGCGCTTCGCGCCGGGCCAGAGCGTGCGCATCGGCGCTTACGACGTGCGCTTCGACGGCGCGAAACACGCGCGCGGCCCGAACTACGAGGCCGACGCCGGGACGATCGTCGTCAGCCGCGACGGCGCGACGGTCGCGACCCTGGCGCCGCAGAAGCGCCGCTATCTGCGCGGCCAGGTGCAGACGGAATCGGCCATCGATCCGGGTTTCACGCGCGACATCTACGTCGCGCTCGGCGAGCCGGTCGGCGACGACGGCGCCTGGTCGGTGCGCGTCTACATCAAGCCGTTCGTGCGCTGGATCTGGCTGGGCGGGCTGCTGATGATGCTCGGCGGCTTCGTCGCCGCGACCGACCGGCGCTTCCGCAGCCTGGCCCTCGCGCGCGACGCGCAGCCCGCGCCGACTCCGGCCGCGGCACCGGGCGCCGTCGCTGCGAACGAGGTGACCGCATGAATGCGCGCCTGCTGCCGCTCGCGGCGTTCCTGCTGCTCGTCGCGCTGCTCGGCTTCGGCCTGCGCTGGAACATGAAGCACGACCAGCGCGAAGTGCCCTCGCCGCTGATCGGCAAGGCCGCACCGGAATTCCGTCTGCCCGTGCTCAACGAGGCGAATCGCGAGTTCGGCAGCGCGGACCTCAAGGGCAAGCCGTACCTGCTCAACGTGTTCGGCAGCTGGTGCCCGAGCTGCGTCGACGAGCATCCGGTGCTGGTGCGTTATGCGAAGGAGCTCGGACTGCCGCTGGTCGGCTACAACTGGAAGGACGACGCCGCGGACGCGACGGCCTGGCTCGCGCGCTTCGGCAATCCCTACGACGTCATCGTCGCCGACACGGTCGGCCGCACGGCGATCGACTTCGGCGTCTACGGCGCGCCGGAAACCTTCCTCGTCGATGGCGACGGCTACATCCGCCTAAAGCGCATCGGCGCGCTGACGCCGGACTACGTCGAGAAGGAGCTCAAGCCGGCGATAGCCGCGCTTCGGAAACCCGCCGCCGGAGGTCAGCCATGAGTCGCCTGCGTCGCGCGGCGCTGCCCGCGCTGCTGCTGTCGCTGTTCTGCACGATCGCCGCGGCCGTGCAGCCTCTGGATTTCAAGGACGCGGCCGAAGAGAAGCGCTTCCAGTCGCTGACCCGCGAACTGCGCTGCCTGGTCTGCCAGAACCAGAACCTGGCCGACTCGGACGCGGGCCTGGCCGGCGATCTGCGCCGCGAAGTGTTCGACCAGATGCGCGCCGGCAAGAGCGACGCGCAGATCAAGGACTACCTCGTCGCGCGCTATTCGCAGTTCGTGCTGTATGACCCGCCGCTGAGCGGCTCGACGTGGCTGCTCTGGTTCGGCCCGCTGCTCGCGCTGCTCGCCGGCGCCGGCGTGCTCGTCGTCGTCGTGCGCCGCCGCACCGCGGCTCTCGCCCACAAGACGCCGGCCGCGACCGCGCCGCGCGAGGAGGAAGACTGGTGACTACCGCTTTCGTGCTGCTGGCCGGCCTGATGCTGCTCGCGGCGCTGGCCTTCGTGCTGGTGCCGCTGCTGCGCCACCGCCGCGGCGCCGCCGCGCCGGCCGCCGCGCGCCGCCGCGCGCTCGACGATGCATTGGC